>JAEWRF010000027.1 GCA_023460155.1 Bacillota bacterium | reverse complement strand
GTTCGAAGGTCCGGAAAAAGCTGCCGAAAAATTTTGCTTATATTATTGACGAACTTCTGCACGCGGACGGCGGAAAAAACAAGCCGAACTATTACGGCGAGATCATCCGCGCCATTGTGCACACCGGAATGGCAACGCAGTTCATCACAGCCCTGTGCAACCTGATCCAGCAGCTTCTGATCGACCGGCTGCACATTCTCGGCGACATTTTCGACCGCGGGCCGCGGGCGGACGCCATAATGGACGCCCTTACAAATTTTCATGACGTGGACATTCAGTGGGGAAACCATGATATTTCCTGGATGGGCGCCGCAGCGGGCAATCACGCCTTGATTGCGAACGTCATCCGGCTCGGCATCAGCTACAACACCTTTGATCTTCTGGAGGACGGCTACGGAATCAATCTGCGGCCCCTCGCGGTGTTTGCGGAAAAGGTCTATCATGACGATCCCTGCGAGGTCTTTCTCCCTCACATTCTGGATGAAAACCAGTACGACCCGGTAGACATTCCGCTCGCGTCGAAAATGCACAAGGCGATCGCCGTAATCCAGTTCAAGGTAGAGGGCACGCTAATTCAAAAGCACCCGGAATACGGAATGGACGACCGGATTCTGCTGAACAGCATCGACTTTCAAAAAGGGACGGTCAGCCTCGGCGGCACGGAATATCCGCTGCGGGACAGGTCCTTCCCCACAGTCGACCCGAAGCATCCGCTTGAACTGACGCACGAGGAATCCGAGCTGCTCAGGACAATGTCCTATTCCTTCCGCCACAGCGAACGCCTGCAGAAGCATATCCGCTTTCTGTACTCGCACGGAAGCATGTTCCTCACCGTCAACTCCAGCCTGCTCTACCACGGCTGCATTCCGCTGACGGAAAGCGGAGAAATCGACCGGATTCCGATTGGGGAAAAGAGTCTCGGCGGGAAAAAGTACCTCCAGTACCTGGACGGCGTCGTCCGTAACGCCTATTTTGCGCCGGAAGGCTCCCCGGAGCGGGAAAGTGCGAGGGACATGATGTGGTACCTCTGGTGCGGCGCTAAATCGCCTCTGTTTGGGAAAAGCAAACTGGCCGCATTCGAACATTATTTTATCGGGGACCGTGCCGCTCACATGGAAGCCATGAACCCGTACTATACGTTCATCGAACACCGGAAAACATGCGAAATGATCATGAGGGAATTCGGGCTCGACCCCAGTGTTTCCCACATCGTCAATGGGCACGTTCCGGTACGTCTGAAGCAGGGGGAAAGCCCCGTCAAAGGAGAAGGACTGCTGTTCATGATCGACGGCGGCATTTCCAAAGCCTATCAGAAGCAGACCGGAATCGGGGGCTACACGTTTATTGCCAACTCCCGGTATCTTGCCTTGGCGGAGCACAAACCATTAAAGCCGGGCAGTCTCTTCGGAGAGGATGCTCCTAAGGTACAGGTCGTGGAAACGATCCCGCAGCGGATTACGGTGGCCGACACCGACACGGGGAAAGAGCTTGCCGCTCAGATTGAGGATTTAACCGCACTGCTGGATTGCTACCGAACCGGAGCAATCAAGGAAAAATAAGCGTGCAGAAGAAAGGATAGACACCATATGGAGAATTTTGTTTTTTCCGTTCCGACAAAAATTTATTTCGGGCGGGGTCAGATCGAACACCTCGGCGAAGCGATCCGGGAGTACGGCTCGCGCGTTCTGCTTGTCTACGGCGGAGGCAGCATTAAAAAAATCGGCCTGTACGGCCGGATTATGGAAATTCTGAAAGCTGCTTCCGTTTCGGTAACGGAACTTTCCGGAGTTGAGCCCAATCCGAAAATTGCCTCGGTCCGGGAGGGCGTGCGCCTGTGCCGCGAACAGAAGCTCGACGTCGTTCTCGCGGCGGGCGGCGGCAGCACCATCGACTGCGCCAAAGCAATCGCCGCAGCCGTATTCTACGAGGGCGACGCATGGGACATTGTCACCCATCGGGATAGGATCGGAAAAGTTCTTCCGGTCGTATCCGTTCTCACTCTTGCAGCCACCGGATCGGAAATGAATCCATTCGCGGTAATTTCCAATCCTGAAACGAAGGAAAAACTCGGCACAGGCTCCGAGGCGATGCTGCCGAAGGTTTCCATTCTCGACCCGGAATACACCTTCTCCGTTTCGAAAAAGCAAACGGCGGCGGGCACGGCCGACATTATGAGCCATATCTTCGAAAACTATTTTACCAGAGTTCCGGATGCGTATCTTCAGGCACGCTTTGCGGAGGGTCTTCTCAAGACCTGCATCCGCTACGGCAAAATCGCAATAGAGGAACCCGACAATTACGCCGCGCGTTCCAACCTGATGTGGGCTTCCAGTCTTGCGATCAACGGTCTTCTTTCCGAAGGAGCGGACGTCGCCTGGAGCGCACACCCGATGGAGCACGAGCTGAGCGCGTTCTACGACATTACGCACGGCGAGGGGCTCGCGATTCTTACTCCGAACTGGATGAGCTATATTCTGAACGATGAGACGGTCGGTCAATTTGCGGAGTACGGCGTCAATGTCTGGGGTATCGATCCTGCTCTTGAAAAGTACGACACCGCAAAGCTGGCAATTCAAAAGACGCGGGAATTCTTCCGGTCGCTCGGTCTTCCCTCTACGCTGAAGGAAGTTGGAATCGGTGAGGAAAATCTCGAAATCATGGCCGAGCGCGCGGCTGGGCACAACCTGCAGGAAGCGTTCTGCCCCCTTTCCGCCAAAGATGTGCTCGCAATTTTCAAAGCGTCTCTTTAAACCGAACGAATCCATTGACTTTAAAAAATGGGCACGAGTGGGATGACTTCCACCCGTGCCGCTTTGTTTAATTCTGTTTCCGAGAATCCTCCGCCGTAGGTTCATTGATAAGCGGCAACCGGACGGTGAAGGTGCTCCCCTTCCCCATTTCACTCTCGACGCTGACGTCGCCGCCATACAGAACGGCAAGGTGCTTCACGATGGAGAGGCCGAGGCCTGTTCCTCCGATTTCCCGGGAACGGCTGGTATCCACCCGATAAAAGCGTTCGAACAGCCGGCTGAAATGCTCCGGCGCAATTCCGATTCCGGCATCCTTTACCCGGATGACCGCCGTCTTTCTCTGCCGCATGGAGGTAACCCACACATGCCCCCGGGGGACGTTGTACTTGATTGCATTCTCCACCAGATTGCCCAGCAGCTGCTGCAAACGTGTCGGTGAACAGGAAACATAGAGTCCGGGTTCGGCGTCTACCTCAACGCTGATCTGATTTTTTTCAGCGGTCTCCTGATACCGCCCGACGCATTTGCGGATGGCCTCCTCCACGCTGCATGGGCAGGCGGAAGGATCGTCTTTGGCGTTTTCGATCTGCGAAAGAACCAGCATATCATCGATCAGATGCTGGAGGCGCTCCGCTTCAATATCCAGAATATCGTAGAAATAACGCCGCGTTTTTTCGTCGCGGTCGGCGCTTTTCAGCAGGTCGATGCTTCCCCGGATCGAGGTCAGAGGCGTTTTCAGCTCGTGCGTCACGTTGGCGACAAATTCGCTGCGAAGGCGCTCCAGCTTGCGGATGCGCGTCACATCGGAAAGCACGGCAAGGGAGGCTGCGGTTCTCTGGCCCGGAATCGGCGCCGTATAAACCATAAACTGTTTCCCGTCCTCTGTGACAAGGTTCTGCTTGCTGGTAAGATTATTCTCCACGGCATTTTTCATCATATCTGCAATTTTATTGATCAGCAAGCTGCCCTCCAGCTTCTTTCCACTGGACAAAGTGGTGCTGCCAAGCAGATGCAGAGCGCTCTGGTTCAGGAACAGGATCCTGCCGTCCCGGGAAACGGCCAGCACCCCGTCCGTCATGCCCTGAAGTACCCCCTCGAGCTGCTTCTGCTGGCTGGTCATGAGCTCGAAAGCATTTTCCGTGTTTTCTGCCATCCCGTTAAACGACACGGCAAGCTCCCGGACCTCATCCTGAAAAGTTCCGTTCACACGGCAGGAGTAATCGCCCCCGGCGATCTGTTTGGCAGCACCGGTTAGCTTTTGCAGCGGCTCCGTGACATGGTAAACAAGGTATGCCGTAAATACGCAGACGAGCAGAATGCCCAGCAGCATGCTGAGGACCGCAATCATCCAGAGGCGGCTGATCTCCGCATCCAGATTGGCCGTCGGGAGCGCCGCGCGTAGAAAATATTTGCCCGGCAGATAGATTGCCTCATAGTAATACGGCTTATTGACGCTGGCGCTGATGCGGGTATTGAAACCCTTCCCTGTTTTCAGCGCCTGTATGATCTCCGGCCGGTTGAGATGATTCTGGTCAATTTCGTCCTTTGCGCTGTCCCCGAGCACCTTGCCGCTCAGCGAGATGATGCTGATTCGTATATCCTGACCGGAGGAATCGAGATGCTCCCCGACGTCCTTCGCCACCTGCGCCGGATTTTCTCGGATCTCCTGATCCTTTGTCTGAAGGATGGCAAGCGCGGTTTCCAGGCGGTCCGTAAATTCCATTTGATATTGCTGCTGAATTTCTTCGGCAGCACAAAAAAAAGCGGCTATAAAGCCCGCCACAATGATAATCGCATTGAATAGAATCAATCGCTTTTTCAAAGCCGGCTCCCTCCGCTTTTTGAATCTTTTCTTATCAGTTAGAAACGTTTCTTACTCTTCACTGAATTTATAGCCCACCCCGCGGACCGTCTGAATAAACTGCGGGCTGTCCGGGTCCTTCTCAATTTTCTGGCGCAGATACCGGACGTGCACGTCTACCGTCCGCGTGTCGCCGAAATACTCCACACCCCATACCTTATCGAGCAAGGTATCCCGTGTCAGTACTTTTCCGTGATGCTTCATCAGCATGACCAGAAGGTCGAACTCCTTGGCGGTCAGGTCGACGCTCTGCCCGTCCCGGGTCACCTGATGCCTTGTCACATCCACCTTCAGCGTTCCGTGACGGAGAATCAGTTCCTCCTGCTCCGGTCGGCCGTTCGTTCTGCGCAGAACCGCTTTGATGCGCGCGCACAGCTCCTTGATGCTGAACGGCTTTACGATATAATCATCGGCGCCGATCTCAAGCCCCAGCACCCGGTCAATCTCTTCGCCCCGCGCCGTAAGCATGAGGACGGGAACGTAATGCGTTTCCTCATTCTCCCGGAGCATGCGGCAAACGGTAAGCCCGTCGGGCTGCGGCATCATCCAGTCCAGAATTACCGCATCAGGACGGCGGCGCTTCACCGCTTCCAGCAGCGAAGTGCCGTCCGCAAACTCCATCGTTTCAAATCCGCCGTCTTTCAGTCCGATGGCGATAATATTCCGGATATTCGCCTCGTCGTCAGCAATATAAATTAATGCCATATGTGACCGGTCAATACTCCTTCGCATTCAAGTCCGGATGCTCTCCCGTTTCCATGAAAATGACCCATTCCGCTATGTTTGTCGCGTGGTCTCCCATCCGCTCCACATACTTGATAATGAAGAGAAGGTCTACCTCACGCATGACATTCTGGGGATTCTCCGTGATGATGCCGCATACCTCGAGAATAATTTTTGAAAACATCTCATCCACGCCGTCGTCACTGTCGCACACGGCATTGGCTTCCGCAACATCGCGGCTCAGGAATACATCCATGGCACGGCGGAACATTTTCCGCGCCATTTCCAGCATCTGCACCACATGGGTGATTGCAAGACTGTTGGAATTCAGTTCTCCCACTGTGAGGATTTCACAGATATCCGCGCACTGGTCGGCTTCCCTCTCCATATCGGTCAGAATCTTCAGGCAGCCCGCGATCACGCGCATATCCTTCGCGATCGGCTGCTGGAGCATAATCAGGTCAATGCATTCCTTTTCAATATTATGCTCCATGCGGTCAATTTCATTATCGCTTTTCGCAACTGCTGCGGCAAGCTCCAGGTCCATGGTGCGCAGCGCCGTAACCGTCTGTTCAATTTTAGAATCGACCGCGTTTCCCATTTCGACGATCTGCGAAATCAGGTCGGTCAGCTCACGGTCAAACAATTTCCGTGTCATTAGGGAAATTCCTCCTTTAATTATATCCTTCGAAGACAAAAAAGCAAGGGGAATCAGCCGAAACGTCCGGTAATATACCGCTCCGTCCGCTCATCCTGCGGCTGATTAAACATGGTAACGGTATCGGTGTATTCCACAACTTCCCCCAACAGGAAGAACGCGGTTTTATCGGCGATTCGCGCGGCCTGCTGCATATTGTGCGTCACAATGACAACCGTGTAGCTCTTGCGCAGGTCGTCCATAAGGTCTTCGATTTTCAGGGTGGAAATCGGGTCCAATGCGCTGGTCGGCTCATCCATGAGAATTACTTCCGGCTCCACGGCAAGTGCTCTGGCGATGCAGAGACGCTGCTGCTGACCGCCGGAAAGCCCGAGGGCGGATTTCTTGAGACGGTCTTTGACCTCATCCCACAGAGCGGCGTTCTGAAGGGAACGCTCCACAATTTCATCCAGCTGCTTCTTAGATTTTACTCCGTGAACGCGCGGCCCGTAGGCAATATTGTCGTACAGCGACATGGGAAACGGATTCGGGTTCTGAAACACCATTCCTACCCGCTTGCGAAGAGAAGTCACATCCGTGCGGGAATCGTAAATATCCTCGTCGTCAATGGAAACGGCGCCGTCGATCTTGCAGTTTTCAATCAGATCGTTCATCCGGTTGATTGTTTTCAGACAGGTTGACTTTCCGCAGCCCGAAGGCCCGATGAACGCCGTGACCTTATTCCTGGGAAGCTCCAGATTGACATTCTTGAGCGCATGAAACTCGCCATAATGGAGGTTCAGGTCTTTCATCACAATTTTGATGTCCATATGTACCGGCAATTCCCTTCTCACATGATTTGCGCTGTTCCCGAATATCTTTGCGCAATTTTCGTTTTTCATTCTTACTTTTTTATTTTACCGGTCCATTGTTAAAGGAATGTTAAACGACGTTTAGAAAGTCTTTAAATAGCCTTTCGAGATTCCGATTCGGCATGATTGATCGAAAAAAATTCCGGCCGGGTGAAAAACCGGTTGACTTTCGGGTTGCAATATTATATATTAATATAAAGTATACTATATAGAAAGCGGAATGCCGTATGTCAACCGTTGACCTCACGCTTCTCGGAATCCTGATGAACAAGCCCATGAACGCCTATGAAATCAAGAAGAAAATGGAATTTATGCAAATCCGGCGCTGGACCAAAATCAGTTCTCCCGCCGTATACAAAAATTTGGTGAACCTTCACCGCCGCGGATATCTGGATGCCGAGACCGTACGGGAAAGCGAAATGCCCGAAAAGACGGTTTATACGGTAAACGAAAAAGGGAAAATGCATTTTCGAATCCTGATGGAGAAGCTCTGCCAAAATCCCGGCACGGTATACATTGAGTTCACTACTCTTATCGCGCATCTCAACAAGCTGGAAAAGCCGGAAGCACTGCGGATGCTTTCCGAGCTGGAGGAAAACCTTACTCTGACACTGGAAAGTCTGCACGCCGCTCAAAAAGGCCGTGAAGAACTTCCGGAGGCAAACGCTATCATCGGCCTCTACGCGGATATGTATGAGCTGTTCTGCAATTGGATCCGCCAATACCGTCAACGGTTTACGATTTTATGACGAAATACAGTCCGTCGAACGGCAGAGCGGGCTGTTCTTTTTGCCGTACTACTATAAAGTATACTAATATTATATATACTTGAAAGGAGCTGTCTTATGATGCAGAAGCAAAAGAATCTGATCCCGATTTTTATCGGGCTGATGGCAAGCCTGCTGATTTATGCGATGGACTCCACCGTATTCAGCACCGCAATGAAAAAAATCGTGCAGGATATCGGCGGAGGTACCTGGTATTCGTGGCCGTTTACCTCCTACATGCTGTGCTCCACGGTCATTATTCCGATTGCGGGGGCAATTTCGGACAGTCTCGGGCACAAACCGATTTTTCTAACCGGAATTCTCGGCTTTCTTCTTGGCTCCGCACTCTGCGGCATTTCGCAGAATATGGTGCAGCTGATTGTATTCCGCGCTGTTCAGGGCATCGGCGGAGGAATCATCGTTTCCGGCGTGTTTACTTTGGTCGCCGACCTGTTCCCGCCGGCAGAGCGAGGCAAATATACCGGAATCGTGTCCTCCATGTACGGTCTGGCAAACATTATCGGGCCGCTGGCAGGTGGGATCATCGCGGACCGGCTGACGTGGCGCTGGATTTTCTACCTGAATCTGCCCGTGGGCCTTACGGCCTTTTTTCTCCTGTGTTTCAAACTGCCGAGGTTTCTCCCGGAAAACAAGAAAAAGGCAGACCGGGCGGGCATGACCCTTTTGGTTCTCGCTCTTACTCCCCTGCTGCTTGCGCTCAGCCTTGCAGGAAATCTATTCGCATGGAATTCCGCTCCGATTCTCCTGATGCTTTTCGGTTCGGCAGTCATGCTGGTTCTCTTGGGAATCACACAGCGCCGGGCGGAAAACCCGGTACTGCCTCCGAAATATTTTTCTGACCGGCGCATCAGCATGTCTCTGGCAGTCTCGTTTCTGAACCAGATCGTCATGATAGGCACAGTGATCTACCTGCCTTATTTTGAACAGTATGTGCTGAAAATGAGCGCCACCGCTTCCGGCATCGTACTGGCTCCCATGATGGTCAGCCTGGTGCTCGCGGGGAACCTGACCGGCCTGCTCATTTCCAAAACAGGGAAATGCGGGGTCTGGTCCGTGACCGGCTTTGTTATCTCCGCCATCGGAATCGCCCTGATGTCCGCGATGAATGAGAATACTTCTTCGCTTTCGTTAATTACTTTCGCAGTACTGGTCGGAATCGGCTCGGGTATAAACATGCCGGTGGGAAATGTCAACGCGCAGAATTCGGTGCCGAAAAGCCGGATCGGCTCTGTCACTTCCGCCGTTACCTTTGCCAGAAACGTCGGAACTGCAGGCGGAAGCGCCCTGTTCGGCGCGGTCCTGACCCTTGCCCGAAACTCGGGGCCTGCAGACCTGAGTGCACTGAGAACGGTATTCCGATCCGGTATTCCGGTCGCGGCCCTTGGGATCCTCTGTGCCCTGCTGCTCCGGGACGCAAGCCCCGAACCGCAGTCAGCGGAGCAGCAGGAGGCTCTTGCGGACTGTGACAAAGCAAATGCTCAATAAAAAACCGACCCGAACACCATGCGGTGCCCGGGCCGGTTACTTTTAAAAATTATTTCTGATTGTATAGATAGCAGGAAACAAAATGACCCGGAGAAACCTCTTTCAGTTCCGGCGTTTCGGAATGGCAGACATCCATTACCTGCCCGCAGCGCGTGCAGAAACGGCATCCGGCCGGAGGATTGATCGGACTCGGGACCTCGCCCTGCAGAATGATCCGATCCTTCTTCTTATTCGGGTCAACCAGCGGAATCGCCGACAGAAGCGCTTTCGTATAAGGATGCAGCGCGTTGGAATACAGCTCGCCCTTAGGCGCAATTTCCATCATTTTGCCGAGGTACATGACCCCGACCCGGTCGCTGATATGCTTAACGACGTTCAGGCCGTGGGCGATGAACAAATAGGTGAGGCCAAATTCTTCTTTCAGGTCGTCGAGAAGGTTCAGCACCTGTGCCTGAATGGAAACATCTAGGGCGGAAACCGGTTCGTCGCACACAATCAGCTTCGGCTGAACCGCAAGCGCACGGGCGATGCCGACGCGTTGGCGCTGCCCGCCAGAAAATTCGTGCGGATACCGGTTGCGCTGATGCTGCGCAAGGCCGACGCAGTTCAGAAGGTAAATCACGCGCTGTTCAATCTCACGCTCCGGAAGCAGATGATTGATCCGGATCGGCTCGGCAATGATGTCGCCGATCGTCATACGCGGATTCAAAGAAGCGTAGGGATCCTGAAAAATCAACTGAATGTCCTTGCAGAATCCGCGCCGTTCCTTCTCACCCAAAGACGTGAGGTCCGTGCCGTCAAAAATAATTTTCCCGCTCGTCGGTTCGTAAAGGTTCACCAGCATTTTCCCGAGCGTCGTTTTTCCGCACCCTGATTCGCCCACAAGCCCAAATGCTTCGCCCTTGTGAATTGTGAAAGAAACATCCTCCACCGCTTTCAGTACGGAGGTCGGTTTCCCGAAAAAACTCGTCTCCACGGTAAAATGTTTGGTCAGATGCTGAATTTCAACCAGAGTTTCGCTCATCAGCCTTCCGCCTCCTTTCCCTGTTCATACAGGAAGCAGCGCACCAAATGGCCGTCCACCGGCGTTAAGGCAGGCATTTCCTTCTTGCAGCGTTCCATACATTTGTCGCACCGGTCGGAAAATGGGCAGCCCTCCGGCATATGCAGCGGATTCGGAACCATACCCTGAATCATGTAAAGACGCTCGCCGCTTTCGTCGTCGATTCTCGGGATGGAATTCAGCAGACCGAGCGTATAGGGATGCATCGGCTTTGCAAACAGACTTTTCACATCCGCGGATTCCATGATCTTGCCGCAGTACATAACAATGACGCGGTCTGCCGCCTCGGCAACAACGCCGAGATCGTGCGTGATGAGAAGAACCGCCATGTTGAACTTTTCGCGGAGCCCGTAAATCAGGTCGAGAATCTGCGCCTGAATGGTCACATCCAGCGCCGTCGTCGGTTCGTCCGCAATCAGCAGCTCCGGATTGCAGGAAAGCGCCATGGCGATCATGACACGCTGCCGCATGCCGCCGCTCATCTGGTGCGGATAATCATGGGCACGCTCCTCCGGGGAAGGAATGCCGACCGTTTTCAGCATTTCAATCGTACGCGCCCAGGCTTCCTTTTTGGAAAGCTTCATGTGCGTCATAATACTTTCGGAAATCTGGTCGCCGATCCGGTAGACCGGGTTCAGCGAAGTCATCGGCTCCTGAAAGATCATGGAAATCTGGTCGCCGCGAATCTTCTGAAGCTCTTTTTCGCTTTTTTTGAAAAGACTTTCGCCCTTGTAAAGAATATCGCCGCCGACAACTTCACCGGGTTCCTGCAGAAGCCCCATGATGGAGAGAGATGTCACGCTTTTTCCGGAACCGGATTCCCCGACAATCGCAAGGATTTCCCCTTTATCCAAAGTAAAGCTCATATCATCCACCGCGTGGACGACGCCGTTTTTCAATTTAAAATCCGTCTTTAGATTTTTGACTTCCAGCAACATATCCGATTCACCGCCTTATCGTATTCTGGACTTCGGGTCAAGGGCATCGCGAAGTCCGTCGCCAAACAGATTGAACGCCAGAACCGTGAGGGTGATCGCTATGCCCGGAAAAATCAGCGTATAGGGCGCCGAAAAAATGAATCCCCTCGCACGGCCGAGCATGTCGCCCCACTCGGCATAGGGTGGCTGAACACCGAGCCCGAGGAAGCCGAGAGCGGCCGTGTCGAGAATTGCGGAGGAAATACCGAGTGTGGCTCGGACCACGATAGAAGACATGACATTCGGCAGGATGTGACGGAAAATAATGCGACCGTCGTTATTCCCGATGACCCGCGCGGCCTGCACGTAATCATTTTCCTTTGCAGAAAGGATACTCCCGCGCACGATGCGCGCGTATTCCGGAATCGATACCAGACCGATCGCGATGACCGCCTTATCGATGCCCTTGCCGAGTGCCGCCATGAACGCAATCGCCAGCAGAATTGACGGAATGGCAAGCATCATATCCATGCAGCGCATGATAATGGTATCAGTTTTTCCTCCCTTGTAG
>JAEWRF010000026.1 GCA_023460155.1 Bacillota bacterium | reverse complement strand
CGATGTAGCCGCCCTCACCCTGAACCGGCTCCACCAGAATTCCGGCCACGGTATACGGATCGACCAGCTTGCCGAACAGCTCGTCGAACTGATCGAAATACGCCCGTGGGCATTCTTCTCCGTCTTCCATCCGGTACGGGCTGCGGTACAGATACGGATATTCCGCAAAGTAGACGCTCGGCATCAGGCCTTCGTAGTTTTTGCGGTAGGCGGAATTGGAGGCTGTCACCGAAACGCATGCGAGGGTCCTGCCGTGAAAGGATCCCCGGAAAGCAATGATTGCCGGGCGGCCCGTGACGTATTTCGCCAGCTTGATGGCGCCCTCGTTCGCTTCCGCGCCGCTGTTGCTGAAATACACCATATTTCCGCCGCCGGTGGCTTCCACCAGCTTTTCCGCCAGACGGACGTAGGATTCGTAATAAACGACGTTGTGGCCCCCGTGAATCAGGGAATGAATCTGCTTTTCCGCCGCCTCAACCACCTTGGGGTGATTGTGGCCGAGGTTGCAGACCGCCACCCCGCTTGCAAAGTCCAGAATCTCCCTGCCGTCCTCCGTTGTCAGCCAGCAGCCGTTCCCTTTGACGACGCCAAGCGTCGTCGCCCGGTATCCGACCGGCGGCATAACCTTTCTGCACCGTTCATACATGCTTTCCATGCTTTTGCATCCTTTCGGAACGCCCGGCCCGCCTGAACCGGCCGAACGGTTCATTTCATGAGAAATTTCTCGATTGTCTTCAGCACCAGTTTCGGCAGGACCCCGAACGAATACGGGATGTATACCCGCTCCGTCCACTTATGGGCATCCTTGCCGAAGCACCCGTAATCCAGACCCGCGATGTTCAGCCCGCGAATCCGCTCGAAGGGCAGCGGGTAAATCCTGCAGTAAGCCGGGAAATTGCCGATCAGCGTTTCCAGTGACCGCGCGTCGTCGTCGATTTTCAGGTAGCTGCTGTCCGACAGGCTGGGAAAGAACTGCATTACACGGAAGGTTTCCCCGCTTTCCCCGCCAAAGGCCGTAACCAGTTCCGTGATCTGCGCGAGCAAAGCCCTCTCCTGCGGATCCTCCGATTTCAGAGTGTTGTGCGGGCAGTAGGGAGCGGCAAAAAACACGACCATCGTGGGAGTTTTCACCTGTGCGATTTCACACAGCCGTTCGGCGATTTTCAGCGGGACGGTTCGCTTGTCTTCTCCCTTCGCCAGAAGTTCCTCCGCCATTTTCTGCGTTTCCTGTTCCAGATTCCCGGCGAAGTGCCGCTCCGCTATGCGGAACAGCTCCGCGTATTCGAGCACCTGACGTGGATAGTCAATCGGCTGAAATTTTATCCCGCTCAGGGCGCAGTATGCCTGATACCGCCCGTTAATCGAAGCCAGCACATTTTCAAACGCCTGCCCGGCCGCGTCCTTTAAAAGCTTCAGAATTTCCGGGACAGAGCGGTTATGGACGAAAAGATTAAAATACAGGAAGGCGGAGCAGGCGGTCTGCACGTTGTACTCCGGTTTGAGATCCTGCAGCTTCAAAACGGAGGGCGGCAGGGAATATTCCCCGTTGTAGCCGTCGCAGAAATCCGGGTTCAGATTGATAATGCGGACCAGCTCCGCCGCGAGCATCGAAGCGTCAAAGCCCTCGAAGCACTGGCCGACATGCGTTTCCTTTCCCCGAATGTAAAAACACGGCAGCAGCTTTCCGACCGCGCCGGAATACACACAGCGGGTGGTGTCGCCCGAAAACGCGGGGCAGATATAATCGTTGTTGACCGCGAAAAGATATCGGAGCCCTTCCTCTTTCTGCAGCCGCTCCAGTACCTCCAGCGCCTCGATGATGCCGGTGTGCAGGTTTTCCTCCACCGGATTGACGGAAAGCAGAATGTTCCCGGAGAGCTCCCCAGCCCGTTCGCTCAGGTGCCTGAGCAGAACCAGAAAGACCGCGACCCCGCCCTTCATATCGCAGGCCCCGCGGCCGAACAGCCATTCGCCGGAAGCAAGGTCCGCGCGGACCTCCTCCGGAAGGTTCAGTTGGGAAAGCCGCTCCTCCAGCGCATCGCAGGAAAAGGCGCAGTCCTTCAGCGCACCGTAATCCTCCACCCCGACCGTGTCCATATGGCCGTGCAAAAGTATGGTATCCCCGCTCGGCTTTTTCTCCCCTTTCAGCAGGGCGAGTACATTCCGACGGCCCAGAGGATCGTTTTTCAGTTCCTGAACGATCACCCGGTCCGGATACTCCTGAAAATAGGGGATTTCCCGCAGGTAACGCTCAATAAAGAGAGCCAGATTCCGCTCCCCGGACGTCCCGTTCACGCTTGGAACGGCGACCAGCTGTTTCGTGAGTGCCAGAATTTCTTCTTTCAAGGATATTCCTTCCCTTACCCGTAATCGGCAGCTCCGCGGCTTACCGGATCAGCATGCGTTGGCTCACGTTCAGCACATGGCTGCGCATCGCCTCGGCCGCTTTCTCCCGGTCTCCGCTCTCCAGCGCGTTCACGACCGCCCAGTGCTCCTCGTCGGCTACCTGCATGTATTTCAGCAGGGTACCGGAAAGCACCAGATACCGGTCGGCCGTCAGATTGGCGCGCTGAACCATCTCGCAGAGAAAATCGTTGCGGCTCAGCTCCGCGATTTTCGTATGAAACTCGAAATCGTTCTGAATAAAGCCCTTCCCGTCCTGTTCGCGGATGGCAAGATCCTGCCTCGAGCAGATTTTTTTCAGGGCGTTTCGCTCTCCGGCGGCAAGCGGCATGGGAATGCGGGAAACCGCAAGCGGCTCCAGCACGGCCCGCACCTCCGTCATTTCTCCAACGTCCCGCTCCGTAACGTTCGAAACCTCGATGTTGTTCTTGCCGTTGACGCGGGCGATCTGCTCGAACACCAGCTTCCGGAGCGCGGCCTTGATGGGGGTGCGGCTGATTCCGAGCTGCCGGGCAAGCGGCTCCTCGGCAAGCACTTCCCCCGGCCTGATCTTATTTAATATAATCGCTTCGCGGATCACCTCGTACGCTTTTTCGGAAAGCGTCGTATTTTTTGTGATAGCCCTTAAGGTGTTCACAGATGGTCCTCCTCTCCTGCTTTTCCGCTCAGTCCCTTTCCAGCGGAAAGGTCATGCAGTGCGGGCCGCCGCCCGCCTTCAGAATCTCGGTGATGTCCAGTTCGATGACCTTGACGCCGCGTCGGTCCAGCTCCTCGTTAACCCGGCCGTTCTGCTTCAGGGAAAGCACGCGGTTCCCGCCGATCGACTGAATATTGCAGCCGAGGCCGAAAATGCTCTCCGCCGGAACCGGAACAGTCTCAATCTCCATTCGATCCAGAAGCAAAAGGAATTCCTCCGGCAGCGCCTCCCGGTAGGCAAGCGCCAGATGCTCCGAAGCCAGGTTGAAAAGAAGGTCAAAATGGAGGTATTTTTCGTCGCACGGCACCGGAA
>JAEWRF010000025.1 GCA_023460155.1 Bacillota bacterium | reverse complement strand
GATCTGCATCTATGCGGTCGGCTATCTGCGCGATTATCACAAGCATCACACGGACTGCAAGGACCGCACGGCGTTTTTCCTTGCCATTATGTTCGTGTTCCTCGGCGCCATGTTCGGCCTGGTCTTTTCGGCGAATCTTGCCTGGATGTATTTCTTCTGGGAAATCACGACTCTGTGTTCTTTCCTGCTGATCAGCTATCCGCTGTCCGAGCTTGCCATACATAATGCTTTCCGCGCATTGTGGATGACCCTCCTCGGCGGCTGCGGATTTATGGCGGCAATTGTTTACAGCGCGCTTGTGCTGAAGGTTGCAAACCTGGAGGATCTGGCCGCCATGGGTCCGACCGGCGCGGCGATCATCATCCCGGTTACCTTGCTGGCTTTTGCGGCGCTGACCAAGAGTGCGCAGCTTCCGTTCTCCGGCTGGCTGCTCGGCGCCATGGTTGCGCCGACTCCGAGCTCCGCTCTGCTGCATTCCGCCACGATGGTTAAGGCAGGCGTCTACCTGTTGATCCGTCTTTCACCGGCGCTTGCCGGGAATGCGGCCGGAATCATGGTTACAACCATCGGCGGGTTCACCTTCTTTGCTACTTCACTTCTGGCTATTTCCCAGAGCGACGGCAAAAAGGTGCTGGCTTATTCGACAATTTCCAACCTCGGCCTGATTACGGCCTGCGCCGGAGTCGGCGCGCATGAAGCCGCTTGGGCTGCAATTCTGCTCCTGATTTTCCATGCCGTTTCAAAGTCTCTGATGTTCCTTACCGTCGGCGCTGTGGAAAACAGCACCGGCAGCCGCAACATTGAGGATATGCACGGCCTGATTGTCCGCATGCCGCAGCTCGCCTACCCGATGATCGTCGGTATCTGCGGAATGTTCCTGGCTCCGTTCGGCATGCTGATTTCCAAATGGGCCGCTCTGAAATCCTTCATCGATTCCGGAAATTTCCTGCTGGTGCTGTTCGTAGTGTTCGGCAGCGCCACCACGACCTTTTACTGGGCAAAGTGGCTTGGCAAGCTGATTGCCATCGTCCATCAGGAAAAGAAACATCCGGATACCGTCAAGGCAAGCGAAAAAACTTCCATTTTTACTCTGACGGGCTTGGTGGTTTTGCTGGTCATCGCTTTCCCGGTGATCTCGGCCGGCCTGGTACAGCCGTATCTTGCAGGTGTGTTCCATGATTCGGTTTCCGCCGTGATTTCGTCCGGCGACCTGAGCATCATGCTCCTGATGCTTTTGACTCTGATCATCCTGCCGCTGATGGTGCGGATTCTCACCCTCGGCAAGAAAGGTCAGATGTCCCTATCCTATATGGCCGGCGCAAATGTCGGCGACGACCGCAAGTTTGTTGATTCCCTCGGAAATACGAGAGACCAGTACCTTGCCAACTGGTATATGGAAGACTATTTCGGGGAAAAGAAGTTATGGAAGCCGTCCCTGATTCTTGCGGCGGCGGATATTGTTGTGCTGTTGAGTGTTGTGATCGGGGGGGCGCTGAAATGATGGATAAATTACTGGGAATAGTACTTTATGCGGTATTTGCACCGTTTGTCGGCGGCCTTCTCGCAGGACTGGACCGCAAGATTGCGGCCCGCATGCAGGGCAGACAAGGTCCTCCGGTGCTTCAGCCTTTCTATGATCTGGCGAAGCTTTTTAACAAGCAGACTTTAATTGTCAACAGCGTTCAGGATTTTCTGGTGTGCGGCTACCTGATCTTCGTCCTTTTCACCGGCTGTGTGTTTTTTGCCGGCGGGGATCTGCTGCTGATCTTCTTTGCGCTGACTCTCGCGGAAATTTTCCTGCTTCTGGCTGCTAGCAGGGCCAACTCACGGTACAGCTCCATGGGCGCGCAGCGCGAGCTGATGCAGATTATGACCTACGAGCCGATGATCCTGATTTCCGGCGTCGGGTTTTATCTTGCTACAGGCAGTTTCTTTGTGGGCGATATCGTCAAAGCCGGAATTTCCCCCATTGCGTCTCTGCCGGGTGTTTTCTTCGGCTTCCTCTATATCCTGACGATTAAGTTCCGCAAATCTCCGTTTGACATCAGCACCTCGCATCATGCCCATCAGGAAATGAGCAAAGGACTGACGCAGGAGCTTTCCGGTGGAATTTACGCATTCGTCGAGCTTGCCGCTTGGTATGAAGATGTCATGATGCTCGGCATCGTCGCTCTGTTCGTTATCAACCTGCAGTGGTGGAGCATCCCGATCGCCGTGGTTGTTGCGCTGCTTGCTTATTTTCTTGAAGTTCTGGTCGACAACATCTTCCCCCGCGTCAAATGGGAAAAGATGCTGAGCTCAACCTGGATTGTTACTCTGGTCGCCGGCGGGATCAACCTGCTGGTTCTGACTATGATTCATCATTGAGGAAGGTGCGAAATTCGAATGGCTAAAATATCGAAATCACCCTGGCTGCTGCATTACGACGGCTCAAGCTGCAACGGATGCGACATCGAAGTTCTGGCCTGCCTTACCCCGCTGTACGATGTGGAACGCTTCGGCATTATCAATACCGGCAACCCGAAGCACGCCGATATCCTCCTGATCACGGGCGGGATCAACAGCCAGAACAAATCGGTAGTAGAGCAGCTTTACGCTCAGATGCCGAGTCCGAAGGTTGTCGTAGCGGTCGGAATCTGTGCCTGCAACGGCGGAATCTTCAAAGAGTGCTACAACATTCTCGGCGGAACAGACAAAGTGATCCCGGTGGATATCTATGTTCCCGGATGCGCCGCAAGGCCGGAGGCCATTATGGACGGCGTCGTCAAGGCGGTGGCTCTGCTCGATAAAAAGCGCGAAGCCATCCAGAACGGCAAAGAGCAGGAGGTCTGAGCATGGTTATTGAGATAAACAGTGAAATTATCGCGGTATCGCCCGATTCTATTCTGGAAGAAGTGGGAAAACGCAAGGATGACGGTTACCGCCTGATCCAGATCTGCGCGACCCGCACCAAGGAAGGAAATGAAATTCTGTATTCCCTGGGCAAGGGCTACGATCACCTCGGGCTGCGTTTTACCGTGGAGGATGGGAAGGAAGTCGCCAGCGTCAGCCACATTTACCCCTCCGCTTACCTGTACGAAAATGAGATTCACGATCTTTTCGGTACCTCGTTCAGCATGATGACGGTTGACTTTAAGGGCAACCTGTACCGCACCGAAAAGAAAACGCCCTATAAAGAATCGTAGGAGGAATAACCACATGTCAACACGCAGCGTCGTCCCTTTTGGTCCGCAGCATCCGGTGCTGCCGGAACCGATCCATCTTGATCTGGTTCTGGAGGACGAAAAAGTGGTGGAAGCCATTCCTTCCATCGGTTTTATCCACAGAGGTCTTGAAAAGCTCGTGGAAATCAAGGATTTTAATCAATATGTATTCGTAGCCGAACGGATCTGCGGCATTTGCAGCTTTATGCACGGCATGGGCTACTGCGAGGCTGTCGAGCACATCATGAACGTCGAGATTCCGGACCGCGCGAAGTTCCTTCGTACGGTCGGCTGCGAACTTTCCCGTCTGCACAGCCATTTGCTTTGGCTCGGGCTGCTGGCCGATGCATTCGGATTCGAAAGCCTGTTCATGGAGAGCTGGAAAATCCGTGAGAAGATTCTTGATATGGTCGAAGCTTCGAGCGGCGGCCGTCTGATTTCTTCCATTAATACGATCGGCGGGTTCCGCAAGGACGTCGACAACGATCTGCTGAAGAGCTTTGTGCCGACGCTTCTTGACCTGAAGAAGCAGGTTCAGGAAATCGCAAAAACCTTTCTTGAGAATGAGGCGGTTATTTCCCGTCTGCGCGGAGTCGGCTATCTTTCTGCCGCACAGGCGGAAGAACTCGGCGCCTGTGGTCCGTTCCTGCGCGCAAGCGGCATAGACCGCGATATGCGCTATACGGGCTACGCCGCCTATCCGCAGATTGAGTTTGAATCCATCACAAGCAAAGAGGGCGATTGCTTTGCCCGTTGCGATGTCCGCATCCGTGAAATTTACCAGTCGATTGACATCATTCGTCAGGCGATTGAGAAGATTCCGGACGGGCCGACTGCAACACCGGTGAAGGGTTTCCCGTCCGGTGAACATTTCATGCGTCTGGAGCAGCCGCGCGGGGAAGCAATCTATTACGTGAAAGCAAACGGGACGAAATTCCTCGACCGTGTCCGTGTCCGTACCCCAACCTTTGCAAATATTCCCGCTATGGCGGAAATGCTGAAGGGCTGCCAGTTTGCCGATGTGCCGATGATGGTTCTGACCATCGATCCGTGCATCAGCTGTACCGAGAGGTGAACGAACAATGAAACTTCTTACATTTGCAAAAATTGAACTGCGCAATCTATTTTCTGCTCCCGCCACCCGCCCGTATCCCTTCAAACCGAGGGAATATCCCGCCCGCACGAGGGGACACATTGAAAATAATATCGACGTGTGCGTTTTCTGCGGCCTTTGCTCCAAAAAGTGCCCGACCGGGACGATCACGGTGGACCGTGCGTCGAAAACCTGGGCGATCGACCCGTACGGCTGCATTCAGTGCGGCTACTGCGTGGAAAGCTGCCCGAAGAAATGCCTTTCCATGAAGCAGAGTTATACGGAGCCGGCCGCGGAGAAGAAGTCCGCTTCCTTTACGCAGCAGCCGCCGGAGGTACCGGAGGAGCCGAAGGCACCGAAGGATGAAACCTGAGTGCCCAATGCTGTTCTGCGGCGGAAATCGGAAAATTCTATGACATTGCATCTTACCGTTTTCGGAGTCGTTCAGGGCGTCGGCTACCGCCCCTTTGTGGCGGAGCACGCGCGCAGCTGCGGCCTGACCGGAACCGTTAAAAACAGCGGAGGCCTGGTGGAAATCCTTGTCTCCGGAGAAGACCGGGCCGTTTCGGGTTTCTCCCGCTTTCTGCGGGAAAATGGGCCGGAAGGCTCCGCCGTACTGCAGATTCGGGAGGAAATCCTTCCGGATCTGCCTTTTGATTCCTTCCGGATTATTGAGAGCAGCGCCGATGTGGCGAATGATTTCGGCCCGCCTGTATTTCCGCCGGATCTTCCCATGTGTGAAACATGCGAAAAAGAGCTTTCCGATCCGAACAACCGAAGATACCGCTATCCGTTTATCAGCTGTGCTTCCTGCGGGCCTCGCTACAGCATTCTGAAAGCGCTGCCTTACGACCGCGAAAATACGGCAATGGCCGATTTCCCCATGTGCGCTCCCTGTGCTGAGGAATACGGAGAAGGCAGGAGAAGGCACGCGCAGACAATCTCCTGCCACGACTGCGGTCCACAGCTTCTGCTTCGGACACAGGAGGGCGAGCTTTTCCAAAAGGAAGAGGCGTTTCAGCGAGCGGAGGAGCTCCTGAAATGCGGCTCCGTTCTGGCGCTGAAGGGGGTGGGGGGCTACCAGCTGGCTTGCCTGCCGACCGATCCGAAGGCAGTGCGGTGTCTGCGTCTGCTGAAGGGCCGTGAAAAGAAGCCCTTTGCCGTAATGTTCCCCAATCTTGAAAGCATCCGCGAAGTCTGCGCGGTTGCTCCGCGGGAGGAGAAGCTTCTTACTTCCTCCGCCCGCCCGATTGTTTTGCTTCGGGAGGTACTTCGGCCGTTCTGCGCGGAAGTCAGCGGCGAGAGCCGGAGTCTCGGTGCCTTCCTTCCCTGCACGGGGCTGCATCAGATGCTGACCGAGGCGTGCGGACCGCTTGTGATGACCAGCGCGAATCCGACCTCCGAACCGATTCTGTATCGTGACGGTGACGCGCTGGATTGGAATTCCCCCGAACTTGCCGGCGTTCTTTATCATACGCGTGAGATTGTTGCTCCGCAGGATGATTCCGTCGCGCGCATCGCCTGCGGTTCGACCCAGATTCTCCGCCGGAGTCGGGGCTATGTTCCGCTTCCAATCCGTATGAACGAGCCCGCACCTCGCCCCATCCTTGCCATGGGCGGCGACCTGAAAAGCAGCTTTTGCCTTTTCAGCGGGCGGAACGCCTATGTCAGCCAGTATTTTGGCGATCTGGAAAGCAGCCGTGCTTTCCGGAATTACCGGGATGGAATGGAACGAATGGAGCGGATTTTCGGGATTGCCCCGGAAATTGTTGCCTGCGACCTTCACCCGGGATATCTTTCGTCGCGCTTTGCGCGCGAAGCCGCAAAGGGACAACTGATTGAAATCCAGCATCATCACGCGCATGCGGCTTCCGTTATGGCGGAGCATGGACTGGAGAGCTGTATCGGCGTGGTGTTCGACGGAACGGGATTTGGTACGGACGGAACCGTTTGGGGCGGCGAATTTTTGCTGTGCCGGGGAGCGGAGTTTGACCGAAAAGCCCATTTAAACCGGATTCCGCTTTGCGGCGGGGACGCCGCCGCCGTAAACGCATCGCTTTTAGCCGACTGTTACCGACATGCGCTTGGACTGAAATTCGGCGGTGAAAACTTCCCTCTGATTTCCGCCGCGCTGGAGCAGAAGATTAATACCGCGGAAAGCTCCAGCATGGGCAGGCTGTTCGATGCGGTGAGCGCGCTGCTTCAAATTCGCGAAAAGAACACCTATGAGGGTGAATGCGCCATTGCACTGGAAAACGCTGCTCAGGAGCAAAAGACGCGGGGAGGGGCGGCATATCCGCTTTGCTTCCGAATCATTCCGGGGGAAGACGGTTCGCTTTTGCTCGATCAGCTTGATCTGATTTCGCAGATTCTTCGGGCTTCGGAGCAGGGCGCTTCCGCCGGTTCGGCTGCGTTCGGATTTCACGAGGCGATCTGCAGCGCAGTTGCTGAAGTATGCCGAAGGCTCCGGGAAGAAACCGGTGAAAATCGCGTGGCGCTCAGCGGCGGGGTGTTCGCGAATCTCCTGCTGCTGGAAGGCTGCACGGACCGCCTGAAATCGGATGGCTTCGAGGTGTTTCTCAATTCCGCCGTCCCATCAAACGACGGCGGGCTCTGCCTCGGTCAGGCGTGGATCTGCGCGCGGAAAGAGTTCAAATCATAACAATATTCCCCACTGGCTTGGAAAGGAAAACAATATGTGTGTGGCATTGCCGGGTAAGGTACTGAAACTGAATGGAAGAACCGCAACGGTCGATTTTGAAGGCAATACGCTGGAGGCGGAAGCCGGTCTTGTAAAGGTCAGACCGGGCGACCGCGTGCTGGTGCACGCCGGGTGTATTCTTCAGGTGCTGAGCAAAGAGGAAAGCAATGAAATTGAAGAATTGCTGAGGGAAATGAAAGAACTATGACGGATTTTCTCTCCTTTCTGAAGAATTACGACGGGCCTGAGCTTCGTTTGATGGAGGTATGCGGTACGCATACGGCCCAGATTTCCAAATGCGGGATCGCGGATATGCTGTCGCCGAAGCTTCGCCTGATTTCCGGTCCCGGCTGCCCCGTCTGCGTGACGGTTTCCGCCTATATCGACAAACTGGTTGAGCTTTCGCTTAATCAGAAAAATGTCGTCGTTACATTTGGGGATATGATGCGCGTGCGGGGCAGTGAGCACAGCCTGTACGACGCAAAGGCGGGCGGAGGGAACGTCCGCATGGCCTATTCGCCGATGGACACGCTCCGTCTGGCCGCCGAAGATCCGGACCGGAATTACATTTTCGCGGCGGTCGGCTTTGAAACGACCGCGCCGCTTTACGCGCTGCTCTTAAAGGAAGCGGAAGAAGCGGGAATGCACAACGTAAAAATTCTTTCTTCTCTGAAAACGATGCCTCGGGTTATCGACTGGATCTGCTCCAACCAGGGAGGCGTGGACGGCTTTATCGCTCCCGGCCATGTCAGCGTTATAACTGGCAGCGATATCTTCCGCCCTCTGGCGGAGAAATTCGGGCTCCCGTTTGCCGTTGCCGGCTTTGAAGGCGGCCAGATTCTTGCGGCGGTCTATGCGTTGATCCGTCTGCGTGGTCAGGGAAAGGTCGTCAATCTGTACCCCTCTGCAGTAACGGCGGAAGGAAACCGGGAAGCGCAGGAGATGGT
>JAEWRF010000024.1 GCA_023460155.1 Bacillota bacterium | reverse complement strand
TTGTCGCACAGTGCGACCGGGAAGGTGTACAGTTCTTCGGTTTTAAATTCGCGCCGCGTAAACCGGTTGATCTGCGCGAGCGCCGCCGAGTCCGGCGCGGAGCCGCTTTTCAGGATTTCCGCCCCTCCGTTTTTCCGGACGGGGAAACAATCGGATGATGTCATTGATTCGCTCCTTTCGGTTTCTTTGCTGAGGGTTGATTCTGCACGGTCCGTTCAATCTGGGCGGCGCGGGCATTCTGGTAGCGCGCCGAGGCAAGTTCCACGGTATCCTGCAGCGTGATGTCGTCCCATTCGACAGAAAACTCCGCCGGGAAGCCGTGCAGGCGCAGCCACAGCGAGCAGATTCTCACGATCACCGGGGTGAGAAGCCGCCGGTAAGATTGCAGCTCGCTGGTGAGAATATCCGCCTGCTGGCTGGACATGCGCTCCGTGGAGGACCACGAAAGGCCGAGCAGGAACGGCGGAATGCCGAGCTTTGCGACAATCTGTTCCAGGATCTGGCGCACGGGAACCTCGCTGTCCGGAATCGGGCAGTCCGCGCCGACGGCCCGGATGCTCACGTCCCCGACGGAAATAAAGTCGCTCACCGCTCCGCCGCGCATCGCGCGGCCCCATTCCGAGGCGATCTGCTCGGCGCGCTCCTTCGCGAACGCCTGGTCCACCGCGTCGGAGGTCGGCTTGTAGGTCACGGCAAAGCGCACGTTGCCGAGGCGCTCCCAGTTGCTACCCAACGAGCGGAAAATTTCTGTCAGGATGCCGGAAACGAACGGAAGGCCGTGCAGAAGGGAAACACCCCGCGCGCTGCCGGGCGCCGGATTGAGCGCCGAGCAGAGTATCAGCTCCGGGTAGGAAACCGGCACGCTTGCCCCGGCCTCCCGGCGGCAGACCGTGAGGGAAACCGGCGAATCGGCGCGCAACTCCACGTCCTCCAGCGAGGCGTTGTAGAGCGCGAGGAACTCGCCGCCCCGCACCACCATCTCGCCCACGGCATTCCCGTAGGTGAGCAGCTGGGAGAGATACCCGTCTAAAAACGACTGCGCGCCCGTCTGCCCCCCTCCCACCGGCACGGTTTCGAGAAAGCGCATCAGTTCCTCCTGGGCATCCTTCTCCGGGCAAGTGACAAGAAATCCGCCCGTCAGGCGGACGATCTTGTCGAGCGCCGCGTCGATGACCGGCACGGCCTCCCGCAGGGCGGCATACAGACGCCGCTCGCCCGCGCAGAGCGGAATGATGCGCGCAAGCTCCGGCAGCGGCTGTTCCCGCGCTGCCGTCTGAACGGCAAAGGATCCGTCCGAACTCTGTTTCTTTCTAAAAATCAAGGCTTTCTCCTTTCCCGCGCGGAACGGCGGCGGCGAAAAATGCCTCCGGCCGCAGGACGGTTGTGACAAAATAGCGGATGTCGTCCATCGCGTGGTCGTTTTCCTTTACCGGCGCGTCCTGCGGCTTGCCGCTGTCCCAGCGGTAGAGACCGAACTCGCGCACGGAATCCGCGCAGCAGCGGCAGATTTTCACCCGCCCCTCGCGGAGCGCGGCGGCGGTTTTCCGGATTCCGTCGAGCACGGCGTTATCCGCTTTGCGGACGCGGTATTTCCCGTGCCTCCGGATCGTTTCGAGGAAGCTCGCGGCGGAGGGGTCGGCCGCCACGCAGTCGATTTTCCGGCTGCCGCAGAGCTCCTCCAGCGCCTTATAATGCTCCTCGTCGGTGCGCTGCGCGCCGGTCCTCCGGGAATCATAATAGTACTCATCCACGCGGTACCAAACTTCGCCCTGTTTCCCCCACAGCCCGAAGGAGCACGGGTTCGCCGTGCCGTAGTCGCACGAAACGGCATAGGCCGAAAAGCCGTGCGGAACATCACAGAACATTCCGTCCGTCATGAACGGGTACACGAGTCCCTCGGCGGAAACCCACCGGCCAAGAATGAACCGCTCAAAGAACGTGCCGGAGTACAGCGAGCGGTAGCGCGCCCGCATCTCCGGGCTCAGGGAGGGATTGTCCTCCATGGTGAAATGCAGGCAGAGCGCGTTTTTCTCCTTCGCCCGGCAGATCCACTCGCGGTAAAACCAGTGGGAGGGGCTCTCCGGGTTGCAGTTGAAAAAGAATTTCGAGCCCTCCGTGCTGCACCGCGCGAGCGCCTGCTCCACAAAAGAACGCGGCATCAGCGCAGCCTCGTCGAAGAATACCCCGGCGAGCGTCACCCCCTGAATCAGCGCCGCCGAGCCCTCGTCCTTCCCGCCGAACAGCCAGAACCGGTTGCGCCGCTTCCCGAGGGCAATGTCGATGCAGCTTTCCCCCACGCGGAAGGTGCAGGCAAACCCCGCCTCGCCGAGCGCCGGGAGCAGTGTGCCCAAAAGGTTCCGCCGCAGAGACCGCACGGTCTTGCCGCACAGCGCGAACGACTGCCCTTCGAACCGGTAAAACGCCCACGCCACAAACGAAAGGCCAAGGCACAGCGTCTTTCCGCTTCGCACCGCCCCGTCACAGATCACCGCATCCCGCCCGGCGTAGGGGCTCCCTTCGCTCCACCAGGAAAGTGCCGCGCGCTGCTTCGGGGAAAACGTCTTAAACTCCATCCTCCGGCTCCTCCCCCAGTTCCTTCGCGCACCGGCAGAGCGCCCGGTAGAGCGGCGACTGCTCCGAACCCCGCTCTTCCATTGCCCTGAGGCATTCGAGCGCCTTCATGCGGTCGTAGAATTTAATCTCCGTGCCGCCGCCCTTGACGCGCCGGATTTCCGCGACGCTGAACAGATCCATCTTCCGCAGCTCCTCCGGGTCCGGCTCCTCCTCGAACAGCAGGCGCACCGCGTCGTTCACGCCGCCGTAGGCAAGCTTTTCGTAGCCGCCCCGAACGCTTTCGGCGGGGGCGCGCGCCGTTTTTTTCTCCTGTGCCACTTCGCACCCTCCTTTCAGACCACCCTTCCCGCCGCCCGGAAATTTCTCCGAAAAGGGAAACTTTTTAAAAATTTCTCTTGACATCCGGTATTAGTGATGCTATTGTATATACACGACATATACAGTAGAACGGAGGGATTCCGCTGGACATCGTCATCAGCAACTCAAGTGAGAAGCCGATTTACGAGCAGATCACCGACCAGATCAAAAGTAAGGTTATGACGGGCGAGCTTTCGCCGGGCGACGCGCTGCCCTCCATGAGGCAGCTGGCGAAGGACCTGCACATCAGCGTTATCACAACGAAGCGCGCCTACGACGATCTGGAGCGGGACGGCTTTCTGGAAACCGTGGGCGGCAAGGGCTGCTTTGTCGCCCGGAAGAATATGGAGTTCCTGCGCGAGGAACAGCTCCGACGAACGGAGGAAGCTCTGCGCGAAGCGGTGAGCCGCGCGTCGCGGGCGGGCATTCCGCTTGCGGAATTACAGGAAATGCTGGCCCTGATTTATGGGGAAAACGGCGCGGAACCGTGATCCCGTTTGAAAAGAGGAAAAATCAGTTGGAAAAAACAAAAAAATCCGTCTTGGTTTATCTTTTGCTTGCCTTTGCCCTGAGCACGGTCTGCTACGTGATCTGGATTCGCGCCGGAAAGGCCGGCGACGGAATGTCGCCGATTCTGATGTGCTGCCCCGCCGCCGTGGCTTTGACGGTGCGCGGAATATTTTACCGGGGTGAAAAGCTGCTCGGGTGGAATCCGTGCAAATTTTCTTTTTTGCTGGCCGGCATAATGATTCCGGTTCTGTATCTCGGGGTTTCGTACGGAATCTACTGGCTGGTCTCCGGCGCCTCCCGCATCGGCGCCCTGAACCCGATCGCCGCCGTTGTCGCCACTTATACGACCCATTCCCACGCCGGTTTCATCGTGGTTCTGATCTTTATCCTTGTCAGCCTCTTCACCGCCGCCGGGGAAGAAGTCGGCTGGCGCGGCTTCCTGCTGCCCCAGCTTGCAAAGCTGCGGGGCGAAACGGCGGCCATCGTGATCACCGGCCTCATCTGGGGAATCTGGCACATGCCGCTCATCATCGCGGGGCTTTATCTGCCGGGAATTTCGCTGTGGTTCAAGCTGCCGATGTTCCTGCTCCAGACGGTCTCCATGACGGCGATTCTGGGAATTCTGCGGCTCCGCTCCGGGAGCGTCTGGCCCGCCGTTCTGGTTCACGCAAGCCACAACTTTTTCGATCAGGTCATCTGCCAGCCCCTGACAAACAGCGCCTCCAGCATGTACTTTGTGGGAGAAACCGGAATTCTGACCCTGCTGGCGATGATTCTTTCCGCGGCCGCGGCGAAGAAATTTTTCAGCCCGAAGACAACGGCCGACCCCGCCTGATTTTCTCCGTGTAAACCCTTCGGATTTTAATCCTGAAAAGGAGTAAATATTTTATGAGTGACCTGTTAACGGTTCAGCACCTGTGCAAGGATTACCCCTCCTTCTCGCTGAAGGACGTGAGCTTTTCGGTTCCGTCCGGGAGCATCATGGGCTTCATCGGGGAGAACGGGGCGGGCAAAACGACCACCATCAAGCTGATTCTCAACGAGATCCGCCGGAACGGCGGCAGCATCCGGCTTTTCGGGAAGGATGCCGTCAAGGACGAAGCCGAAGTGAAAGCACAGCTCGGCGTGGTGTTCGACGAAAGCTATTTCAGCGGCGTGTTCAACGCCGGGGACATCGAAGTGATCCTGAAACGGGTATTCCGAACCTGGGACGGCGCGCTGTACCAAAAATACCTGAAGGAATTCGGCCTGCCGCGGGATAAAAAGATAAAGGAATACTCCAAGGGCATGAAAATGAAGCTCTCCATTGCGAGCGCGCTCGCGCATAAACCCCGCCTGCTTATTCTCGACGAGGCGACCAGCGGGCTCGACCCGGTGATGCGCAGCGAGATTCTCGACATTTTCCTTGATTTCATTCAGGATGAAAGCCGGGGTGTGCTGTTCTCCTCGCACATCACCTCCGATCTGGAGCGCGTCGCGGATTACGTCACCTTCCTTCACGAGGGCAAAGTGGTGTTCAGCAGCCGGAAGGACGACATCACCGAGCACTACGGCATTCTGAAATGCGGCGCGTCGCAGTACCCGTCGCTGGATAAAACTGGCTTCCTGCGCGTGATGCGCGGCGCGTGCGAATGCGAAATTCTGGTGGAAGACCGGGCCGCTGCGCGCAAGCGCCACCCGGACCTCGTGCTGGAGGGCGCGGCGCTCGACCGCATCATGCTGCTTTACGGAAAGGGGGAGTCCGCATGAAAGGGCTTCTGATGAAGGATCTGTTGTACATCCGCCAGATGTGGCGGGTTCTCGTGATTATATTTGCCGTTTACGTGGCCCTGTTCGCGGTTTCCGGCGTGAAAAACATCGGCAGCGGAGCCGACAGCATCATCGTCATGCTCACCGTCATCCTGACCATCAATACGTTCGCCTACGACGAAAAATCGAACTGGGACGGATTCGGCCTGAGCCTGCCGATCGGCAGGAAGCTGGCCGTGGTGGAAAAATATGTGCTTGTGCTGCTGTTTTCCGCCGCCGTTTCCGTTCTGATGCTTGCGGCTTCCCTTGCCGGGGGCGGTTTCACGTCGGACTACGGAATCAATATATTCGCCGGCTTCGGCATCGCCCTGATTTTTCCCTCTATTCTGATTCCGCTGTTCTATAAATTCGGAATGCAGAGTGCCCGCATCGGCATCATGCTTTTCTTTGTCCTTCCGATTCTCGCCGTTGCCGTCTGGAAAAAAATCGGCCTCCCCGTGCCGCGGCTGACCGATGCGGCAGTAGACCGGTTTCTGTGGTTTTCCCCGGTTTTGGTGCTCGCTCTGTACCTGATTTCCTTCCTGATTTCCTGCGCGGTTTACTCAAACAAGGAGTTTTAAGTCCCGCCCGCGATTTCTCGGCGGTATGGCCCCCGCTCCCAATTTGGAGCGGGGGATTTTTTATTTTTGGCTGCGTAATTTCCGCGGTTTTCGTCAAAAATACAGGAAACGCTTAAATTTCTTTTCTGAGGAGAAATCGAATCTGGTTTTCAATACCAAACCAGCGCATTGAGAAAACAGGATTTCAAAATAATTCCTTACAAGATATTATTTTCAGTTCCAAGTTGTTAAAATTGAAGTAAAGTACTGGAAGAAAATGAGAAGGAGACAGGCATGGATAACTTTGTGATCGTCACGGATTCTTCCTGCGATCTTCCGGCCGAACTGGCGGAAAAGATGGGAATTGCGGTGGCGCCGCTTTCGTTCCGCCTGAGCGGAAAGGAATACCTCAATTATCCGGACGGGCGCGAGCTGCCGATCCGGGATTTTTACGCGCGCCTGCGGGCCGGTGAGCCCTGCACGACTTCCGCCGTGAACGTGGAGGCTTTCGTCAGTGCGATGGAGCCGTTTTTAAAGGAAGGAAAGGACGTGCTGAATCTCGCGTTCTCCTCCGGTCTATCGAACACCTACAACGCGGCGAAAATGGCCTGCGACGAACTGGCGGTAAAATACCCGGCGCGCATCGTCTGCGCCGTGGATACGCTGGCCGCGTCGCTCGGTCAGGGAATGCTGGTTTATTACGCGGCGCTGGAACGCAGCAAGGGCAAAAGCATTCTTGAGGTGAAGGAGTGGGTGGAGCAGAACCGCCTGCGCCAGTGCCACTGGTTCACGGTGGAGGACCTGATGTTCCTGCGGCGCGGCGGGCGCATTTCGGGCGCTACCGCGCTGATCGGCACCGTGATGGGCATCAAGCCCGTGATGCACGTGGACGACGAAGGCCACCTGATCGCCGTGGGAAAGGTGCGCGGCCGCCGCACCTCCCTGAACGCGCTGGCGGATCACATGGCCGAAACCGCGGAGAATCCGGAGGAACAGGTAATTTTCATCAGCCACGGCGATTCTCAGGAGGATGCGGAGTACCTCGCTTCCGAGGTGAAGCGCCGCATGGGCGTAAAAGAGGTGATCATCGGCCACGTCGGCCCGGTGATCGGCGCCCATTCCGGCCCCGGAACCATGGCGCTCTTTTTCTTCGGAAAACACAGATAAAAAAATCTCTCCGTCCAAACCGGGCGGAGAGATTTTTTATATTGTTGAAGCATAGAGCAGCAGACCGAGGTTTTCCCGGTAGATTTCAGAAAACTGGGAAATCGGCAGCGGGTTTTTCCCCTGCCCCACCTCCACGGTGTAGCCGGGGCGGCGGTAATCCTGAATAAACCAGTCCTTGTACCCGGCAAGGGAAGCGACGCCCGTTGCCTCATCGAGGGTATAGCCGCTGACCTGCGCCATGTTTTCACCGATGATGCGGGCTTCCGGCGGCGCGAGATTCTGAAAATTCCAGTAGATGACCCGCCCCTGGGAATGGTATGCGATCACCAGACGGAAATCGTGGTTTTTCGTGAAGCGCACCACCGACTTCGTTTCCGGCTCGGAAACCGGAGAAGGGCCGGAGTAGCGCGTCGGGCCGGGCCCGGTGATGCCGAGCGCAGCCTCCGCTTCCTTTGACTGCTGCCAGGCCGCGTCGTAGTTGTGGTTCAAATCCACCCCGCGGTTGTTCGCCTCCCAGTCCGAAGAAAAGTCGGTGCTCCCCTTGTTCCATTGGAGCAGGTCGTCGTAGAACGGATTCTCCCGGGAAAGGCCGTTGATGACGAGGTCCACGCCGTCCGGGTTGACCATGGGCATCAGGAAAATGCTGCTGCGGGCCCAGATTTCGCGCGGATGGTAGCCGTTAAGCGGCGCGCCCGAGGCGTAGGCCGCGAGGAAGTCCTCCGCGAACTTCATCAGCACCGGCGTGGTGATCCATTCCAGCGCGTGGTGCGCGGCGTTGAAAAACACCCGGTTCGGCCCGGTGCCCATCCGCAGCGTGAACAGGTCGCGGCCGAGCACGCTGGTGCCCGCGCTCGCCACGGTGAGGAACGGGTAGCGTGCCTTCAGCCCCTGAAGGCTGTGCCGCAGCACGTCGAAGGTGAAGCCGATGTCCGTCGGCACAACCGAATAACCGAACGGAACGACGATGCGCTTCCCGACGGGAAGATTTCTCGGGTCCACGCCCGGGTTGGCGACCGCAAGCGCCTCCGGCTCCACGCCGTATTTCTGCGCGATGCCGTAAAGCGAATCCCCCGGCCGGATAGCGTATACGTCGTAGCCGAGCATGAACTGCTCCAGCACGCGCGCCGTCGCCGGGCCGATCACCCCGTCCGGCGAAAGCCCGAACCTCTGCTGGAACAGGATCACCGCGTTGCGCGTCGCGCGCCCGAACACCCCGTCCGGCGCGCCGATCTCATAGCCCAGCCGCCGCAGGATGGACTGCACCTCCATCACGTCGTTCCCGGCAGAGCCCGCCGCCAGTACTCTCATAATATCCCCCCAACCATTGGCAGACGCCGGTTTTGCAGGTTCCCCGGCGGCCGCCTTTTTTCCCATTCCATTTGTATTTGGGAAATCCGCCGGTTATTCCGGGGGACATCCCGTCGAAAAATCGTACAACTTTAAAAATTATTTGCATTTTTCATGGACTGGACGGGAGATAACAGGACAAGCGGAATAAAAAAGGGAGGCGGCAGGAGCCGCGCCCCAAAGGGCGCTTATCCGTCCGCCTCCCCGCATATGGGGGAACATATGCCAAAATTAACAGCTTCCGAAGCCGGGCCTGATTTCTAACGCCCGTACATCTTCGAAAGGGCCCGGATCCGCCCGGCCAGCTCGGCGGTAAGGGCTTCCTTTTTTACCCTCCACCGCCAGTTGCCGCCCAGGGTGCCCGGCGTATTAATGCGCGCCTTCCGCCCGAGGCGGAGGTAATCCTGCATCGGAATGACGCAGGTGTCGGCGACGCTGCCGAGCGCCGCGCGGATCAGGCAATAGGTAAAATCGCTCTGCGGCGTCATGCCGAAGTAGCGCCTTGCAAACGCGGCATCCTCGCTGGGCGCGCTGTACTGCCAGTCCTCGGTGGTGGTGTTGTCATGCGTGCCGGTGTAAACCACCGAATTGTGCCCGTAATTGTGGGGCAGATAATCGCTCTCCTCGCGGGAATCGAACGCGAACTGCAGCACCTTCATGCCGGGGAAGCCGCTCTGCCGGAGCAGCCTCCGGACTCCCGCGGTCAGGAACCCGAGGTCCTCCGCGATGATGGGAAGCTCGGGAAGTCCCTTCCGGACGGCCCGGATAAGCTCCATGCCGGGGCCCTTGCGCCACTTTCCGTGAACGGCGGTTTTTTCGGTGGCCGGGATGGAATAGTAGCTTTCAAACCCGCGGAAATGGTCGATGCGCACAACATCGTACACCTTTCCCGCAAAGCTCAGGCGGCGCAGCCACCAGGCGAAGCCGGTCTCCCGGTGATAATTCCAGTCGTAGAGCGGATTGCCCCAGTACTGGCCCTCGTCTGTAAACGCGTCCGGCGGGCAGCCCGCCACCTCCGTCATGGCTTTGGCTTCGTCCACCTGAAACAGCTCACTGTGCGCCCACAGGTCGGAGGAATCCGGAGAAACGTAGATCGGCAGATCCCCGATGATGCGCACGCCGTTTTTGTGCGCGTACTCCTTCAGGCGGAACCACTGGTCGTAGAACAGCGCCTGCACAATCTCCCAGAAGCGCACGCGCCCCTCAAGGCGCTTTTCGGCCTTCTGCAGGGCCTCCGGTTCCCGGCGGATCAGTTCCTCCGGCCAGAGGTGAAACGACACCATGCCGTGCTCTTCCTTGAGGGCCATGAACAGGGCATAATCCGCGAGCCAGTCCGCGTTTTTCGACCGGAAGGCCGCAAATTCCGCGCTTTTGGTGTCGTACCGGGCGGTCGCCTTTTCCAGCAGGGCGAACCGGTTTTCAAACAGCACCCCGTAATCCACCGCCTCCGGGTCAAACCCGAACGGGAAAGCGCGGATTTCCTCCCGCGTCAGGAGTCCCTTTTCCGCCAGAATATCCGGGTCGATGAAATAGGGATTCGCGGCAAACGCGGAAAAGCTCTGGTAGGGGCTGTCGCCGTAGCCCGTGGGGCCGATGGGCAGAATCTGCCAATACTTCTGCCCGGCGGCTTTCAGAAAATCCACGAACCGGTACGCTTCCTCCCCCAGATTCCCGATGCCGTAACGGGAGGGCAGACTGCTGACGGGCATTAAAATTCCGCTTGTGCGAATGGAAAACCCTTCCTTCTTTTTTTCAGCCGCCGCGCTCATCCTTTTACGGCCCCCGCGATAATTCCGCGGATAATGTATTTCTGGCAGGAGAAATAAAACACGATCACCGGCAGAATCGTCAGCACCAGCACGGCCATCATGGCGCCCATATCCTTGGAGCCGTAGCCGCCGCGCAGATACTGCACCGCGATGGGCAGGGTCTGGTACAGGTGGCCGATCACCAGGTAGGGCAGCAGGTAGTCGTTCCAAACCCACATGGTGTTCAGAATCGCCACCGTGACGCAGATGGGCATAAGCACCGGAAAAACCACCTTGAAAAACACGCCGATCGGCGAACAGCCGTCGATCATGGCGGCCTCTTCAATTTCGAGCGGCACGGATTTGACAAACCCGCTGAACATGAAGACTGCAAGGCCCGAACCGAAGCCGAGGTACAGGAACACAAGGCCTGCCGGGCTGTCAAGGTGAAGAAGATTCGCCGTTTTCGACATGGTGAACATGACCATCTGGAACGGAACGATCATGGAGAAAACCAGCAGGTAATAGAAAATTCCGCCGAACTTTGTTTTCGCGCGCACGATGTACCACGCCGCCATCGAATCGAACAGTACGATCACCAGCACCGAAAACACCGTGATGAACAGCGAATATCCAAACGCGCTTGGGAACGCCGTCTTGCTGATTCCGCTCGCGTAGTTGACGAACCCGCAGAACGTCTGCGCATTCGGGAACTCAAACGGGGTATCCGAAATGAAGAACCGGCCTTTAAAGGAGTTCATCAGAATAATGAACAGGGGAGCGACAAAAAGGACGGAAAGCGCGGAGAGGAGAACGTAGACCGCTCCGTTTTTTACGGTTTTTGTGCGGTTCATCAGCTTTCCACCTCCCTGCGCTGCGTCAGCCTAAGCTGGATAAACGCGATGGCCGCCACCAGCAGGAAGAACACCACTGCCTTGGCCTGACCGACGCCTTCGTAGCCCGTGCTGCCGTAGAACGTGTTGAAAATATTCAGCGCCATCATCTCCGACTGCTTTGCAGGCGCGCCCGCCGTCAGCGAAAGGTTCTGGTCAAACAGCTTAAACGAGTTCGTCAGCGTGAGGAACAGGCAGATGGTGATGGAGGGCATGACCATCGGTATGGTCACATGGCGCAGCACCTGCGTGGGCTTCGCGCCGTCCACCTCGGCCGCGTCCGTCAGGTCGCCCGGAATGTTCTGGATTCCGGCGATGTAAATAATCATCATATAGCCGATCATCTGCCAGTTCATCAGCAGCGCGAGGCCCCAGAAGCCGTAGGCCGGGTCGGTGGTCAGCGTCACCTCAAACGGGTAGAGCAGGCCGTTGAGGATCAGCTGCCAGATGTAGCCGAGTACGATGCCGCCAATGAGGTTCGGGATGAAAAAAACCGTGCGGAAAAAATTGGTTCCCTTCAGGCCGCGCGTCAGCAGCAGCGCGAGCAGAAACGCGATTAGGTTCACCGAGACAACCGAGACGACGGCGAATTTCGCCGTGAAAACAAGCGCGTTTAAAAAGTCGCCGTCCTGAAACGCTTTTACGTAATTGGAAATTCCCACCCAATGGGAATCCGTCACCGTCGAGAACCGGGTGAACGAAAGGTAAAGGCCCATGAAAAACGGCGCCAGAAATGCCACCAGAAATGCAAGGGCCGCCGGCAGCGTGAAAAACGCGCCGTATTTTCTCAGTGCTTTCTGCATATGTATTCCCCCATAAGTCCGCCCCCGGGGCGGAAGGTAAAAAAAGGAGGCGCGGTCCGTTTTATGGGGCCGCGCCGCCCGGTATCAGTTTCTGTTTCTATTATAGCACGGCTTTATGACTTTGCCTTCTCGGATTTCCATTTTCCGATGACCACGCTCTTCACGTCGTCCCATTTCTTGCTGCCCTGCGCGTACTGGAGAAGCGCGGCGCCGACGGCGTTCTTGTAATCCTGGCTCGGGAAGCACTCAAAGGTCCACGGCACCGTGGTCAGGCTCGAGTCGGACATATACGCGGCAACCGACTTTGCCAGCGGATCGTTCGGGCGCTCGCTTGCGCTGAACGTATTGAACGGAGCGATGAATTTGAGCTGGTTCGTTACAAAATCCTTGCCCTTCGCGCTGGAGAACAGCCACTCGAGGAAATCCTCGGAGGCCTTCTGCTTGTCGGCGGAAACCTTGCTGTTCACGCAGAAGAAGTTTTCGGTTCCAATGCAGATGCCCTGTTTTTCCTCGCCGGAAACGCCCGTGTAGATCGGCATGAACTTCACGTCGTCGGCCTTGACCGTGTTGCCGGCCACGCCGCTGATCTGCGACCATGCCCAGTCGCCGTTCTGAACCATCGCGGCCTTGCCGAGAGCGAACTCCGCCATGGAATCGTCCACCGACTTGCTGCCGAGCAGGCCCTTCGCGGTGACGGAATTGTTCAGGTACAAATCGAAAATGTTGCGGTAGTTGTCGCCGTACTTAAAGGTAATCTCCTTCGCGGCGAGGCCCGTTTCCACCGTGCTGGCGTTCGCGGCGGTATCCTTGAATTCGTAGTACATCGGCAGGTTCAGCAGATGGGTCTGCCATCTCCAGTCCTCGCCGGAGGTCAGGGAGGTGGAGGCGAAAACGCCCTTGATGCCCAACTGATCCTTGTGCTTCGTCATATCCTCCGCAACGGTCTTGAGGGTGGCGAAGTTTTTAATGTCTGCAGCGGACGAAACCTTCGCGGCTTTGTCGCTCAGCGCAAAATACTTCTTCATAATGGCGTCGTTGTAGATGATGCCGTAGCCTTCGACGACGTACGGGATACCGTAGACACCGCCGTCGCTGCCGGTGACCGCCATGCTCTTATCCATCAGCTGATCGTACAGCTTGCAGTCCTTCAGGTTCAGGCAGTAATCCTTCCAGTTGGAATACCCGACCGGGCCGTTGATCTGGAAGATCGTCGGGGCGTCCGTTTTGGCGAGCTCGGATTTCAGGGTCTGCTCATAGGTGCCGCTCGCGGCCGTCATGACGTTGACCTTGACTCCGGTCTCGGTTTCGTACTCCTTCGCGATCGCTTTGTAAACGTCCGCAATCTCAGGCTTGAAGTTCAGGAAATAAATTTCCTGCTTTCCGCCGGCTGCGGCGGAACTGCTCCCCGCGGCGGAGGCCGCAGGTGCAGCGGAAGCCGCGGGCGCTGCGGAAGACTGGTCGGCGGGCACGTTCGGGCTGCATGCGCTCAGACCGGCAGTCACCGTCAGGGCAGCCACGGCCAGCGCTAAAATACTTTTCAACCGTTTCATAATATTCCTCCTTAAAAATATGGACTGACAACCGGACGAACCGGTTTCAAGACTGGTGGTAAAAGTCAGGGCCTTTCCTTCGGATGTTTCGGGCTGCTTCGGTTCGGAAAAATTCTTCGAACTTTTTCGAAATATGTAAGGTCTTCTTTCGATTTCTATCATAGCATTGCGGCTTGTGGATGTCAATAACTTTCTCGTCTGAGTGAACAAAAAATTAGTGCAATAGCTAACAGCTATTGCACTACACGGCATATTCTATGCTAATTTATGGATTTTCGCGTTTTTTCGCTTTAATTATTTCGAACTATTACGAAATGATCGAAATAATTTACGATTCTTTGTAAATCAGACCCGCCACATTTCCTCCGCGTACTCTCGCACTGTACGGTCGCTGGAAAAATACCCGGCATGCGCCATGTTGAGGAAGCTCCGGCGTGCAAAGGCCCGCGTATCGCGGTAATCCCGATTCGCGCGCAGGCGAGTTTCCTGATACGATTCGAAATCGCGCAACAGGAAATACTGGTCCGGCCGGTGCCAGCTTGCGCCCTTCAGAATGGAATCGACCAGTTCCTCAAACAGGCCGGTGCCGCCGTCGTCGAGGGTACCGTCCACCAAAGCGTCGAGCGCGCGCTTGATGCGCGGATTGTTTTCATAGATTTCCGTGGGGTCATATTCCTCGCGGATGCGGTCGAGCTCCTCCACCCGCGCCCCGAAGATATAGTTGTTCTCCAGACCGGCTTCTCCTACGATTTCGACGTTTGCGCCGTCGTAGGTGCCCAGCGTCGGGGTGCCGTTCAGCATGAATTTCATATTGCCTGTGCCGGAGGCCTCGGTGCCCGCCGTGGAAATCTGCTCGGAAAGGTTGGCCGCGCACACCAGCTTTTCCGCGTAGGAAACGTTGTAGTTCTGCACGAACACCACGCGCAGCAGGCCGCGGACCGTCGGGTCGCCGTCGATCATTTTCCCGATTTCGTTAATCAGTTTGATAATCGCCTTGGCGCGCAGGTAACCCGGTGCGGCCTTGGCCCCGAACAGGAACGCCGTGGGCGTAAAGTCACGCACGGTGCCGTCCTTGATGCCGAAATAGAGGTCGAGAATGGAAAGCGCGTTCAGCAGCTGGCGCTTGTATTCGTGCAGGCGTTTGGCCTGAATATCGAACAGGAACGTTTCGGGCAGGGCGACCCCCTCCTTCGCGGAGAGATAGGCCGCGAGCTGGCGCTTTTTCTCCTGCTTGACCGCGGCGAACTCATCCAGCACCGCGCCGTCGTCCGCGAATTTCGCGGTTTCTGCAAGCCGGGAAAGATCGGTCACCCACGCGTCGCCGCCCAGCAGACGGGTAATCAGCCCGGAAAGCTCCGGGTTGCACAGCGCGAGCCAGCGGCGCTGCGTGATTCCATTGGTTTTGTTCTGGAATTTTTCCGGGGCAAGCTCATACCATTCCTTCAGAACGTCGTTCTTCAGGATCTCCGTATGGATCTTCGCGACGCCGTTTACGGTGGCGGAGCCGTAGACGGCGAGGTTTGCCATATGGATGGTATCCTTCTTCAGTACGCGGCATGCCTCCAGATTTTCGGCGAACGCTCCGCCGAGGGCCGTAAAGGTTTTCTCCTGATACGCGTCGATTTTCTCCACGATTCCGACGATTTCCGGCAGCACCTTGCCGTACAGTTCGGCATCCCACTTTTCCAGTGCCTCTGCCATCACGGTGTGGTTCGTATAATGGAAGATCTTCCGGGCCAACTCAAACGCGTCCTCAAAGCTCACTCCGTACTCCCCGAGGATGCGGATGAATTCGCAGACGGCCACGGTCGGGTGGGTGTCGTTGAGCTGCAGGGTGCACAGATTCTCCAGCTTGCTCCAGTCGCCCGCACACCGCGGTGCAAACTTCCGGAAGAGATCCTGCAAAGCAGCGCTGCAGAAAAAATACTCCTGCTTGATGCGCAGAAGCTTTCCGGACTCCTCGCTGTCGTTCGGGTACAGCACGCGGGAAATATCCTCCGCCCGGTTCTTTTCCAGCACCGCTTCATCGTATTCCTGATTGTTGAACGCTTCGAAATCGAATTCGTTTTCCGGCTCGCTCTGCCACAGCCGGAGCGTGTTGATATGCCTGCCGCCGTAGCCGATAATCGGCATGTCGTAGGGCACCGCCCGCACCGTCTGATCCGCGAAGCGCACCGTCACCGCTTCACCTTCCCGCCGCACCGACCACGGGTCTCCGCCGCGCATCCAGTTGTCGGCGGTTTCCTTCTGGAACCCGTCTTCAAAGCTCTGCCGAAACAGGCCGAACCGGTAACGGATACCGCACCCCTGCATCGGGATGCCCATGGTCGCCGCGGAATCAAGGAAGCACGCCGCCAGACGTCCCAGGCCGCCGTTCCCGAGCGCCGCGTCCTCAATCTCCTCCAGGGATGCGAGGGACGCGCCGTTTTCGCGCAGCAGCCGTTCCGCCTCCCCGGTCAGCCCGAGGGCCAGCAGGTTGTTATAGACGGCCCTCCCGACCAGAAATTCCGCCGAAAGGTAATAAACACGCTTTTTTCCGTCGTATTCCCGCTCGCTTTCCTCCCACTCCCCGGCGATTCGGTTCATCAGGTATTGGGAAAGCGCGCCGTGCAGCTCCTGCGGATCGGCGTCCGAAAGCCCGCATCGGTACCGGGCGGCAAGAATCTGCTTCATTTCTCCGATAAAATCACTGTCGATCATCAGGGACCTCCCATTTTCAGAACCCGGATCCACCACTCTTCTGAATACAAGGTTCTTAAGCTTTGAAAAAACAGGAAAATCATAGCATATAATTTCGAAACTTTCAAGGGTAAAAATTCGTTAATTATCGAAATTATTAAACGGATTTTTCCGTTTTTCCGGGCCGTCCGGTCGATTCCCGGATGACCAGCTCCGGCATCAGAAGCAGCCGGTTCACGTGGTTGCCCTTCAATATCTGTTCCATGACCATGCAGACATTCCTGCCGATTTCAAGCCGGTTCTGCCGGATGGTCGTCAGTGGGGGCGTCATATAGGAGGCGAGAGGCAGGTCGTCGAACCCGATGACGCTCACGTCGTCCGGCACGCGCACGCCCAGCCGGTACAGCTCACGCAGCACGCCGTGCGCGATGAGGTCGCTGGCGCAGACGATGGCCGTCGCCCCTTCGCGGATGAAATAGCCTACGAATTTTTCGGCGCAATCCGGGGTATAGTCCCCGTGGGCGATCAGCTCCTCGCGCACGGGAAGTCCGCATTTCTCCATTCCCAGCTTAAAGCCGTTCAGGCGCTCATAGGAAACGCGGCTGACCGCCTCGCCGTTGAGCATGGCAATGTTCCGGTGGCCGAGGGAAGCGAGATGCTCCACCGCGTAAAAAACGCCCTGCTGATTGTCTGTACCGACGCAGGCGACGTTTTTATTGTAGACGATATTGTCGAGCAGCACGGTCGGAACGGTGGTTTTGGTCAGCTGCTCCAGAAAATTGTTGTGCAGGTTGAAGCCCAGCAGAAACCCGGCGCTGTAGCGGTTCTGCAGCATGTACTCCTCGTAGTTGTAGTCGCTTTCCTGATTCATGGCCAGCGGCACAATGGAAACATCCCACTGCTTTGCCGTCGCCTCAAGCTTAAACCCGACGATAATGTCGTAGCCGAACTGCTCGATTCGCTCGTACCCCATGTTTTCAATAAAGACGCAGATTCTCTGCGCTTCTTCCAGCCGACCCTGCTTGGGGACATAGCCCATTTTCATCGCTGTGCCGAGAATCAGCTGCCGCGTCGCGGCGCTGACGTCGCTCGCCCCGCTCAGTCCCTTTGAAACCGTACTTGCGGAAAGATGCAGTTCCTTCGCAATTTCTTTAATTGTGGTCAATTTATCACATCCGTTTACGCTGCCTAATTTTCGAAATTTTCGAAATTTAAACAATTGTAGCATAGAAAAATGTTCCTGTCAATCCAGACACAAAGCGTCTTCCGCGCTTGAGGCGGACAGAAAAGGCCCGCCGGAAAACCGGCGGGCTCAGGCGCGTTGAAAAATGGTTGGGGCATCGTCAATCCGAAGTGCCGATGTCCTTCTCCACCAATTCGTTTATGTAGCAGTTCAAGCTCTTCCCCAGACTTTTGGCGCGGGCTTTTATCTCCGCCTTCCGGCCCTTCGGCACCCGGAACAGAATGTTCTCCCGTTTGCTCAGATACTTTTTGTTTGCGCGGATTCGTGCTTCGCTTGCCATAAGAGTCTTTTCACCTCAACCTATGTATCGGCAGGTTTCGGCTTTTCTTTAGTGAATCCTCATTCCATTTTATAGAAATGTGACAAGGCGGACCCCGGGAAGCGGCAGGCCCCTTACCGGCCTTTTTCGATCGCGTCGATCGCGTCGATGACGGCGGAGCGCAGGCCTTTGCGTTCCAGCGCCGCCACCCCCAGGATGGTCGTTCCGCCGGGAGAGCACACCGCGTCCTTCATGGCGCCGGGGTGGTCTCCGGTTTCCAGCATCAGCTTCCCGGTTCCCGCGACCATCTGCGCGGCCAGCCGGTAGGAAAGCGCTCTCGGCAGCCCGTACATCACGCCCGCGTCGCCCAAAGCCTCCATAAACATAGCGGCAAATGCCGGGCCGCAGCCGCTGACGACGCCGCCGATATCCAAAAGCCGCGTCTCCACGGGCTGCACCAGGCCGATTGCGGAAAACAGAGCCTTTACGAGGCCGTATTCCTCCGCGCTCAGCGAATGCTTTTCCTCACAGATGAAAATCCCCTCGCCGACCGAAACCGGCGTATTGGGAATCGTGCTCAGGTGGTGCGTGCCGGGCAGAAGGATTTCCTCATATTTTTCGAACGGATACCCCGAAGCGACCGACACCACGATCTTTTCGCGGAGCAGCCCGCGGATCGGCGCAGTCACCTCCTGCACCAGATACGGCTTGACGGCGATTACGACGAGATCCGCCTTTTCCGCAACCTCCGAGGCATCGCGGCACGGGACCATGCCCTGCGGCTCGGTGTTCCGGCGCAGCTTTTCCCAGTTTTTCGCGCAGGCGAAGATGCGCTCCGGCGCGACCGTTTTTTTGAGGAGCAACCCCTTCGCGATGGCCTGCGCCATGTTCCCGAACCCGATAAATCCGATTTTTACGTCGCTTAACTGCGGCATGTCAATTTCCCCCTTCAATATAGCCTCTTCATTTTTTCAGTCCGAACCGCACCAGCACCCCGGCGAAGAACACGCCGCAGGCGCGGACGAAGATGGCGAAGCCGTTGTAAATGGTCCCCATTTCACGGTAATAGACTTCGTTCACGGTTTTCCCGTCCGTAGTGCGGATCGTCAGAATGTTCCCGGCGGCTTTCGCAATTTCGGAGGCCGACCAGAACGAAAGGACCAGCGCGGCCGCCGCGAGCAGCCCGAAGCAGATCAGCCGGACATTCACTCCCCCGAACTGCCGCCGGAACTCCTGCCACGGCGACGCACTCCGATAGCTGACGATCGAATAGGGATTCGGCTCCTTGGAACCGGATTCTTCAAAGCTCAGTCCGCAGTTGGAGCAGACCGTCTCC
>JAEWRF010000023.1 GCA_023460155.1 Bacillota bacterium | reverse complement strand
CCCATGCACAGACCGACGATGACGGTGCCGAACATGCCGATAATCGCACCGAAAGAGGAGCCGAGAATTTTTCCGATAATGATGCTGTACCGCGACACGGGTGAAATCATCATTTCCTGTGTAAAGTCGGTCGTGTGGTCCTCCACAAGAGAGGACATCCCCATCGTCGTCGACATGAACAGCATGTTGACGAGCATGCCGACCAGCATAAACTGATTGTAATTGAACCCGAGCCCGCCCGCCATATTCTGCGACAGGCTTCCGCCCAGCATGCCCATCATTACAATCGGCATGGTAAGATTCATGACAATCGTCATCGGCGATTTAAAGAAAAGTGTGATATCCCTCGCCATAATGGCAATTACCGCGTTGGTTTCGCGCGCCAGTCCTGATTTTTTTCTCCGGGCCAAAACAAGCTCGCTCATGCCGCGGCACCCCCCAGCTTCAAATATTCGATATACGCGTCTTCCAGCGTAGGCTCCTCAATTTCGAGCACGCTGAGGCGCGTTTTCAGCCTCGCGATAATCTCCTGAGCGGTCATATCCTGATACGGTACGACAATGTGGTTTCCCGTCTTGTGGAAAAGCCCCAGCCCGGAAAGCTCCGCGAGCAGTCCCGCCCGGTCGTCGGCATCCAGAACAAGCTGCTGTTTCAGCAGATTCCTCTTCATATCCTCGGGCGAGCCGGAGGTGGCGATTTCGCCGTGGTTGATGATGCAGACCTGATCTACGTTTTCCGCTTCGTCGATGTAATGCGTGGTAAGAAAGACGGTGGTGCCGTTTTCTTTGCGCACCGTGTCGATGTATTCCCACAGACTGCGTCGGCTGACCGCATCAAGCCCCTGCGTCGGCTCATCGAGGAACAGAACAGACGGTGTGTGAATCAGGCTGCGGATGATTTCCAGCTTGCGCTGCATGCCGCCGGAAAGCTTTTTGATCGGCTTGAACAGCGAATCCTGAATGCCCACGATTTCCGCCAGATCTGTCACGCGTTTCCGGTATTCGGCGGGCATCAGCTTAAAACTCGGGCGGTAGCCGTACATTCCGTACAGGCAGGCGTGGAAGCGAATGTTTTCTTCCGCGGAAAGCTGAGGGTCAAGGCTTGGCTTCTGAAAAATGATGCCTACTTTTTCCCGCACGCGCTTTGCTTCCGTTTCCACATCGCACCCGGCGATTCGAACGTCGCCGCTGGTTTTGGAAAGCGTCGTGGTCAGAATTGAAATAGTTGTGGTCTTCCCCGCGCCGTTCGGGCCGAGAAAAGCAAAAAACTCCCCTTGCCCCACGGAAAAATCAATGCCCTTGACGGACGGCTCCTTTGCCCGGTCGTACTGCTTGACGAGCGAGTGAACTTCAATCATAGTATCCATGATAAACCTCCAAAAAATTAACCTTCGTTTGTTACCAGCCTAATCTTACGGCTGTAAGGTAAACGGAGGTTAAATAGAGGTTAAACGCAATGTAAACGGGATTAATTCATCCCGGAAGCGTTACAATGAATTTGGTTCCCCTTCCCGGCTCGCTCTCCACAGCGATTTCGCCGCCGTGAAGCTCCACGATTTTTTTACAGAGCGACAGCCCCAGCCCGTTTCCGCCCAGCGCGCGGTCGCGGGCTTTGTCCACCTTGAAAAACCGCTCAAAAATATGGATCTGGTCGCTTTTGGATATGCCGATGCCGTTGTCTGCTACAAAGCATACAATCCGCTTGTCCTGCCGATGAAGGCCGACTTCAATCTTGCCATTTTCCGGCGTGAACTTCACTGCGTTGTGAATCAGATTGATCCACACCTGACTCAGCAGGTCCTCGTCCGCCCGGAGAGTCACTTTTTCCAGCTGCGCGTCGATTTCGATGTTTTTCTTCATCCACTGCGGCTCCAGAATCAAAACGGCATGCTCGAGCTGTTTATCCAAACGGAATTCATTTAACGAGAGCGGGGCGTTTTCAGACTCCAGCGTGGAAAGCTTCAGAAGATTGTCCGAGAGCTTCGAGAGCCGTTTGCTCTCAGTTTCGATTACATCAATATAATGCGCGCGCTGCTCTTTTGTGAGGGAATCGGATTTCAGGAGGGCCGCAAACCCGCTGATGGACGTGAGCGGCGATTGAATTTCATGCGATACGTTCGAGATAAAGTCCTGCCGCTGCACTTCCATACCGGACAGCTCCCGCGCCATTTTATTGACGCTTTCCGCCACTTCGGAAAACGGATCATGTTCCTGAATATCGATGGCGATGTTAAAGTCGCCGTGTGAGATCCGGTTCAGCGCCTCGATGGTGCTTTCCAGAAAATGATGCCGTCTTCGGGCGTGCTCCTGACCCCGTTTTGAGCGGAGGATGAGTTCCGAAACAAGCCTTCCGACGCCGCCGAAAATCAGCACTCCGATCAGGACGGAAATCAGGTAAGACAAAAACTCGGGCGGTTTGCCCGTCGTCTGAAACACGAGCGACGAAAGCGCATAACCCAACAAAACGCAGCCCAGAAGCAGGAGCATCCACACGGTGATACTGAGAATCCGGCGCCGTTTTTCCGCTGATTTCATGATAAGACCTCCAGCCGATACCCAAGGCCGCGGACCGTGGTAATTTTAAAGCCGCATTTTTCAGAGGGAAAGCGTTCACGCAGACGGTTGATGTGGACATCCAGCGTGCGCTCGTTGCCGTCGAAATCGTAGCCCCAGATTTCCTCGATCAGATCATCGCGCGCAAGGGTCTTCCCCGCACTGCTCCCCAGCTTATATAACAGTTCGAACTCTTTCATTGGAATATCGGCCGTTTCACCGTTCACCGAGACTTTATAGCTCTCTTTATCGAGGGTCACCCCACCGATGCTGATTTCCTCCGCCCTGTCGATATGATACCGCTTGAGCAGCGCCCGGACCCGAACGACCAGTTCCGCCCCCTCGAACGGTTTCGTGAGGTAGTCGTCGCAGCCTAAATCAAACCCCTTTATTTTCTGGCTGATTTCACCTTTGGCGGTCAGCATCAATATGGGAAGATTTCCGTAATACTTCCGGGCAGCTCCGCAAAACTCAAAGCCGTCCATATTCGGCATCATCACATCCAGAACACATAAATCGATGGGTTCTTCACCCAGCTTTTTGAGTGCCTCGCGTCCGTCGGAGGCTTCCACGATCCGGTAGCCTTCGTTTCGGAGCAGCGTAGAAGTCAGCTCGCGGATGTATTCGTCGTCGTCGACGACCAGAATATTGTTCACCTCAAACACCGCCTCTCTCGCTATAATCATACAATGCCATTATAAACGGAGTTTAAACAGATTGCACGTTCGGAAGATACGAATCAATTGCTGTTTCTCCGGCAGGCGTGACGGACGCCGTAAGTCTGACAAACTAAATGGCCACATGCGGTGGTTTTCCCCCGCACATGGCCATTTTTGTTCTCTGCACCCTCAAATTTTCCTGCCCAGGCTTTTC
>JAEWRF010000022.1 GCA_023460155.1 Bacillota bacterium | reverse complement strand
AAGGGACAACGTGATTGCGAAGCAGACGCCTGACGTGCATGACGTGAGAAAATACGACCCCTTCGTAGACGGAGCGAAGAAGATGACGTTTCGTGTGGTACGAGGTAAAGCCCACGAAGGAAGCCTGCGCCGACGGAGTTACGTTTGAGCCGTCAAGAAACGGCAGAAACACCGGAACCGGCTCCTCAGGTGAAACGGAATCCACCCAATCGTCGATCTGATCATAAAGGGGCTTGCTGCCGTTTTCCGGCTTCAGAAGGTTTCTCACAAACCATTCCAGATTCCCCGCGGAGGTCGGACTGCTTTCCTCAATCAGGTAATACCCGGGGATGCAGAACAGAGAATTCAGGGAATTTGTCTGATTGTTCACGGGGGTCCTGCTGATAAATTCATTGATGCTCCAGGTCCCCGCGATCATGCACATTTTCGACTCATCCGACAGACCCGCGGCGATTCCGCAGGCGTCGATGTCAAACATTCCGGCGGAAACCGGAGTCCCCGCCCTGAGGCCGGTCTCCATTGCCGCAAGCCTGGTGACGGTTCCGCAGACCTCCGTGGGGCGTTTCAGCGGCGGGAGCTTGTCGAACGCGTCTTCAATGCCGAACAGAGCGAGAATCTGGCGGTCATAGCGGCCCGTGGACATATTGATCAGATTGCAGCCGGAGGCCGCCGTAATATCGGCCCCGGGTTCGCCCGTCAGGCAGAAGCGTATGTAATCGTTGACGGAAAAGACCCAGGACGCCTTGGCGTATGCTTCCGGCTCATGATCTTTCAGCCAGGCCAAAAGGCTGACAGGCTGGCAGGCCAGTACCGTCTGGCAGGTGATCTCCTTAACCTTTTCGGTTGTGCCGCTTTCCGCCCACCTTTTTACATAGTCCTGTGCCCGGCTGTCCGTGGAAAGAATTCCGTTTCTGGTCGGCTCACCGTCCTGATTGACGAGGTAAAGCCCTTTTCCGTGGCCGGAAAAGGAAATTCCGGCAATTTCATCCGGGCGGATCCCGCTTTTTGAAATTGCCTCGCTGATGGCGCGGCAGTTCGCACGCCACAGTTCCCTCATGTCCCGCTCTGCATAGTCCGGCTTATTATGAGACGCCGGAATCAGTTCCCTCGCGACGGCGACCTGATGTCCCGTTTCGCTGACGATCGCGGCCTTGGCATAGGTGCCTCCGTTATCGATCCCCAATAAATATTTCATGGTCATTCCTCCAGTAAAGGTGCAGGTCGATTTGCCGGAAGTTTAAAGGCCAAGATATTTGGAGAGCGTATCTTTTGGAATCTCAGCCGTAAGGCCCTCGTATACGACATGCCCTTTTTCAATGATGTAGCATTTGCGGCTTGCGGCAAGAGCAAATTTAACATTCTGCTCGGCAAGCAAAATTGTGACGCCGCGGCTTCGGAGTTCGCTGATGATTTTCCCCAGTTCTTCCACGACGATCGGCGCAAGACCCTCTGTGATTTCATCGAGAATCAGCAGCTTCGGGTTCTGCATCAGGCCTCTTGCGACCGTCAGCATCTGCTGCTCGCCGCCGCTCAGACGTCCGCCCTTGAAATTTTCCCTTTCCTTAAGCCTTGGGAAAAGCTCATAAATCTTTTCGATGGTCCAGTACTGGTTCCCGTCCACGCCTTTCTTTTCCGCGATAATCAGGTTTTCCTTCGTGGAAAGGGTCGGAAAAATGTGGCGGCCCTGCGGAACGTAGGCGATGCCCGCGCGCGCAATTTTGTAGGAAGGAAGATGAGTGATCTCATTGCCGCAGTATTCGATGCAGCCGGTAACCTTCCCACCCGACTTCGGATTGAGAAGTCCCATAATGGATTTTAGGGTGGTGGATTTGCCCACGCCGTTGCGTCCCAGAATGCAGACGGAATCCGATTGCTCCACTTCGAGGCTCATATCGAACAGAATCCTGCTCTCCCCATAAAAGGAGTTCAGGCTTTTCAGCTGCAGAACTTTTTCAGCCATTGTTTGTTACGCCTCCCCCGAAATAAGCATCCTGAACGAACTTGTTGCTGTGAATGTTCTCCGGCGTATCGGTTGCAATCAGCTCACCCTGGTTCAGAACCGAAATCCGGTCGGAATAATTGAATACGATGTCCATATCATGTTCGATGAAAACGACAGTGAAATGCCGCTCCTGCGCAAGGTTTCGGATCATTTTCATGATCTCGTAGCCCTCGGCCCGGGCAACGCCCGCCGTCGGTTCATCCAGCATCAGGAGCTTCGGCTCCATGGCAAGCGTTATGGCAATCTCAAGCCTGCGCTGGTCGCCGTAGGAAAGCAGCGCGGCCGTTTCCTCCATCTTATCGCTCATGCCGACGCTGCCGAGAACTTCCAGCACTTCGTCTTTCAGGTAGCTGGAATTTTTCGGGGAAAAATCGTATACCGTGCCGTGCTTTTTAATCAGTGCGATCTGTATGTTTTCATAGCAGGTCAGATGAGGAAACAGCTTACTGATCTGAAAGCATTTGCACAGCCCCAGATTGGCAATTTCAAACGGCTTCCGGTTTGTAATTTCACGGTCTTCGAAAAAAACCTTGCCCTTCGACGGATGCGTGCGGTTTACAATCTCATCCATTAGCGTAGACTTTCCGGCACCGTTCGGACCGATTATGGCATGGATCTCGCCTTCGTAAATCTCAAGGGAAACATCGTTGGTTGCTTTCAGAGCACCGAAATATTTCACAAGGTGCTCCGTGCGTAAAAGTACTTTCTGCGTGTCCATTTTTTAGCCTCATTTCCGACTGCCGATGCGTCAGGCTTTTATTTCTTTTTTTCTGCCGCCGACAAGTTTTTTGAAAAACCTGTAAAGCGGATTGGAAGCGGAGATCAGCCCCTCGCGCATGAAATATACAATCAGCAGTACGATAAAGCCGAGAACTCCCTGATAGTAATTTGTAACCTTCGGCAGGAAATTGTAAATCAAAGAAACGATAAAACCGCCGAGGATGGGGCCGAAAAAGCTGCTGGAACCGCCCACCATGCACATGATGATTGCCTCAAACGAAAGGTTCGCATCCAGCGAAGACGTGTATGCACCGCTGTTGCGGAAGGCGAAAAGAATTCCTGCAATCGCCGCGAACATGCCGCTGATCACGAAGACTACATTGTGCAGCCGCCGCGTATTGACTCCGAGGAAAATCAGGCGCTCTTCATTTTCCCGGCTGCCCTTCAGCATGGCGACAAACGGGCTTTTTGACAGAACGTACATTGCCACAGTGCAGACGGTGCAGACCGCCAGGATAAACAGATACAGCACACGATAATCGCTCATCCATGACGGAGCAATATTCAGGGTCATGCCCGTTGTGCCGCCCACAAAGGTCCATTTGCCGACCGCCCCGGCGATGCTGAGCGCGATTCCCATACTCAGAAAGGTAAAGGTCATCATGTTGAAGCCGAGGCAGATGATGCCGATAATCATGTAGACCACAAAACAGACAGCCAGCGTGATCAGGCAGGCCAGCCACACATTCATCCCGGTTTTCATGCAGAGCGCCACAAGCAGGTAGCCGCTCATACCGAAAAACATAACATGACCGAGGCTGCACATTCCCGCGTAGCCGAATTGTAGATTGAAGCTCATGCCGAAAAGCGTCATGATAATGAGGTTGGACATCGTCGTCGAGACGCTGACGTCAAAGCACGTTCCGAGAATCAGACAAGCTGCAAACAGGCCCAGCCCGATGATAGAGTCGTGTTTTACGGATTTTTCCATGGTCAGGCCTCCTTTTTGGCGAACAGGCCGTTCGGCCTGACGAGCATCACAAGGACCATGATGACGTTCGGCACTAGGTTGTAATAGGTGGGAAGGAAAATCGCCGCCACGGCGCTCGCTACGCCGAGAAGGATCGCGGCGGGGAAGGCGCCGTCCATGTTATCCATACCGCCGACCAGCAGTGTAGGCATGACGTTGTTGAAAACCGTCAGTCCCTGCTGAGGCGTCAGGCCGGAAATCGGAGCATTCAGCGCACCCGCAATTCCGCCGAGACCGGTTCCGATCACGAACATTACGGTAAATAAAAGCTTTACATTAATGCCGAGGCATTCCACCATGTGGCGGTCGCTGATGATGGCCCGCAGGTAAATGCCAAGCTTCGTCCGGTTCAGCATCAACTTCAGCGCAAGCGCGATGATGAGCGAGATTACGATGACAAAAATATAATAGGAGGGGAATGCGATGGTGGTGGAAGGAATTGAAACCGCTCCGCTCAGGCTTTCCGGAACAGCCGCGGAACGGACCGTGTTTCCGCAGAAAAACGACATCGCGTCGCATACGATATAGCAGAGGCCCATAGTAATCAGAAGGCTATAGTTCATATCCAGCCCGTAAACCGGACGGAGCAGAAATTCCGCCACGGCGCCCAGAAGGGCCGGGAAAATAAACCCGATCAGAAGCGCAACGCCGAACGGCAGGCCGGCCTGCACACCGTAGTAACAGAGAAATGCGCCCAAAATATAAAACGCACCCTGGCCGAAATTGATGGTTCCCATTCCGCTGATAATCAGGCTCATGCCGGATGCCGTAAGATAGGTCAGCATGCCGCTTGCAACGCCGACGACCAGCGAAAGCACGATTTGGAAAATAGTCATGTGCCATACTCTCCTATGCAATAAAACGCCACAATCAATTCGAAAGAATCAGTCGCGGCGTTTTATCGATCGATTTATTCAATCATTAGTTCAGTTGAACCTTCCCGTGACTCCCAGCGTCTTTGCATAGCTCTTCATTTCGTCCTCGGTAGGCAGTACCTGGTCCGCGGTGTAGGTCTTGATGTCCTTGGCCACCGGGCAGCCGCCGTAGGCTTCGCTTCCGTCTTTTGTGGAGGTGCCGTAATAAACGTCGAATGTGAGCTGATTGTCAAGAGGACGGAAGACGTGCTTCCCGGTGGAATCGCTCCAGTTGACACTGCTGATTGCGCTTGTCAGGACTTCCGAGTCTTTGTAATCCTTGCCGTCCTTGATGCAGTTCTGAACGCCGAGGATAATCGATTCCGCGCAGCGGTAGCAGGAAAGTCCCGCATCGGAAGGTGCCGAGTACTTATTCTGCTTGCTGATCTGGCTGTCCATGTAATCCTTGCAGAAGGCCTGCATGGCGGTGTCCATTTTGCTGTTGTCCCAGAACGGGAGCAGGAATACGCCATGAGTGTTGCCGTAAGGGAAGTTACCGGATGCCGCGAGGCCGGAATTGGTGGAGGTATCCGTGACAAAGTCGTTGTAGATATCCGAAACCTTGAACAGATTGAACATCAGGCCCTGCTTTGCGAATGCTACAAAGGTTGGGCCGCCGCCCTGCTGCAGAACCATATCCGGTTTTGAGGAAGCGATGGTGCTGATGATGTTGGAGAACTGTGAATCATCCGAAGAAACGCGGTAGCTGTTCAGCTCGCTGAAGGACGGGTCAATTTTTTTGCCTTCGAGCAGAAGAAGCTTTTCGGCATCGATTGTTGCCGCACCGTCCGTGCCGCAGAATACGAAGTTCTTCTTCTTGGCGTCGCCTACGGCGGCTTTGGCAAGAATCTTCGCAAACGACCACGCGTTCAGGCCGCAGTTAAAAGCGTACTTGGAGTAATGCTTCAGAGTGATTTCCGTGGAGGTGTTTGACTCCAGCGCGATCGGGAATTTGTTTGTATTGGCCCATTCCACGGCTGCCGGTGCAAGGTCGTCGCCTGCTGCGAATATTGCTGCGACACACCCTTTGCTCTTCATATCCGTGAGTCTCTGAGGAACAAGAGAGGCGTCGTTAGCCGGGTCGCCCAGAACGAATTCAACCTTCTTGCCGTCGATGCCTCCCTTTGCGTTGATCTCGTTTGCGGCGGTTTCCCACCCGATCTGGAAAAAGCCCATGGTGGCGGCACGGGTGCTGGACATGTAGGTGATTACGCCGATCTTAATTGAATTGCCGCTGCCCGCCGTGCCGGCTGTGCTGGTTGTGCCCGAGGCCGCAGCCGACTGCGAGGCGCTGGAAGCAGCCGCTGGCTGACTGGAAGCAGCTCCGGTTCCGGAGCACCCGCTGAACGTGCCGAGGCATAAAGCCAGTGCGAGCAGTGCGCTCCCTACTTTTTTGATACTTTTCAAAAAACTTCCCCCTTTTTTAGTGCATAGTATATTGTTTTGATTTAGAACAGCAAATTAAAAGTAAGCATTTTCCGCGTTGTTATAAAAGATCATGTCTTTTTCCGTTTCCGTAAGAAATTCACAGTCTTCATACATTCGGATCATCTGAGGATAGGTTGCACGGTTCAGAGTTCCGGTGATATCCGTCCCCCAGATCAGCTTTTCGGCACCGCAGCTTTTCTTTGCCAGTTGCAGAAGCTTCGCCGCAGTTGGGAAAGGATAGCCTTCTTCGTCGAAAAAGTCCGGCATAGCCGCAAGATCAATCCATACGTTTTCCAGCTTCGCTGTGTCGATCATCTGCTGCCACCTGCTTCGGTTTGCCTCGCTGTCCAGTGTACGGGGAAACCCGAGATGACAGATTACATACCTCAGGCCAGGATGATGCGACGCGGACCGCCGGATCTCTTCTACCTGATATCCTTTTCCGCCGATGGGGCCCGTATCGATCGTAACCGTCATGCCCCGTTTTTCCGCAAGGCCGAACAGTTCATCCATAACGGAATCGTCGAATTTCATTTTGGGGTAAGCACAGTCCGTTGCGAAGCCGAGACCGTCGGACATCTCGAATTTCATAACCTTTAAGCCTCTGGAATACCAGAAATCAAGTTTTTCGAGACAATCCTTCGTTGGTTCAACCACCATCGCCCCCGCGAGCCGATCGGGATACTTCAGCACGGCGGCCGCAACCTCGGCGTTGATCTCAAGACTCAAAGACTGTAAAATGACGGCGCGTTCCACCCCGTAAACATCCATTGTACGGATCAGGGTGTCGTCGGTAAACTGTGAGTTCTGCATGTAGCAGGGCATGAACTGGAAGCTGTCCCCGTTCGGAAACAGGAATTTTCCGTACGCTTCCTTTCTCACGTTGAACCTCGGGTCAACCCGGTTCAGCTGGGAAACGGGAGTGATATGTACATGAGCGTCAATCCGCTTTCTCATTTTATAATCACCTTTTCACAAAAGCCGCTTCAGGCCGCGTCGGCCCGAAGCAGATGCCGGAAACTCCCGGAAGAGATTGGCTTTACAGCCTGTCGTGAATATCCGAAGAGTGGAATTTTTCTTTGTCGTATCCTTCCACGGTATGCCCGACGATTGTGTATTCCTTGTCTTCCTTCGTGAACTCGCCCTCAAGCTTCATGTAATCCTGCGGGTCGAACAGCGCGGAAGCTGAAAAGCTTTCAATCTCCGTCGTGGGAGCCGTTTCAAACGTGTACGCTACGCTCTGGTTGGCAAAATTCTGCAGGCCGTGTTCCAACATGCCTTCCATGGCGGCCTTCAGGGTGTAGTGGGTTGAGCACATGACAAAGCCGAGTTTGTCCATTTCATCCATGGTTGCTGACGGAACATAATGGCCGTCTTTCTTTTCTGCGCGCACATCCGCCCAGATTTTCGGGCCGGTTACAATTTTCGCCATCTCGGCTGCCTGCTTCATGTTGACGACCTTCACCATCATGGCAAGATCCGCACCTTCGTCCAGTGCCTGCTGCAGCCTGAGACAGCCCTCTTTCATTTCTTCCGGGTCGTCCGGGTCGGCGTTGGTGCGTGCGATCAGCATGCAGCCTGTGCCCTTCAGAGCGGCGATGGCGGCTCTGACCTTGGCCATGAATTTTTCTCTCGGCAGGATGCTGGTGGTTTCTTCCATATCACCCGCGTCTTCCAACTGCAGAGCAGCAGCACCCGCCGCCGCAAGGCGCCTTGCGGAACGATAAACCGCCAAAGGGCCCCCAAAACCATCTTCAATATCCGCGATCAGCGGAATGGATGAAGTTTCTGTAACGCGGCTGATCACTTCTTCCAGATCCGTCAGATTGGTAAAGCCGTAATCAATGACTCCGTTGCGGCTGATCGACACTTCACCGCCGGAAAGCAGCATCACCGGGAAACCGCACAGTTCTACCGCACGTGCCGATGCACAGTCATAGACGCACGGAACCAGAAAACACTTCTTGCTTTCGCTGAGAATTTGCTTCAGGCTTTTTTTGCTTGACATTTTTTAACCCCATTCCTTTTCACTCATAAATTCCGTTTGCATATCTGAAGTATACAACAAGCTTTTATATAAATCAATACCGAATTTGCCGAATAAATTTGGAACATGTTGTACAATACCACCATTAATAT
>JAEWRF010000021.1 GCA_023460155.1 Bacillota bacterium | reverse complement strand
CTTTACGCTTCATTTTCTGCTGCTCCGGCGGAGGATTAAAAGTAAAATTCCCTGGCGGACCAGCGTTTATCTGGAGGTTACCTTCGGCGGAGGCACGCCGGACGCAAAGAAAATTCTGGAAGAGATGATCGACGCAATCTCCGTGTCAGAAGAGGACCCCTACGGTCTGCCTCTGCCGAACAAGATTCAGATTGAAAATAAATACAATGAATTTATTCCGCCCGAACTGCTGAAAAAACAGTTTCTCTTTGATTTTCTGGATTTCGGAGGGCTGAAGGAGGCATTGCGCAATCCGGATTAAAATGAACCATGTGGGAATAAAATAGGAGGAGCCTTTTTACCGGACTGCGTTCCGGGGAAATGATGAGCGGCGGAAGGCGCCGCAGAAGGAACAGGAGGGATGTTCCTGTGTTTCGCTATTTTTTCACCATAAGCGGATTGCCCGACGGCGCAGGCTTCCGGATGTTCGGCCCCGGCCACCTTCTCTGGCTGGCGGCGGTCACCGCCGCCGCGGTTTTTTGTGCCGTAAAGTACCGGAGACTTTCGGCCCGCCGCAGAAAAAAGATGCAGGCTGTCTTTTGCTGGTCCATGGTTGCGCTGGACCTTTTTAAGGACGCCTACTTCAGGATCACGGGCGTGTTCACCTGGGAATTTCTCCCGCTGCATCTCTGCGGCATGGCAATCTATATTTCGCTTTTCAACGTCTATCGGCCGGGCCGGATCAAGCGGGAACTGCTCTACAGCCTGTGTATGCCCGGTGCGGCGGCGGCGCTGATCTTTCCCGCATGGACCTCCTATCCGCTCTGGAATGTCGCGACGCTTCAGTGCTTCCTGATCCACGCACTGCTGTTCATTTATCCGATTTTGCTGCTGTCTTCCGGTGAGATTCGTCCGGAGGCCAGAAACCTTCCCTTTTGCCTTCTGTTCCTGCTGGCGGTCTGTCCGCCGGTTTACGGGATTAACAGACTTCTCGGTACGGATTTCATGTTTATCAATGATCCGCTCCCGGCACAGCCTTTTTTGCTGTTTGTCAGGTGGTTCGGCAATCCGGGGTACATATTCGGAATGCTGCTCATGCTGCTTGCTGTGTGGGGGATGCTTTATTTTCCGCTTGCCCTGGTCCGCATGATTCGGTCGAAGCGTCGTTCCGATTCCGGATTAACCGGCCCTCTGCACGGTTAATGCGGATGGCCGCATGGTTTTTATAGGTTGGGAGGGGCTGCTTTGCGGCTCCTCCCATTTTTTGTAGTACTACGAAAATCCCCGGCACTGCCTGAGGGTGCCTATTGACAAAAATAATACAAAAAAATTGTAATCTGTTAAACTGGAAATGTTTGATAAAAAAATCAGCGTATACTTGGAAAGATAGATTTCACTGGCGATGTTGCGTTATCGCTAAAAAAACGCAATCGGTGTAACTGAAGCTGAATGCGGAATTAAGAGGAGGACGTTGTTTTGCTGAGGAACATGAAAATCGGGAAAAAACTTATGATAGCCTTTCTTTTGGTAGCCATCATTTCAAGTGTGGGCGGTATTGTTGGCTTTGCCGAAATGGCTACGATGAATTCACAATATTCCAGTGCGCTGGTGGACTACGGCTTTGCACAGGGTGACATCGAGCACTTCAGTGCAGTCTTTAACAACAACGCTGCCTTGACGCGCGATATGATCATTCAGACGGACAAAGCCGATATGGAGAAAAGTCAAGATCAGCTGGATAAATCCAACAAACAGCTGCAGGAAGAATATAACAAGCTGAAGTCGGCCATGAAGACAGACAAGGACAAGAGTAATTACAATACGATTGGAAAGGCGCTGGAGCTGTATTCGCTTTACAGGGAGCAGGTCGTTAGCTTTGCAAACGGTGACCAGAAGGAAGAAGCATACAAATATCTTGAGGATAATTGTATTCCCCGCGCAACCGTAGTGCAAAACGCAATTGATACCCTGATCAAGGAGAAAACCGCGTCGGGAAATCAAATAACGGCCGATCTGAACAAAAGCGGAAGGGTGTCGGAAGCTGCGATTGCTGTCGTGATTTTGCTGTCGGTTCTTTTTTCCGCTTTTATCGCAGTCCTTATTTCCCTCGGCATCAGCAGACCGGTGAACAAGCTCGTATTGGCCGCCGAAAAGATGGCGGAGGGAGACCTGAGCACCGAAATGTCCGCCGACACCACCGATGAAATCGGTAAACTTGCCGCTGCGTTCCAAAAGACCGGAACCTCCCTGCGCGCTTATATCAACGACATCAGCGCCAACCTCGCAAAGGTGGAGAAGGGCGATTTGACGGTCCATACCGATCTGGAGTACAAGGGGGATTTCATCAATCTGAAGAATTCCATATCCGGTATTGTCAGCTCCATGAATGCGATGATTACGCAGATCCGTCAGGCTGCCGACAATGTTTCCACCGGTTCCCGTCAGGTTTCCGACGCTTCACAGGGGCTGGCACAAGGAGCAGCCGAGCAGGCCAGCTCTGTGGAGGAGCTTTCCGCGACGATGATGGAAATTTCTGCTCAGGTTGGGGAAAACGCCCAGCACGTCAGACACGCCAGCGAAAACGTTGATACCGTGACGTCCGAGATTGCCGGATGCAACGGGCAGATGCAGCAGATGGTTCAGGCGATGGAGCAGATCAGCAATTCTTCCAATCAGATCGCAAAAATCATTAAAACAATCGAGGACATTGCATTCCAGACCAACATCCTTGCCCTCAACGCCGCGGTGGAAGCTGCGCGCGCGGGGGATGCGGGAAAAGGCTTCGCGGTTGTCGCCGACGAGGTCCGAAATCTTGCCAGCAAGAGCGCCGCGGCGGCAAAAGATACGACAAAGCTGATTCAGGATTCGGTCGGTCAGGTAGAAAAGGGGACGAAGATCACTGGCAGCACGGCGGAAGCCCTGCTCCGTGTGGTCGACAGCGCGAAGGCGGTTTCGGAAACGGTGGAGAATATTTCTCAGGCGACCGCGAAACAGTCCAATGCGATCCGGCAGGTTAACGCGGGCGTGGAGCAGATTTCCAACGTCGTCCAGACCAATTCTGCCACGGCGGAGGAAAGCGCGGCAGCGAGCGAAGAGCTTTCCGGCCAGGCCCGGCTGCTCAGCGAGCTGGTAAAGACCTTCCAGCTGAAAGAAGACCGCGAACCCGAACCGAATGAGGCCCATAGTCCGGACCAGGACGCAGATCCGGCGGAGGAAGTTTCCGAAGCCGCGGAAGGAATGCCTGCAAACGCATAAAAGTCCGCGATTCTGCTGGACTCTATAAAAATCAACCGTTCGAATCATCCGAACGGTTGATTTTTTTATGGGGTTGACTGCCGTATGATAAACAGCAGGAGATGATTCGGATGGAAAATTTGCTCACGGTTAAAAATTTGACAAAAAGCTTTAAAGAAAAACAAGTCCTCAGGGGCATCAGCTTTGAGGTTCGGCAGGGTGAGGTGCTTTGCATTCTCGGGCCGAACGGCGCGGGGAAAAGCACGACCATCAACATCCTTACGGCGGCGCTCGGCAGCGACGGCGGGGAGCTGTATTTCAAAGGCACAAGGCTCAACCGCCGCCTGCGCGCGTACAAACAGTCGCTCGGCATCGTCCCGCAGGATATCTCTCTTTATGAAGAACTGAGCGCTGAGCGAAACCTGCGCTTTTTCACTTCCCTTTACGGCCTGCACGGTGCAGCGCTGACAAAAGCGGTGGATGAGGCCCTTGCGTTCGCCGGCCTTGACGACCGGAGAAACGACAAGGTCAAGACTTTTTCCGGCGGAATGAAGCGGCGGCTCAACATTGCCTGCGCCATTGCGCACCACCCCGAGCTTGTCATCATGGACGAGCCGACCGTCGGGATTGACCCGCAGAGCCGAAACCATATTCTTGAGTCGATCCGCAAGCTGCAGAACGGCGGCATGACCGTAATTTACACCACTCATTATATGGAGGAGGTCGAAGCGATTTCTTCCCGCATCATTATTATGGATCACGGAGCCATCATCGCCGAGGGAACCAAGGAGAGTCTGAAGGAAGAGGTCGAAAACGAAAAGCACTATACCATTCAGGTGGAGGAAAACGGAAAGATCGCGAAGAACGAATTTTTTGCGGTGGAAGGCGTGAAATCGGTTAAAATCGAAGGCGACACCATTGAGATCACGTCGCTGCGTCAAGTGGAGAATCTTGACCGTATCATCGCTCTGCTGAGCGACCGCGGAGAGCGGATCCGAAACATTGTGAGTGAGGCTGCGAGTCTGGAAACGGTTTTTCTGAAGCTGACCGGCCGCAAGCTCCGCGATTGAAACGGAGGAATGAGAAATGCGCCGCTTTTGCTCAATCTTTTGGATGGACTTTGCCAATCTTTTTAAAAATCCCGTGCTGGTCGGTTACAACACAGCTTTTGCCGCGCTGATGATCCTGATTCTGGGCTTTTTGTGCGGAGGAAATTTTGCCGACAGCAAAAATGCCTATCAGTATTACACGGTTACGTTTATGGTGTATGGCATGCTCAACGGAGCGATGACCGCCTCCAACTGTTTTATGGAGCGCGACATCAAGCGCCCGAATCTGCGGATCATTTATTCGCCGGTGGGCGGATTCCCCATCTATTTCTCAAAGATTCTGTCATCGTTTCTGTTTGATTACAGTCTCCATCTTGTGCTGCTCGCCGTGCTCTGCCCACTCTTGCATGTCACGCTCGGAAATCAGCCCATCTTTTTCATTCTGCTGATGGTGCCGGTTGAATTTGCCGCCGCGGCTCTGGGAATCTTTTTCTGCTGTGTGTTCCACTGCGAAGAAACAACCAGTATGCTGCTGAGCAATCTGATCAGCCTGCTGAGCGTTCTCGGGGGCTCCTTCTTTTCCCTGGACGGAATGGGGAACGCGCTGGCTTTCGCTTCGCGCCTGTCGCCCGTCAAATGGCTGAACGACGCGTTCTTTTCCATTGCCTGTGACAACAGCCTTGCCTATTTCGGGCCGGTTTGGGTCGGCGCGGCCGCCGTTTCGGTTTTGCTTGTGCTGGGCTGCCGCCTGTCTTTCAGAACGGAGGATTATCTGTGAGGACTTTTTTATCGGTGCTGAAGAATAACTATTACCGCACGGTACCGCGGATCGGTCCGCTGATTCTGATCACGGTGGTCACGCTGGCTTCCATGCTGTTCGCTGTTTACATGACGGGTGTTCAGCAGGTCAAGGGACATGTCGTAGTGGTTTCCGCGAATCCGTCGTCCGCCGGCCTGCCGAAAAGTTCGCGCCTGCTTGATATTACAGTCCTGCCGGAAAAGCCGCCGTATTCGGAGATGGTCAAGCAGCGGTACGACGCCTATGTCACGCCTTCCAAAAACGGCGCCTACCAGATTGAAACCCTGCGCAGCGAGGATTACAAAAAGATGATCCTCCTGCTTTTGAACAATCCTGACGCGCAGATCCCCGCCGACCAGACGGACCGCGGCGTGGGCGTCAACATCATCGGGTTCATGATGATGTTTGTGCTGATGCTCGCCTTTGCGAATTTGTACGCTTTTGCGGACGATAAGGAGCAGGGCCAGCTGAGCCGCATTGCCGCGTCGCCCACCTCCTTCGGGTGCTATCTCACGGCACACTGCGTATATGGTCTCTCGTTTTTACTGCCGGAGTTTCTCCTGCTCGTCATTTTAAAGCAGATTGGCTGGAATATCGGCTTCACCATTCTGCAGTATGCGGGCCTGATGGCCGTGCTCGGTTTTCTTGGGATTTCCTTCGCGCTTCTGCTGAACACCCTCATCCGCAAGCCGGATAACGCAAATATGCTGGGCAATTCCGTAACCGTGCTCACCTCGGTTCTGGCGGGGAGCTTTTATTCGTTCAGTAAAAACAACACAGTACTGGACCGTGTGATCCGTCTTCTGCCGCAAAAAGCAATCCTGGATTTCGCGCAGGCGCTGCAAAACGGCGCGGGCTGGCGAAGCGCCGGTTCGATTCTTTATGCGGTTCTGTTTTCACTTGCCCTGTTCGTCGTTTCCTGCTCGGTGCTGCGGCGGATGTATGTCAAAAGAACATAGAGCCCGGGCGGGTTTCTCTCTTGCCAAAAAAGTCGGATGAGAATACAATGATTGTGATTTGATTGCGTGGGAGGAAAGAAAATGATGGAATTTGCATCCGATGCGCTGCTTCTTTCCACAAAACTGAAAATTCCGGCCCCCCGCAAAAACTATGTGGTGCGCAGGGCTTTGTTCCATCAGCTCTCCCGGTGCGCCGACCTGAGCGTGATTTTCGTGCGCGGGGGAGCCGGCACCGGGAAAACGACACTGCTTTCCTCCTTCCTCCGGGAAACGGGCCTCAAAAATGTCGGCTGGCTGTCGCTGGATGCCTCAAACACCAACGTCTGCTCATTCTGGCTCTATTTTACCGCGGCCGTTCAGCCTTTTCTGGGCGGTGACGGCGATTTTCTTGCACTGATGGGCTCAAACCCCGAGGTCTCCCATATGGAAGAACTTCTGGTTCCGCTGATTAACCGGCTGTGCAGCGGGGAAGACCGCTATCTGGTGCTCGACGACGTGCACTGCATTTCGGACGCGGCCCTGACCCGTACGCTGGAGTTCTTCATTGGGAACATGCCGGAAAATTTTCATATTTTTATGCTGTCGCGGGAGGATCCTCCCGTTTATCTTGGGCCTCTGGCGGTATCCGGCCGTCTGCTTTTTCTGGACGGGAACCAGATGCGGCTTTTGCCGGAGGAGGGAACCGAATTCCTGAGGCGGACCCTCGGCCTTTCCGGCAGTACGGAGGAACTGGAGCGGCTTAACGCCTATGCGGAAGGCTGGATCGGCGGGCTGCAGCTTGCGGCCGCCGCCCGCGCGGCGGGGCAAAATTCCGGCCGCCTGCTGCGCGCAGGCGGCGGAATCGCGGCCGAATACCTGAACCGGGAGGTCTTTAAATCCCTGACGCGGGAAGAGCGGGATTTTCTGACGCGAACCGGGTTTCTTTCCTATTTCAACGCAGAAATCTGCTCCGCCCTTTTGGAAGACTTTTCCGAGGAACGGTTCAATGAGATGGTGGAAGCCCTCACGCGGAAAAACCTTTTCATTATCTGCGTCGACGAGCAGAACCGGATTTTCCGCTACCACAATATTCTGAGCGAATACCTGCTCCAGCAGTTTTCGCGCCTGCCGGATCCTGTTAAGCAGTCGCTTCACAAAAAGGCTGCGGAGGCTTTCGAACGGCAGAGGGACTGCGCGGAAGCATTGAGGGAGTTCTGTGCCGCAAAGGATTTTGAAAGTGTTCTTCGTGTGGCAAAGTCCATGAATGGGCGGGTGGAGTCCTGGAGCTACCTCGACCGGGTGCCTGAGGAACGGCTGATTCTGGAACCGGATCTTGTGGCGCAGTGCTTTCTTTACAATTTCGGAAATTTCAACCTTGGGCGCTGCCGCGATCTGTATGAAAAATTCCAGGAACACTACAAGAATACCGACGTTTCCCGCGCGATGCAGTTTGCAGCAAAGTATTTTTCAGGCGAGAACTTCGGGCTGCCGGAATACCATACGCTTACGGCGGAGCAGATCGACGGCGTACCGTTCGGTCCGGTTCCGAAGGCTATGCTTCTTGTGGAAAATTCGGTGGCACTGCTGAATCGCGCACAGTATGAAGAATCAGAGTACTGTGCCCGAAAGGCCCTGCAGCTCTGCACGGGGATAAACGCCTTCGTCGAGCTCTTCGCCTGCAATCAGATGGCGCAGATCTGTGAAGAAATCGGGAATCTCAACGACAGCCTGACCTGGTATGCGAAATCCGGGGAGCTGAGCCGGTCTCCGCAGATGGTTGCGGGTGCCGAAGTTAATTTCTGCTTCGGACTGACCGGAGTCTATATGCGGAAGATGGAGCTGCAAAAAGCGGAAGAAACTTTGGAAAAGGCCGCACGCCTGATAGAGGAGCAGCACATCAGTCTGAATATTGCCCATATGACGCTGGTATACCATCAGGCCGAAATGAAGTTCTTATGCGGGGATAATGAATCCGGAAGCGTCATGGTGGAGGCGCTTCGGTCGGAATACCCGACCTTCGGTGTGCTTAATCTGGAACGCCTGCTTCAGGACCTTGCCTGCGCAGGCCGGCTTTCGGATGAGCTTGCCGACCGCTTTCTGGAGGAGCTTGAGCGCAGCGATAATTACCGCTCACAGCCGTTTATGATTCTGCTGCGCGCCCGCATTCTGTTTGGCCGCGGGCAGGCGGAGGAGGCACTGAAAAAGACGGAGGAAGTGCTGACTTTTTCGCGTGCGCACGGCAACCGGCTCCGGCTTGTGGAAGCAGGACTTCAAAAGATCCTGATTTTGCGCTCGGCCCCGGAAACGGCTGCCCGTCAGAGGGAAATTCGCAATCTGCTGTACGAGGCGGTTTATTACGCGCAGAAGGACCACAACCTTATGCCGTTCTATCTGGACCGGGCATCCCTCCTTCCTTTCCTGCGGGAGCTTCTGGCCCAGGCGGCGGGGAGAAATTCCCTGAGCGCGGCGGAAATGAGCTTTCTGAGGGAGATCGCTGCCGTCTGCGATTCCGGCAACGCGCCGAAGGAGCAGGAAGTCCTTTCGGCACGCGAAACGGAGGTTCTCAGCGAGCTGGCGCGCGGAATCACAAACCGGGAAATCGCGGATGCGCTGTGTATCTCACAGGCCACCGTCAAGACCCATGTGCTGAGCATTTTCGGAAAGCTTGGGGTTTCCTCCCGGATGATGGCGGTTGCGGAAGGGAAAAAGAGGGGTCTGATCTCATAAATCCTTTGGATGTAAAACGGCTCGGAAACCTGTTTTGGTTTCCGAGCCGTTTTATGCGTGAGCGCGTTTCAATCCGTTTTGGTTTCTTTCCAGGCAGGCAGTTTCGCCAGCGTGCGGACGGCAAGCTGGCGCGCGGCCTCCGGATCAAGGCCCTGCGTGCGGATCAGAAATCCGATGGTGCCCTCCAGCTTTTCCGGGTAGGACTGCATGCTGCCGTCGGGCCTGGCACAGTATTTGCAGTAATCTTTGCTTTCGTCACCAAGAGCAAAATCCGACGGCTTTGTCATGGGCATTCCGCAGGCGCTACAGGTTTTCACATTCATGTTATTTTCTCCTTTTAGTAAGATCGACTCCCAGCTTTTTTAATTCTTCCTTTCCCAGTTCGGTAAGTGAAAAAGCTTTTGGCTCGTCTTCGTCCCGTCGGAACCAGCCGAGCTCCAGCATGCGGTCGAACAGCCGGTCCCCCAGCATTCCCCCAAGGTGGCCGTAGCAGCATTTTACTGCTAACAGTTCCGGATCCTTTTCGTTCATGGCCGATCCTCCTTTTGGATCATTTTCAGATAGGCGTCGATCCATAGGTTCCCGTAGCGCTTCACCGCGCCGCCCTCCGGTGCAAACAGGTCGCCGTTCGAGAGATAATAATGAATCAGCCCGATCCACATGTTGAAAAGCAGGGCGGCGGGGATGTCCCGGATCGTTCCGGCATGGAGTTCCCGTTCTGCAACCCGGCTGAAATGGAACGAAACCGCCGACTGAATGTTGGCCCACGCATCCCGCGCCGGCTCCGGCAAAAGGCGGTTTTCGATGACCAGCCTGGTGTAAAACGGTTCGTATTCCCGAATCCCTGAGAGATGGGCGGCGAGGATTTCCCTCATGGAGGTGCACCCCTCCGCCAGTTCGTGCGTGCGCAGAGCGATTTCCCCGCAGCAGGCCGTTACGACTTCCGCAACCAGTTCTTCCTGTGTCCTGAAATGCAGGAACACCGTCCCGTGGGAAACCCCGGCCGCCTCGGCAATATCCGACATCCGCGTGTTGAGAATTCCGCGCTCCGAAAAGCACTGATAAGCCGTCTTCAGCAGAAATTCCCGGGTTTGCTCTTTTTGAACCTGACGTACTGTTTTTTTCATTTTGATGATTCCTTAATCACTGACTTTAAAGTCATTATATAAGAGCAAATTATTTTTGTCAATAGACTGTGCAAAAATTGCGGAGGGTACGGGTTTTCCGTACCCTCCGCGGGGTGTTTAAGCCTGGGGCTGCGTCGTTGACGTATCTTCCGGTTTCCCGATGGTAATTCGAGGCAAGGCGGAGCGTTCGCCGTTTTGCGGGGTGGGCAGAATCAAAACGATATTGCCGGTTACCGGGATAAACAACCCGGGCTGCTCTGCGTCGGAAAGAACAATCATGCCGTACGGATTTTGATAAACCGTGCCGGATGCGGAAATGTTCGACCGCATATAGATGGCGATATTTTCAAGCAGGGACAGGGAATCATGGATGCCGGTTACGAGATACTTATCGGCGCCTTCGGCGAAAGTCGGGGCGGTCAGGTAGGTGAAGTTCGGATTATACACGGTGTCATCGCCCGTGTAAATAGCCGTTATGGTGTCGAGAGGAATCAGCTCCTGCTGTCCGGTGTCCGTCAGGATGAAAAGCCCGCCGTAAGTGCCGCCCGGTGACAGAGTGATGCCGGACGGAATTCCGGTGATGGTGTTGGCAACAAGACCGCTGGTAAACACGGATAGAGTGCTTGTAGGATAAAAGGCGATAATCTGCTGGATGACGTGCGCCAGCTGGGAGAGGCTGAAATTGGCTGCGGTGGCTGGTCCCACCGGCGAGGTGGAATAGGTGATTACCAGCTGAGGAAAATAGGGCGGGTAGGAAATGACGTTGGTTGCGAATTCCACCAGGGTAGTAACGTCCGCGTTGGCCAGCGCAATGCCGTCGTTTGGTAAGGCTCCGCTGATCCACTGGTTCACAAGCGCGGTAATGTCGATTTCAACGGTCTGATAGAGATCGGCTGTTGTGACGTTGATTCCGGAGGCCGTCGGCACGACTGCCGGCTGCGTAAGGTAGGTTACGGAGCTTGTGCTGAACGGCTCCGTTGCCCGAAGAACCGCAATGGGACTGGAATTACCGCCGTTTTTAACGATCACGGAAAGCCGCAGCTTGGCGCTGTCCACCACGGAGACGGGCAGATCGGGCAGGGAAATGTTCAGGTAACCGATACAGGTGCCGAAAGCGGGATCCACACCGGTGTAAATCAAAGGATAAAAGGAATAATTGCTGTTGGGATTTGCGGAGGAAACAAAGGTTGTTTCGGGTAAGTTCACGGTTACGGTTGCCATAAAGAAAAGACCTTCCTTTCATCGATTTTGGAATGTTTCTCTTTCAGAGGCATCGGCGCCCGCAAGCCTAAAGCGGACGCCGAAAAAAACGGTTTATTCGTTTAGCAGCAACGGCGGCAGCAGTTGCCGCAGCATCTACGGCAGCAACATCTACGGCAGCAGCAGCGGTTTCCGCAGTTTCCGCAGCAGCCCCACACGGCGATGAGAGGAATCAGCCAGCAGCCCATTTCACAATCCCTTCTTTCTATTGGATTCGTTCCATAATATGGCTCCCATGCAAAATCTGTCAAAATGAGAATCGGGAATTCCCGAAGGAACGGAATTCATTCGGCTTTTTGGGATATGGAAAGGGAAGGAAACGAAATTTCAATATTTAGTAAAAAAATTATCAATATTATCTAAAAATTAAGATGCTATGGAAATATATTTGTTAAATATTCTTGTATGGGAGTATGGCAATTCTAAATTCATATAGAATAAATCCATCTTGCGGAAGGGGTGTTTTTTATGATTCAATTCCTTGAAAACTATCAGATCAACATGAGCGTTCTTGAAATAGCGGATGTACTTGACGTCTCCCTGTTGCAGAATTTTCAGGATAATTTTGCCATCGGAATGAACTGCGCGAGCGTAACGGTGGACCGGCGCGGGAATCCAATTACAAAACCGAGTTCCTATACAAGATTCTGCATTGGTTTTATACATAATACCTCGCTGGGCGACAGCCGTTGCGCGGAATCGCACAATCGCATGGGGCAGGAAGCCGCTCGTACGGGCAGGCCTTTTGTGGGCAAATGCCATGCGGGCCTCATCGATTTTGCCGCTCCGGTTATTGTGAACGGGGAATTGATAGGGACGGTTCTGGGCGGCCAGATTCTGGCGGAAAAGCCGGCGGAAGAGATTTACCGCAAGGTTGCGGGGGAACTGGGCATTGACGAAAATTCGCTTGTTGATGCAGTCAATGAAGTAAATGTTACGGACATGAAAAATATCAGCGCGGCTGCGGAAGTGCTGTTTATTGTGGTCAATACCCTCGCCCAAAACGGTTACACCAGACTTCGGCTGGAGAGTATTGCAAAGCGTCTGGCAAGTAAGTTCGTGGAGATGTCCGCAACTCTGGAAGAGCTTGCTTCCTCCGCGCAAAGCATTATGGGCGAACAGCAGATTCTCAACCGTGAAATCCAGCAAATTGGCCAGTTTAACGAGGAAATCGGAAATATCCTGCAGCTGATCAGCAAAATTTCGATGAATACGAAAATCCTCGGCATCAACTCTTCCATTGAAGCGGCTCACGCAGGGGAGGCGGGAGTCGGGTTTGCCGTGGTTGCGAAGGAAATTAAAAAGCTTTCGGACAGCTCCAAGGAAACGGCGGATAACATTGCGACACTGACCCAAAAGATCAAGGAATCCATTGAATCAACGGTCAACCATTCGGAAGTCACGCTGAGCACGACAAAGGAGCAGACAAAGGCGATGGAAGATGTCTCCAATGCGGTTCAGCAGGTCGTTTTTCTGGCGGATGAACTGGACCGGATGATGAAGAACGAAGCGTAAAATCATTGCGAAACGGTCACTTTTCAGGCGGACAGTTATCCGTGTTATCGGATTGTTTCCGGTACTCCGCCTGAGACGCCCAGACGATAATCAGACCTCCGACGGCAATCAGCAGGTTGCCCAGAACGTTCAGGTAACCCGTGTCCCGATCTTTGCATAAAGTAACGGCGATCAGGAAAGTCAGCAGTGTCAGTTCACAGGGGCTCATGCATTCAATGGGATCCATTTTCATCACCCGTTAATTATATGAACGCTTTTTCCGGATCAGTAAAGGGCGGCGGATTTTTCGACCGCGTACTTTTCGTGCCGGTGAAGTAAAATATAGGAATTCCCGGTGGATATCCAGTCTAAAACCGACTTTTCCATCATAATAACCATATGAGGTGGAACGGTCTATGGTCTTAAAAATTCGAGCCAAATGGTTTGTACTGACTGCCCTGATGGTGTTCATTCTGGTCGCCTTCAATGCGGCGGCCGGCCGCGTATTCCGCGGAAGCGGAGCCGCGGCTGCGGAAAACGAATCGGTCTGCGTCCCGATCATTGTTTACCACAATGTGCAGCCGAAGCTTTCCAATTATTCCATCACTCCCTCGGAATTCGCAAGCGACCTGCAGTATCTTGTGCGGGAACATTATACGGCAGTGACGATGAATCAGCTGATGGATTATGTTTCCGGAGGCGAGAGTCTCCCGACGAAGCCCATTGTCCTTTCGTTTGACGACGGCTATCTGGACAATTACCGTTATGTTTATCCGCTGATCAAAAAGTACGACACAAAGATCGTTCTTTCCATTATTGCAAAAAACACGGATGACTTTACACAGTATCCGGATAATAATCTCGACTATTCGCATGTAACATGGACTCAGCTGAAGGAAATGGCGGATTCCGGGCTGGTGGATGTTGAAAACCATACCTACAATCTCCATTCCGATAAAAACGGGCGGATCGGCTGCATGCAGAAAGCCGGCGAATCCTATCAGCAGTATGAGAAGATTCTGTCGGACGATCTTTTGAAATGCCAGAACGAGATTTCAGTCCATATCGGCTCTCTGCCTGCCACGTTTACCTATCCCTACGGGAAAATCAGCAAAAACGCGGAGCCGATCCTGAAGGCGCTTGGGTTCCGGGCAACCCTGACCTGCAATTTCGGCGTCAACCGGATCAGCCGCGATCCCGTCTGTCTGTACGACCTGAAACGGATATGCCGCATGCACGGCAAGAGCCTTTCCAAAGCGATTGCCGAGGGGATGAAAACCCTGAAATACCAAAAGACCGCGTGAACTTCCCAAGCCGGTCGGAGGCGTCAGGCTTCGGCAAGGTTTTTGTCCGCAAAAGCATGATAGGAAGTTGACATTTTTTCTGAAAGCGCTATAATAAAATCCGAAAGCGCTTTACTAAAGCCATTTTCCCTGCTTCCAAACCTCTTCCCTATGGGGCTCCGGGTTCGGGGGAAGAACTGAGGAGTACCGATTTGGGTGTTACGATTTATGATATAGCACAAGCGGCACAGGTGTCCATTACGACGATATCGAAAATTCTGAACGGAAAAGATCAGGATATCAGCAATAAGACACACGACCGGGTGCTGCGGGTTATGGAGGAACTGAACTATAAGCCGAATGCAATTGCACGGAGCCTTGTCACAAAGAAGACGAATGTTATTGGGCTCCTGATTCCGGATATTTCCAATCCCCATTTCTCCGAGCTGGCACGGGGTGTCGAGGACGGAGCGGAAAAATTCGGTTTTAACGTGATTTTTTGCAACACGGATGAAAGCCAGAAAAAAGAACTGGAATACTTGAGAGTTCTGAAGGAAAAGGGAGCGGACGGGATTATTTTTGTTCCGATTACGGCATCGCGGTACAATGTTATTAAAGAATCGAAGGCGTACGGGCGGCCGCTGGTCGTTCTCGATCGAGGCTGTGAGTACTTTGACCCGGACATCGGCCAGGTGGTCTTTGATAATGTCATGAGCGGGTATCTTGCCGCAAAATATCTGATCGACCGGGGCCACCGCAGAGTCGCGTGCATTACGGGCCCAAAAACCAGCAAAAGCTCCTGTGACCGTCTGTCCGGTTACCGGAAGGCACTGGCCGAAGCCGGAATCGGGTTTGATCCCGGGCTCGTCTTCGAGGGGGACTATCGCTTTGACAGCGGCGTCGCGGGAGGGACGAGCCTGATCCATTCCGGGGCAACGGCGTTTTTTGTTGAAAACGGTCCAATGGCGGGCGGTGTTTATCAGGCGGTTTTCGCCGTCGGAAAAAGAATCCCCGAAGATATCTCCGTCGTTGGCTATGACGACTTGAACCTTTCCTGTATGCTGAATCCTCCGCTTACGTCCATCCTTCAGCCAAAGCTTGATATGGGACGGAAGGCCGGAGAAATTCTGGCGCGGATGATTCTCGGGGAGCACGGGGATCTCTATGTGGAATATAAGCCGCGGCTGGAAGAGCGGCAGAGCGTGAAAAGGCTGCCTCAATGCTCCTGAGTCTATCGGTCCATAAGGATTCAGGCGTCAATGCCTGAAGATGGATGTTTCCTGCAACAGCGATCTTGTGAAATGAAGTAGTTTTTATAAAGCGATCCTTGCTGTTGCCCGCTGCTGCAAAAAGTTTGTTTTGCCCAGCGGCAAATCCCGGTCGGACACGGTGTCCCGCAGGAAACATAAATTACAGCGGAGTCTTTTCGCCCTTCGGCGCAAGGCTCCGCTTTTCTGTATACAAAATACTGTCTACCGGGCAGATCCTGCTGAAAAAACGGAAAGTACGCTTGACATTTTAAGGCATTGGGACTATAATCAAAATGTAAAGTTTACTTTACATGGAGGCGAAATTCCATTTGAAAAACAGGCTGGAAGAAATACGGAAGCAGCGCGGAATCCGGCAGGAAGAACTGGCGGCGGCGCTGGAGGTTTCCAGGCAGACGATCGGCTCGCTTGAGAACGGAAGATACAATCCGTCGATCCTGCTGGCTTTCCGGATTGCGCGTTATTTTAACATGCGCATCGAGGATATCTTTATTTATGAAGAAGGGGAGCAGTAAAATATTCTGCAAAACTTTGAAAAGTGCCCGCTATGCTGCAGCGTTTTTAGTGATCGGCCTCATATTCCTTGCATTCGGGGCGGTGGGGGAATGGAGCGGCCTGTGCGTTTTCAGGCAAAATCGTTCTGCTCCTGCTTGTCTTCATGGTGTTCCTGTTCGCGGGGCTGGGGGACCGCACGGCCTCCTTCGTTTCAGCCGGCGCAATCTGAGTGCTGGCAATTGTGTTCGCAGTCGGCCATGCCGTGTTTGCGAGAAAGATGTAATGGTTCTTCAGCCAATCTGCTCAAGCTCGCTTACGCGGGCTTTTTTTATTGCCTTTGGTTCGAAGATTCCGCATCTTGCAGGGTGAAATTTGCAGTTTGGCGAAAATCCGTTGCAAACGGCGCGCGGCTCTGCTACTCTAAAGCCATGGAACCAAAGGGGTGAAAACAAGTGAAGCTTTCGATTGAACAGTCTCCTGATTATGAAGACGTTACAATCACAATTCAATGCGGCAGAATTGATGCACGTCTGCAGCAGCTGATCTCCCAGATCCGCCTTTATTCCTTTACCCTGATCGGGAAAAAGGACGGACGGAGCTATGTGGTTCCCGTTGAAGAGGTCTGCTATTTCGAATCGGTGGATGATACCGCGTTCCTCTATACGGAAAGCGACGTGCTGGAAGCCGGAATGAAGCTTTATGAAATAGAAGAGCAGCTTGCGGGCACCGGCTTTGTGCGCGTCAGCAAATCCTGCATTCTCAACACGGAAAAGCTGCTCAGCGTCCGTCCGCTGCTCAACGGGAAATACGAAGCGGAGCTGAAAAGCGGGGAAAAGCTGCTTGTCAGCCGGCATTATATTCCGGAATTTAAACGGGTCTTCGGGCTGTAGCGGAAAGGAGAATTTTTATGAAGTACTTTGCCAAATTTCTAATAACAGGGTGCATTTCTTTTACGTTGATAACCGTCTGGTATACGGCGTCCGCCGCAATCGGCTTTACGGACCCGGTCGACAGCACGATCATCTGGCAGCTTCTGCTGATTAATTTTGCTGTTTCCCTACTGATGTGCTTTACGGACCGGATTCCGTTTCGGTCGCAGATGGCCGATACTTTGGTCAGCATCGCCGATATTTTTATCTGCGTTTTTCTGATCGGCGGGGTGATCCTGAAAATGTTTACATTTCGGCCGGTGATGGTCGCTGTAATCAGTGTCCTGATTGTCTGTGTTTATTTTCTGGTGTTCGGGATCCTCTACTGGAAGAACCGGACCGACACGGAACGAATCAATCGGAAACTGCGGGAAAGAAGGAAGCAGAATGATACAAAAAATGATTGAGGTTCACGGCCTTTCCAAATCGTACGGCAGCGTGCAGGCGGTGAAGGGCGTTGATTTTCAGGTGGAGGAGGGCTCTCTTTTTGCCTTTTTAGGAGTCAACGGAGCGGGAAAATCCACTACGATCGGCATGCTCTGTACACTGCTCCGGCCGGATGGGGGAGAGGCCCTGCTGAACGGATACCGCCTCGGCAGAGAGGATGCGGAGATCCGGCGGTCCATCGGGATCGTCTTTCAGGAAGGTCTGCTTGACGCGCGGCTCACGGTAAAGGAAAATCTGATGGTCCGCGGCGGGCTTTACGGCCTTTCCGGCCGTGCCCTGCGCGCGGCAGCGGAGCGGGCGGCAGAGGCCGCGGATGCAGTGGAATTTTTGAACCGTCCCTACGGGAAGCTTTCCGGCGGGCAGCGCAGGCGTGCGGATATCGCCCGGGCGCTGATCCATACCCCGAAAATCCTTTTCCTGGACGAACCGACAACCGGTCTCGACCCGCAGACCCGCCGCACCGTCTGGAATACCGTGCGGCAGCTGCAGAAAAAACAGCATATGACGGTTTTCCTGACGACGCATTATATGGAGGAGGCCGCACAGGCGGATTCCATCACCATTCTGGGGAAGGGCCGCGTCCTCGCCGAGGGGACTCCGATCAATCTGAAGCAGCGGTATGCGAAGGACGTTCTCCGGCTGTTCCCGAAGGATGAAAACCGTTTGGCGGCGGAGCTTGCGGCGAGGGGGATCGTCTTCCGCAAAACCGGGGGAGCCTTCTCGGTGGAGCTTGAGTCCACGCTGGAATCGGTTGAATTGGCGCGGACGCTGCTCCCGGAACTGATCAATCTGGAGGTTACCAACGGCACCATGGACGACGTGTTCCTCAATGTTGCCGGAGCGGAGGTGAAGGAAGCATGCTGAGTTTGGCCGCACGCAATATGAAGCTGTATTTCCGCGACAGGAGTGCCGTATTCTTTTCGTTTCTCTCCGTGATGATTATCATCGGGCTTTACGCCCTCTTCCTGGAGAATTCTGCCGTCGAAAATCTGAAGGGGATTCAGGGCTCCCACCTGCTGATCAAGGACTGGATGACCGCGGGGATTCTTGCCGTCGGCTCCGTCACTACCCCGCTGGGCGCGCTCGGTTCCATGGTGGATGACCGCGCCGACGGGATCAGCCGTGATCTGTTCGCTTCCCCGGTCGCGCGGTGGAAGATCGCGGGGGGCTATATTCTCAGCGCGTTTCTGGTCGGGGTGATTCTCTGCACCGCAACCTTTGCCGTGGCGGAGGGCCTGCTTGCCGCCGCGGGCGGGAGTCTGCCGACCGGTGCTGAGCTTATAAGAATTGCGGGCCTTTTGTTCCTTTCGGCCCTTACCGGAAGCACAATGGCGTTTTTCCTTGTATCCTTCCTAAAAAGCTCCGGCGCCTACGGCGCAGCGAGCACGGTGGTGGGCACGCTGATTGGCTTTCTTACCGGAGTCTACGTGCCGATCGGCGACCTTCCCGGAAGCGTGCAGGCCGTGATCCGCCTGTTTCCGATTTCGCACGCTGCGGCACTGTTCCGGCAGATTCTGATGGAAAAACAGTCGGCGCTCTCGTTTTCCGGTCCGTATGTATCCGCAGCAGCTCCCTTTCGGGATTACATGGGCGTTGTGTATGTCTGGAACGGTCAGACCGTACAGGTATGGCAGAGCATCGCATTCCTGATGGCCGGCGCGGTCCTTTTCTTTGGCCTTTCCGTGCTGAATCTGGCCCGTCAGGGAAAAAGTTAAGCATGAATGTTAAAAATCGGGGCTTCCGGAATGATTTCCGGAAGCCCCGATTTTTATGATGTTCTTTTCCCGCCGGATTCGTTCGGTCCCGGCTCACGGCGCGGTTTCTCAGGCTGCTGCGTCTGCTCCGGCTTGGCGGGCTGCGCCGGCTGCAGCTGTACCATCAGCCGGCGGATTTCCTTGAGTTCCCCTTCGATGCGGTGCAGGTGGCCCTGCAGGTCGTCGATTTCCTGTTCCGCCTTATAATTGATGGCGAAGTCAATAACCGATTCATGCTTGTCCCGTGCGGCCTGTCGGTTCTGGCTCATCATGATGATCGGAGCCTGAAAGGCGGCGATGAACGAGAGACAGAGATTCAGCAGGATGAAAGGAGGCCCGTCGAAATGCGGGGAAGTGAACGGAAGGGAATTCCACAGAGTCCAGCATAAAAGGAAGATAAAAAATATGATGATAAATTTCCAGCTTCCGCCGAAGGAAGCGATGCGGTCGGCGATGCGGTCGCTGAATTTCGTTTTGTTGACGTAATCGTTGTCCAGTCGGGCGATGATGCTGCTTTCGTAGGTGTCGACCAGCCGGTCGATGCGACGCAGCTTTTCCCGGTTCAGCTCAACGTCGAAGCCCTGAATCTTCCCGTTCCCGATTTTTCGTTTGTTCATTGCGTTTCCTCCCCGTATTATCCCTCGGAAATCAATCTCCCAGATTCTGCCGCATTACTTTTCTATTGTAAGGCAAACCGGCGGGCATTACAAGGGACCGGGCGGGTCTTGCCGCGGAAAAAGAGACTTCCCTTTCGACGGGGCCCGATCCGGAGTCCCGGCGGAGAAAAGTCTCAGCCTGTTCTGTTTTCCGTGTGTGCGTTACCCTTTGTAATCCTCAATAATGCGGTTCAGATCCTGCGTGTCGTAGGCTTTGATTCCCTCTTTCAGCAGTTCCTGGTCCGCCTTCGGAAAGATTGCCACATCGATTTTGATTTCCTCAAAGGGAGAGGTTTCTTCACCCCGGAATACGCCGATGTGGCCCTGATACTCTTTTACCGTATAGACGACGCCGGCATCCGAATCGTTTGCCCTGGCCGTTGTGATGATTTCACTGCTTTCTTGACTTGATGGGACAATTGCGGTAAAATTACTTGATACGCTGGATCCCGTTTTTCCGGAGGATGCAGGGGATCTGCTTGTCCTCTTCAGGGGGTATTCTATGGCGACTACAACGGCCAGAAGGGCGACCGCGCACAGAAAAACCATGGCAGCCTTCTTCAATTGCATCACCTCAGCAGTATTATTTGAAAAATTTGGTAACTTATTCATTGCTTTTGTAAAAATCAGTCCATATTATTCTTGAGGGGAGGTGGTACCGGTGAGGAAAACCGATATCAATAAGTATGCCGCTGATCGCCGCGGGGCAAAAGGCTCCGTTTCGACCGGGAAATCCTTTTTTAAAGTGATTCTCAAGGGCATGCTTACCGTGCTGACGTTTCTTCTGATTACCGGCGCCATCGTTTCGGTTTCCGTTTTTTCTTATATTTACAGCCTGAAGGACGAAACGGTTGATTACGATCTGCACAAGCTGCAGCTGAATTACACAAGCTTTATTTATGTGAACGGGACGGGGGACAACAAATCGAAGCCCGTCCAATATCAGAGCCTTTACAGCAGTGAAAACCGGATCTGGGTCGATTACGACCAGATTCCGCAGTCGATGAAGGACGCGATTGTCGCAATTGAAGACAAGCGGTTCTGGGACCACGGAGGCGTCGACTGGAAGCGTACGTTTAGCGCGGTCGCGAACCTTTTTAATGTGTTCGGCAGTACCGACAGCAGCAATTTCGGGGGCTCAACCATCACGCAGCAGCTGATTAAAAACATCACGGGCGAAAACGAAGTAAGCATCTCCCGCAAGCTGAAGGAAATTTTCCGAGCGATGAATTTGGAAAAGAAATATTCTAAGGAGGAAATTCTGACTGCCTACCTGAACGTCGTGAACTTCGGGAGCGGGTGCAACGGCGTTCAGTCCGCGGCAAACCTCTATTTCGGAAAAAACATCCAGAACTGCGACATTGCCGAGTGCGCGGCGATCGCGGGCATTACGCAGAATCCTTCCGCCTTTTCCCCGCTGGTCAACGAACAGAAGAACAAGACGCGGCAGCAGACGGTGCTTGCCGCAATGTACAGTCAGGGCAAAATCACGGCGAAGCAGTATGAAGATGCGCTCGAGGAATCCGAGCATATGAAATTCGCCGGCCAGAAGACCGAAAACGTCGTCGACGAGAGTTCCGTCTGGAACTGGTATACCGACGCGATGTTCGAAGACGTGAAGCAGGGCCTGATGAAGGCCTATAACTGTTCCAGCGACAAGGCGATCGATATGATCTACCACGGCGGCCTGAAGATTTACTCCGCCATGAATTCGGAGCTGCAGTCCGATGCCGAAGCGGTGTTCAACGACGGGAAAACCTTTCCGGCGGCATACCCGAACCTGCAGGGCGGCTTTGTTTCCATGGATTATTCCGGACGCGTTCTGGCCATTGTGGGCGGCAAGGGGAAGAAGACGAGCAACCGTCTGTTCAGCCTTGCAACGGACGCGAAGCGGCAGCCCGGTTCCACCATCAAGCCGATCGCCGTTTACGGTCCGGCAATGAATCTGGGGAAGATCACCTATTCCACCATTCTGAGCGACGAACCGCTCCCAAACTGGAAAGGCAATAAGCCGGGACCCAATAACGCCGATTATGTCTATCACGGCAACGTCACTGTCGAAAAGGCGCTGGAGCAGTCCTACAATGCCGCAGCAGCGCAGCTCTGCAAGTCGATTTCCCCCAATACGAGCTTTACCTTTCTGCAGCGCAAGCTGAACTTTACTTCGCTTGAGCCAGCCGACAATACCGTCGCCGCGGTGGCGGTCGGCGGGATGACGGAAGGAATCACCGTGCGGGAAATGACGGCAGGCTTCCAGATTTTCGGCAACGGCGGCAAATTTTATCAGCCCTATACCTATTATTATGTAGAAGACCACGACGGCAACGTGATTCTCGACAACCGAAAAGAAGTCCCCACACAGGCGCTTTCCTCCCCGACTTCCTCCATCATGCGCAAGCTGCTGAATAACGTTATTGCGCACGGCACCGGTTACGGCGCCGGGATCACCGGGTGGGACATCTACGGCAAAACGGGCACCACGGACGATAACAAGGACAGTTGGTTCATCGCCGGGAATCCTTATGCCGTGGGAGGAATCTGGACCGGCTACCAGAACCCCACAACGCTCGATCTGACCGAGCGCACGGTTGCGAAGGGTGTCTGGAAGGCGATCATGACGCAGTATCTTAAGAATAAGCCTCATAAGGATTTCGTTCTGGACGATTCGGTTGTCTCCGCCATATACTGCAAGGAGAGCGGCCTCCTGGCCAATCCGGGAGTCTGCACGCAGACGGGGCTGGGTTGGTATGAAAAAGGGAACCTGCCGCCAACCTGCAATCTTCCGCATGCGAAGGCAAACTCAAGTTCTTCCGCCGTCTCTTCTTCCAGTTCCGGAAGTGCTCCGGACAGCTCGCAGCCGTCTGATTCCTCCGGAGCACAGTCCGATATAAGCTCGGGAGAACCAACGTCTTCGTCCGGGGAGAGTTCCTCATCCCAGCCGGAATCTTCCCAGCAGCCGTCCTCTTCCCAGAGCGCCGGGACGGTGACGAGCATCTCGCCCGGCACATGATTTTCAAGGGATTTTCAGTTGATTCCTGCCGAAAATCATGGTAAACTGATAAAGTGTTGACGCAGAGGAACACAAATTAAGGAGTGCTATCTATGGTAGATATAGCGGTCATGGGATACGGCACCGTCGGTTCCGGAGTAGTTGAGGTCCTTGACCGGCATGCGGACAGCATTGCAGGCCGTGCCAAAGAACAGATCAACATCAAATACATTCTGGACCTTCGCGAGTTTCCCGGAAGCCCTTACGAACAGAAATTCACAAAGTCCTTTGATACGATTCTGAACGACCCGGATGTCCGGATCGTGGTCGAGGTTATGGGCGGCCTGAATCCGGCTTTCGATTATGTAAAGCGCTGCCTTGAGGCCGGCAAGAGCGTGGTCACCTCCAATAAGGAGCTGGTTGCGGCAAAGGGCGCGGAGCTCCTCAAAATAGCGCAGAAAAACAACCTGAATTTTCTTTTTGAAGCGAGCGTCGGCGGCGGGATTCCGATCATCCGGCCGATCAGCCAGTGCCTCGCGGCAAACGAGGTGGTGGAAATCGCCGGGATCCTCAATGGGACGACGAACTTCATCCTGACAAAGATGATCCGCGAAAAAACAGGCTTTGACGAAACGCTCGCGCTGGCACAGAAGCTCGGCT
>JAEWRF010000020.1 GCA_023460155.1 Bacillota bacterium | reverse complement strand
GTATAAAACGGATACGGCTTCCTTCTTTTCGCCGGAGAGCGGCATAAGGGCTCTCAGAATCGCCGCCGCTCCGGATTCCAAGGGAAACGTGCCGGAGACTCCGGACCTGACCTATACCGACTGCACGGCCGAATCGTACTTCGACTGGCTCGTCGGGCAAAGTTCCGTGTATCAGGCCTATCCGTCCCCGGGCTTCCGCACGGCGCTGCGCACGGCGGCGATGGCATACGCGGACGGCGTGATGACCGGAACGCCCCAAATTACCTGCGACTGGCTGGGATCGGGCACGGGACCGGTTGTCGACGACGGACGGATGGATTCCTTTTATGAGCAGAACCGGATTCTCGTGCTGACCTACACCGTAAAATTCCCCGCGAACGGGACGGTTCCCGTCTCCGTGAGCTACCCGATGGCCGGCGCGATGGATTCGGAGAAAATGAAGAGACCGGTCTACACCTACGGCTATCTGCTGAACCCCGCGAAGGGCTGGGCCGGATTCAAAAGCCTGAATCTATCCATCCGTCCTCCCGTGAAAGCGCCCTATCTGGTGAAAAGCAGCCTGTCCCTTTCCAAAACCAAAGCGGGAGCCTATGCGGCGCAGTTTGCTTCTCTTCCGAAAACCGATCTTGTTTTCTCGCTTTGCTCCGATCCGAAGGGCGGCAGCTGACGTGCAAAATCCGGAGGAATCCTCTATGGCCCGGTCCTTGAAAAGCGGAGCTGAAAGGAAGCCCTCTCCATGAAAAAGCAGTTTTTTGCCCTGGTTCTCTGCGCTCTGCTGGCTGTTCCGGCGGCCCCGGCGAGCGCGAACTCCGGCCCGGAGGTCATGGAGCAGTCGCCCTCCCTTTCCCTCACACCGCTTGCGGACTGCCCGATCACCGTGGCGAAGGAGAATCTCACGTTCGACTTTTCCGCCGGCGGCAGCGGCGGCTTTTCCCCGCAGGCGCAGGTGACCGCCGCCTATTCGATGAGGAACCCGACCGCGAAGGAAACGAAGGTGCAGATGGCTTTCCCGCTGATCGCGAGCCTTGACGACCTTTCCAAAATGGACGGAATCCGGATCACCGGGGACGGAAAAACCATCCCGTTTCAGATTTTCATCGGGCAGGCGTGCGCTCCGGCGGGCGTTTCCCACAACTATTACGACAAAGACGGCGGGCTTGTCAAAACAAACCTGCCCTCGTTCGATTCGATTTTACAGAGCGTAAGCGCGCATCCCGCCGACCGGAAGATCGTTGCGGGCACGGGCAGGGCATACCGCATCACCTCCGAGGGAAAAACCGATGTCAGCGTCTCGGGCGGAAACGGGGTTTACCTGCTGGCCTCCGATTTCAACGGGTATTCCAGTGAAAAAGGTTCTTTCACTCTGACGGGTACGGCATCCGATTTGGCCAGCCTGTCTTTTCTGACGCTGGGAAGCGGGAACCCTGTGATTGTGCCCGCAGACGCAAGCATAGGGCTGAAGATCGATCCCTCCGCGCAGGGCCCCAGCTCCTATCTCCGCGCCTTCGCCGAAGAGAGCGCGGCCTACAGATCATACCCCTCCGAAGCGTTCCGGGACCGCCTGGTTTCCGCTCTGGAGGACGGCGCGGAAGCCTGTTTTCAAAACGGGAACCACGTTTACGGCGACGCGGAACGGTATGATTTCTTCAGCCAAAACCGTATTCTCGTTCTGTGCTACGAGGCGGATTTTCCCGCCGAAAGCACGCGGGAAATTTCGGTTTCCTATCCGATGGGGGGCGCGATGAATCTGGATTCCGCGCGCAAGCCGATTTACAGCTACGGGTATCTTTTGAACCCCGCGAAGGGCTGGAAAAGCTTTCAAAATCTCAGTATCCGCGTCACCCCGCCGAAAAATGCGCCCGAGCTGATCCGCTCCAGTCTGGCGCTGAAGAAAACAGACGACTCCTACACGGCGGATTTTACCGGCCTGCCGAAAGACGACCTCGTCTTTACGCTGCAGGGGAGCGGCACGGCCCGGCCGAACCCCACCCGTTCCAACGGCTGGACCGTGCTCGGGTGGCCCCTTGCCGCCATCGTTGTTCTCGCGCTCGCACTTCTGGAGGTGCGATATTTGATCCGCAGACACAAAAGAAAATTGAATTGATTTGCTAAAGCGAATCCGTTACAATAGAATTTGAAAGGAGTTCCGGCCGCTCAGGCCGTGAAACTCCGCATCAGGGATAAAAACACAGTCCGGTTGGTAGTCCGGGCGCGGCGCTCTGCCGTCAGTAACCTGCCTCCTAAGGTTGTCCGTTCCCTGTGAAGCATCTATTTAGGAGGAAGTACCATGGAATCATCTGGAAAACTGACCGTCTTTTTCGAGGAGCCGTTCTGGGTTGGCGTTTACGAACGCCGGAGCGGCAAAAAGCTGGAGGCGGCGCGGGTTGTGTTTGGCGCGGAGCCGAAGGATTACGAGGTTTACGAGTTTTTCCTCAAAAACTGGAGCCGTCTATCGTTCAGCCCTCCGGTGGAGGGGGAGCGGGCCGCTCCGGAAACCGTGAACCCCAAGCGCATGCAGCGGGAAGCCCGCCGCGCGCTCACTCAGTCCGGCACCGGAACAAAGGCGCAGCAGGCGCTGCAGCTTCTGCGGGAATCGAACGCGCAGGAGCGGAAAGTCCGCACGCGGGAACAGCGCGAAGCCGAAGCCGAGCGGAAATTTGAGCTCCGGCAGCAGAAGCGGAAAGAAAAGCACCGCGGAAAATAGCGGGCCCTCGCCCGCATGTTCTCGAAAACCTCAGGGCCTCCGACGGGGGACCTGAGGTTTTTTATCGTCCGAAATGTTAAGTCAGCTTGACATTTTAAAAATCCTGTGCTATTCTGAAAAAGGAAAGTAAACTTTCCACAAATAACCGTTCTGCGGCTTGCTGACCGCAGTTAACCATATTGGAGGGGTACGCATGAACCGGAAAAAAGCAACAAATATCACCGCGTTAGCGTTCGGAGCGCTTTTGATCCTTTCCGCCCTGCAGCTGGATCATCTGATTCCGAAGGCGGTGGGCGGCATTATGATCGGAATCGGTGCCAGCCTTCTGAGCGTTTCCGCCGTAAAGCTGTATCAGCTCCGGTTTGATCGTAAAAATCCGGAGCTTGCAAAGCAAAGCCGGGTGGAGGAGCGCGACGAACGCAACGCCATGATCCGCAGCCGCGCAAAGGCCCGCGCCGGGGATATTACGCAGTGGGCCATCATGGGCGCCGCCTATGTGGCCATCCTGATGAACGCCTCGCTTTGGGTGACGCTTTCCGCGGTCGCGTGCTTTGTGCTCTACAACGTTCTCTGTTTTTGCCTTACGGTTCATTACCAGAAAAACCTGTGACAAAACAAATTGCCCGCCGTTCATTCCGGAACGGCGGGCAATTGTTATTCAATGATATACCGTTCCACCGCGCGGGAAAGATCCGGCGGGATGTTCGCGGTCAGCAGGAAGCCGTCTTCGGTGTATTCCTCGCTCTCCACCGAGCCGCTGCGGCGGATTTCCGCCTCGAGACCGGTCTCGGAAAACGGCAGAAAAATTTTCATCCGCTTCGGCTTCGCGGGCAGGTTTTCCTCCACGACCGCAAGCAGGCGGTCAAGTCCCTCTCCGTTCTTGGCGCTGATGCGCACCGCCTTCCCGATCATCGGGATTTCCCCGATCACCGGCACGAGGTCGCATTTGTTCAGCACTGGGATCACCGGGCGGTCGCCGCAGCCGAGATCCGCAAGCAGGGTGCGAGTCACGTCGAGGTGCACCTGCGCCTCCGGGCTGGAGGCGTCGCAGACATTCAGGATAATATCCGCCGTCGCGGCCTGTTCCAGCGTCGAATGGAACGCCTGCACCAGATGGTGCGGCAGGCGGCGTACTAAGCCCACGGTGTCAATCAGCATCACGGTTTTCCCGCCGGGCAGCTTCAAAGCCCGCGCGGTGGGGTCAAGCGTCGCGAACAGCTTATTTTCCGCCAGCACGCCCGCGCCGGTCAGCGCGTTCATCAGGGTGCTTTTCCCGGCGTTGGTGTAGCCCACCAGCGCCACCGTGACCACGCCGTCCTTTTTGCGGCGGCGGTCGATCTGCGCGCGGTGCAGCTCCACGTCTTTCAACTGTTCATTCAGGGCGTCGATCCTCCGGCGGATGTGTCGGCGGTCCGTTTCGAGCTTGCTTTCGCCCGGGCCCCGCGTTCCGATTCCGCCGCCCAGCCGGGAAAGGCCCGTGCCCTTCCCGCCGAGACGCGGCATCATGTACCGCAGCTGCGCCAGCTCCACCTGAAGCCGGCCCTCGCGGCTCTGCGCACGTTGGGCGAAAATATCCAGGATCAGCATGGTGCGGTCCACGACACGCACACCGGAAGCGCGTTCGATGTTGCGGATCTGCGTGGGGCTGAGTTCGCGGTCGAACACCAGAAGGTCGATTTCGTATTTCCGCACGAATTCTGCGACCTCCTTCATCATGCCGCTGCCCACGCAGGTAGCAGAGTCGGGCGAGGAACGCTTCTGCGTCATCGCGCCGCACGTCTCTGCACCGGCGCTGCGCACCAGTTCATACAGCTCGGCAAGCGACGCCTCCGCGTCGTAATCTCCCGTGTCCACCTCCACCAGCAGCGCGCGCTCCGGCGCTTCCCCGATTTCGTGCATCCGATCCTCCGCCTTTCCTTCTTCCCGTATTCCGTCCGGGTTCCTCAAAATATCGGTTCTATTACCAAAATACAGCATAAGCTGAAAAAAAGCAACGGAATCCTGTCGAAATCCTTCGGCAATGCCTCCGCGCCGTCGGAAAAAGCGGATTCCTCTGTTTTTTCGAACCGGCGCCCGGCCGAATCATTTCACCGCTATTGTGTCACGAAATAGTGCTGAAATCCGATTCCGCCGTCAGATGCGCGGGGCAAATTTTTTCCAGAAGCGTTTGCGCCAGGGTGCGGCCGCACGGCGGCTCCTTCAAAAAATGAACGACAATTTTCTGCGCGGCCGGGTTTTCTTCCAGATTTGTGTTCACCCCGTATGCCGCAAGTTCCGCTTCCAAAGCCGTTTTTGTAAAGCTGTTCGGCGCAATGCCGAGGAGTGCGCACGCCGCCGCGCGGCGCTGTTCGTCGCTTCCGGAAGGGGTAAGCCCCAAAAGGCGCTCCGCGCTTTCCAGTCCGCTGCCGGAGGCGGTGGGCAAAAAGCTCTCCCTTTGAACCGCTTCCACTTCATCATATGCCGGATCGAGTCCCGCGGCATAGGCCTGCAGCTCAAAATCCACATTGGTGCTTCCGCTGAGCGCGTAAAGTCCCGTCGGAGTGAGGGCGCGTTTCATCGTGTCATAAGCCCCCATGGCTAACCTCCCGCCGCAACGGTCACCGAGCCGCATACCGCAAGCTGGCCGGCAGCCATGGTTTTTCCGGAAGAGGAGAACACGCAGTCCGAAACCAGTCCCGTTGCGAACAGCTTCGCCCCGAGCGCCGAAAGCACAACCGGGTCGCCCACGCCGAGGCCGAGGAAATAATCCTTCACCGCAGCGACGCACGCCGCCTGCGCGTCAGACATCAAAACTCCGGGAGCGGCCTTTATGGTGACGGAAACGTCCACGGGAACGGCTGCCGCCGCCTGCGCCGAAACGGAGGCGTTGATTTCCCTCAGGGCATTTAGGGCATTGCTGACGCTCTGAACGGTATTCGCCGAGGGAACGCTGCCCCGACCGCCCAAATAGAGCAGGACGCTGCCCGCGCCGTTCACACGGGGGATCACCTGAACGGAATCCACGCCCGGCACCTGCAGCGCCGTCTGCCGGTACCACGCCGCGTTCGTACCGTTCGAAAGCTCCGCGTAGCTTGCCAGAAGCCGGGAGCGCAGCGCCTCGTCGCCCTCGGCATCTTCCCCTCCCGTAAACGCCGCCGCGTTTGTAACGGCAGTCAGCGCGGCGGGCACGGTAACAAGGGCGGTGACGGTCCCGGCCTGCGTATTTCCGGCGGCACCGGCTGTTTCCGCCTTCGCGGGAACCGCGACGCAGAGGCTCCCCTGCGGCAGAACCGCCGCCTGCGCCGTCACATACCGCACCGGATTTGCCCCGGCGGTCGAGCACACCGTCCCGGCCGGAATCTCCGCCGCAAACCAGAGGGCCGCAGAGACCGAAAAGGTCAGCGCGCCCGAGGCGTACGCGGCTCCCTTGCGGGAAAGCCCCCGCTCCTGCGCCAGCAGGTCGAGCTGGGCGCCCTCCGCCGTGCGCGGGTCGGTTTCCCGCCGCAGCCAGTCAAGCGCCGCACCGATCGAGTAGATTTCCTCCGCCAGCACCCGGATGCGGATGCCGATGTCGGAGGCGTCGTCGGGCGCGTAGCCCGCGAGCGACGTGAATTTGTCCGCCATGCGTTTTACGATGTCACCGTAGCTGTCCGTGGCAGCTTCACCTCGATTTCGTAGGATTGATTTTCAAAGAGCAGCCCCACCTTCACCGAAGGAGGGCTGCCCGGAACAAACTGCGCGCTTTGGGCTTCCAGCTGGGGCAGCAGCCGGAGCGCGTCCTGCGCCATGGAAAGGGCAAGGGTGTCCCGGTCCGGCTCGTTTCCGGTCAGAGTACAGAGGCGGCTCCCCAGCTCCGGGCTGCAGGCAAAGCTCCCGAGCGGTACCGTCAGCCGGATTTTCGCGCGCTGAAGCAGTTCGCCGGTCCCCGAAACGGTCTGCGGCCGCCCGTTGGAGCCGAGCGCAAAATCCCCGTTTTCCAGTTTTGTATCCATCAGGTTCCCGCTTTCTTAAAAATTTGCCCGTTGATCTCGATATCGCCGCTGTTCCTGAGGTAGATTTCCGCTCCGCCGGAGGAATACAGCAGCAGCTCGCCGGGCTGAAGATTCTTATTCTGCGCCAGCGTGCCGATGCAGGTGTCGCCCGCGTTGGTCGCCACGATGACGGCGCTCGCCGCGTTCGGCGGCTGGTAGGCAATGCCCCACGGCCCCGCGAACGGCAGACCGCGGTATTCGTTTACTCCCTGCGCGGCGGAGTTCCCCGTCACCTGCGCCACATCCGCCGGGCCGGACTTCTCCTGCGCCGAAACAATCTGTCTTGAAATCCACACGTTCAGTTCCTCCTCAGCGTCACGATGCAGTGTTCGCCGGAGGAGCTCCGTTCCTGCCGGAGCCCCGCCACGGCAAGAGCTTCCAGGTTTCCGAGCGCCGGGTCGCAGACGGCGGCGGGCGCGGAAAGAGCCGACGGAATTCCACCCGGGCAGTCCAGAACCAGCTCCAGCGTTTTCTTCTGCGCGGCTTTGAGCAGAGCGGCGGCGTCCGAATCCGTTTTGGAAAGGAATCTCCGCCGCGAGACGCCGAGCGCTTTCACTACGGGATCTTCCGCCGCGAGAGTATAAGTGTTCCCTGTTTTCGCGTACACCTCTGTGATTGCTTTGCTCCACTCATGTCGGACGGTCAGCGAGGAGTACCGGATTCCCCCGACTCCGCCGAACCGCACGGGGACCTCCGGCTCTTCGCCGGAGGCATCAAACACGGTCCCGGAAACGCGGGGCATCACCTTTAAAAACTGGTTACAGAACGCCTCTGCCGCCTGCCACTCGCTCATGCCCTTCGTCACCGAAAAAGCGGAGGAAAAAACCGCCCCGTTTCCCCGGAAGGCAGTAAACCCGTAGGGCTTCACATGCCGCTCGAAGATCAGCCCGAGCGAAGGGGCGGCGTATTCCTGCGGCAAAGCCTCGTTGTCAAGCAGCAGCGCCGCCCGGCTCCGGCAGGAAAGCGTCAGCAGGCCGCCGCTCTGAATCTGCTCGTCCACAATCCCGTCAAAGAAGGTTGATCCGTCTTCTTCCACAATTTGCAGCCCGGTAACTCCCGCGGCGGGCGAAAAAGCGAAAGCGGCCGTTAATCGGTCTGCGGGCGCGTCCTCGTCGGCGCGGAACACCAGCTTTACCGGCTCCGGCAGCGGAAGCTGCACAGAGCCCGAAAGAGCAAAACAGTTCACGGGATCGCCACCTCCGTTCCGGCGGGCAGATTGTTCGGCCGCTCGATTCCCGGATTGGCGGCAAGCAGGGAATCCACGTCGGATCCGGTTGCCGCCGCGATCTCCCACAAAGTTTCCCCGCCGGAGCAATTTACCTTCCTCAGAATCGTCACCTCGGATTCTTCCGCCTTTTCGGAGCAGTCCTCCGAGAAGGTAAATTCATATTTCAGGCAGTCCGGCCCGCCCTCCCCCTTCATCGAAAGGGAAGAAAACACCGCCGGGAACGGACGGAATCCCGGCAGACAGAGAAGCCCGGGGCCCTCTTCGGAAAACGCCGCCGCGAGCCTCCCGTATTCCGCAAGGCAGTCCGGCCCGATAAAGCGGCCGGAGCCCGAGACCGCGCGCCCCGCGCAGCCGAGATCCTGCACCACGTCTCCCGCGCCGGGAATCCGGTAGCTGCCGAGCGCCTTTTTCCGCGCGACCGTCACCGTCTCCGGATTCTGCGGCCACCTGTAATCCCGAAACCGCATTGGATTCATTCGCCGTTCCCCTCCAGATCAAGCGTGCGGGGGTAGCGCAGGGAATCAAGCTCCAGCTCCCGCGAAAGTTCGTCAAGCCCCATGTTTTCCTCCTTATTCCGTCACGTTCCGGCCCGCCGCGACAGCCGTCAGATTCGGCGGCGCTGAAAACGGCCCGGCTGATTCTTCGATTTTTTTCCACCGGCAGCCCGTAAACGTTTCCGTTTTTCCGGAGCGCCGGAGCACCACCCGGAACTCCGCGAGAGCGGCAAGATTGGCGCCGTTTTCCGCTTCCACCCCGGTTAACACAAGCTCATAGGTAACCGCCCCGCCCGCGACCGCGTCGGCCTCCGACGCGCCCCACGGAATCGGCGCGGAGCACGCGGCGGAGAGTGCCGCTTTGCAGCTTTCCGCCCGGGCAAGAACGCCCGCGTCCGTCTCGACCGTCACGTCCGCCGCCGGGGCGGGGCGCAGCACGGCGCGGCAGTAGAGGGCCTCCCTGCCGATTTGAACGGTTTCACTCCGCCGCACAAAATAGCTTCCGTGTGCGGTCACGACCGCGTCCCCGGGCGAAAGGCCCGGAAAAGCGGGGGCGGTGCAGAGAATATCCCCGCACGCCCCCTCCGAGGTGCTGTCGAACCGCAGAGGCCGGAGCACCGCCGGAAATTCCGTTCCGTTTGCGCTCACCGGCTCTCCGTAGCGGAGCAGCATCGCTTCCGTTTCCGTGCGGCGGCTCACGGCAGAATCCTCCCGAACACGAACCCGCCGCCGTCCTTCAAGTACGGGGCCGCCGAAGCGATGGCTTCCCGCCCGAGGCGCCGCGCCTGGGAAGCCCGGCCGGAATCTGCCGTCA
>JAEWRF010000019.1 GCA_023460155.1 Bacillota bacterium | reverse complement strand
CCCGGGCACGGTTCCAGAAATTCCGGAAACGCCCCGAAATAGACACGCTCCGCCTGAGGGTATCCTCCGAAAAGAAGAAAATTATAAAAACCGGCCTTCTCCGATAATCTTTTCGCGATTACTGCCTGACGTTCATCCAGAAATCCCACGAAGCGGGCCCGGCCCCCAGAGCTGCAAAGGCGGACGGCATCGCGGATCCGCGCTTCCAGCACATCGTCATCCCCGGAACGCCGTCCATCAGAAATAGACACCGTTGTTTTCCAGTTCATCCAGTACGTCGTCGCCGGTCAGATCGACATTGTACGGTGTAATAATAAATGTGCTCGTAGCCACGCGCTTGATTTTGCCGCCGTTCGCGTAGGCAACGCCGCTCAGGAAATCGATGATGCGGCGCGACACATCCTTGTTGGTATTCTCCAGGTTTAAAACCACCGTATGCATTTTGAGAAGTTCGTCGGCAATGGCACAGGTTTCTTCACCGAAGCGCTCCGGCTTGAAAAGTACGACCTGAAGCTGTGCCGTGGCATGGATATTGACCACCTTGTTGCCGGAATTTCCGGAAGGACGCCTCGTCTCGCGCTGTTCCGGCTCAATGTTCTGCTTCTCTCCCGACATGGAGCTCACCTCTTCCGGTTCGGCATCATATCCGAAATCGTCGTATTCGTCTTCCGGCGGATTCCACATATCCTTAAATTTTTCAACAAATCCGGCCATTGGAAAGGACCTCCCAAATTATTTTTGATAGTTTCTGGGGCCAAAAAGGGCTGTGCCAACCCTCACAAGATTAGCCCCGGCCTGGATCGCCAGTGAGTAATCCGAAGACATTCCCATTGATAGGTAATCCATAGCTACATTATCTAATTTTTTGGCCATTATGTCAACAAAATATTGGTTCATTCTTAAAAAATAATTCAATGTATCACGCTCCGGAGCGCCGGCCGGAGGGATTGCCATCAGACCGCGGACGCGGATGCCGGGCAAGGGGGCGATTTTGAGAAGCAGCTCCCCGAGCGCGTCCGGCAGCACGCCGGATTTGTTCTCTTCTTCGCCGATGTTGACTTCGATCAGAATATCTGTGACAAGACCGTTTTTCACACTCAGGCGGGAGATTTCCGACGCCAGCTTTTCGCTGTCAACCGACTGGATCATCGAGACCTTGCCGATCAGGTATTTCACCTTATTGGTCTGCAGACGGCCGATAAATTGAAGCTCGCAGTGCGAAAGATCATAGGCGTCGTATTTGTCGGTCAGCTCCTGGACCTTGTTCTCCCCGATATGGTCAAGCCCAAGGGAAATGGCATGGTTGATGATCTCCGGCGCGACGGTTTTCGTCGCCGCAAGCAGGGTAATGTCCTTCGGAGCACGGCCCGATTTTTTTGCGGCCTCGGCTATTTTTTCATGAATCTCTCTATAATTCTCCTCTACGTCGCGAAAACGCTCTTCCAATTCACCCGATGACTTTTCCATCATATAAATCCGTCCCTTCCACAACAACTTCATCGTGCAGCTTTACCGTATCCGAGGTCATAAGGTCTCCAGGCTGAGGGCTCGGATCGCAGATCACATAGGCGTCGGTGCTGTATTCCGGAACGATCTGCCGGAACTGGAGCATACTGCCGTTCACGACATAGACGCCCATAACCTCTTTTTTCTGCACCGTGGTTTTTCCGTCCGCCCCTTTTACGTCTTTGGAAACCGTCTGAAAATGCACGGTATTCCGGCTGACGCGGATGCCGCTGTACTCCTGAATCACGATCTGCGCCGTTTCCCGCCCGAGCGAGGCAAGCGCCGAATTCATATAGTCACATTCAAGGATCACCGCAGCTTCCGAATTTTCACCGGTTTGATTGACCGCCGCCACCGTTGCCGGAGCCGTTTCATTCGAAACGAACGGGAAGCCGACCGTTACCGTGCCGCCGGAAGTCAGGCTGCGGAACGCGGCGGCATTTCCGGCCGGAACAACGCAGGCAAAGTACCAGTTGTAGTCGGTGCATATCTTCCCGACCGAGCCGGACATCGGCTCCGGCGAGGCCTTCTCCGCGCTGCGGATCTGTGCGCTTGAAAGGGAAAGCACCCCGTTGTAATCCAGTGTGCTGACGTTCTCCGAGGACTGGATGAAATATCCCGACGCCGGGGACAGAATGGAAGCCTTTGCAGACCCGGCCTGAGAGGTCAGCGCACTTTTTCTCGCCTGAAGAGCCTTGATCCTTGCACCGAAGCTGGTAATCTTTCCGGTGACCACCTGACGCTCGTTGACCAGATACAAAAGGTTTTCCCGCTCCTGGGAAAGCCCGTAGAAATCGCCGTCCACCGTCTTGGAAAGCAGTCCGGAAAGTTCCCTGCTGATAAGGCTGTTAACCGTATCCGGGCTTGCGGCATAGGTATTGCCGGGGGTCTGCAGGTTTTGCAGCTTCTGAATCTCTCCGTCCACGGTACCCATCTCCCGGCAGGCCCCCGCCTGCTGTTCGCTGGCGTAAACAAGGGCGACTGTTCCGCCCTTGTTTACCTTATCCCCCGTATTGAGGACGTAATCAATCACCCCGTCCGCGTCCGCTTTGACCGGCACTTCGGCGCGGACGGCGATGCCCTCCGCCTGCACGGTCTCGGAAGCGGTAAAATTCTCGGCGGTTTCCGTAAGAATTTTTGTATGGTGCATATTGTAAATCTGATAACCGACGTAAACCAGCAGCAAAACCGCAAGAACGGCGGAGGCCAGTTTTCTGAGGAACCGACTGTTCAACGCAGCGTCACCCCTTTCGCCGAACGGCGCCCGGAGCTTTGCCGCGCACCGTCTGATACTCCAAAGATGCTCATTGGATCCGCCCCATCTGCCGCTCCAGTTCCTTCCGCTTCAGGATGAAGAAAACCGGTCTGCCGTGAGGGCAGTAGCGCACATCCTCCTGCTCCACGCGCTTTGCGAGAGCACACAGCTCGGCGGAAGAGCTTTCGTCGCCCGCCTTGACGGCCGCGCGGCAGGCCACGTTGTGGTAAAGCCAGTCGAGCTTTTCCGTCGTAAGGTCGTTTTTGCAGGAGACCAGATATCCCGCCATTTCCATCACGGCCTCGGCGGCATCCCCGCCGCCAAGGATCATCGGCACGCTTCGGACCAGTACGGTTCCGCTGCCGAAATCCTCCACCTCGAAGCCGGCTTCGGCAAAAAGCTCCAGCGAATCCAGCACGGCAGAGTAATCGTTTTTATCAAGTGTCACCGGAACCGGTTCCAACAGCATCTGGCGGTCTGCCTTTCCGGCTTCGGCCTTCAGCTTTTCATAAAGCAGCCGCTCATGCGCGGCGTGCTTGTCGAGGAAAACCAGCTCGTCCCCGCGTTCCAAAATCAGGTAGGTTGAAAACGCCTCCCCGATCAGACACTCCGGCTTTTCCTCCGGGGTCTCAGGGATCGGTTCCGTCGGTTTTTCCCAGGCGGAAACCGCAGAAACTTCTTCCCGGGATGCCGCGGCCGGCGGCTCCTCAGCGGGTGTGTCTTTCCTCGGAACCGAAAACACATCCGTTTTTACGTCGTGCACCATGTAGCGTTCCGCGGGATTCGGAAAAGATTCGGCCGGCGCCGGATGGGAGACCTCTTCCCTTTCGGCAAACCGCATCTGTTTAACCGGGGCGGAAACCGGAAGCACTGCCGGTTCCGGCCGGTTCAGCGCGAGCACCGGAGGAGTGTCGCCCTGATTCAGCGCCGTCTTGACCCCGTGATAGACCGCGTCGAAAACGGGCTTTTCATTGACAAAGCGAACCTCCATTTTGGAGGGGTGCACGTTCACGTCAACCGCGCTGCACGGGATGGAAAGGTACATCACACAGGCCGGCAGCTTGCCCGCCATCAGCGAACCCCGGAAGGCCTCTTCCAGCGCGACCGCCGCGGTGCGGCTCCGTACGGAGCGCCCGTTGATGAAAAAGTACTGCATGCTGCGGTTCGGCCGCGCGGCAGCCGGCTTGCTGACAAAGCCGGTCACACGGACGCCGCCCAGCTCGTAATCGACCGGCAGAAGTCCTGCCGTGAATTCTTTGCCGAAAACCGCATAAACGGCCGATTTCAGTTTGCCGTCCCCCGGTGTGTGCAAGGCTTCCCTGCCGTCCCGAAGGAAGCGAAACGAAACCTCCGGATGGGAAAGCGCGACGCGGTCGATGACAGCCGCGATGGCGTTGCCCTCCGTCGAATCCTTTTTCAGGAATTTCATGCGCGCCGGCGTATTGTAGAACAGATCGCGAACAACCAGGGTTGTCCCCTCTGCGCACCCGGCATCCTCGCACACCGGCTCCATATCTTCGGAAAGCACGCTGTGCGTGCCCGCAAGCTCCTCCGCCGTGCGGGTCAGCAGGTCGACGCGCGCCACCGCTGCGATGGAAGCGAGCGCCTCCCCGCGGAACCCGAGCGTCGCGATTCCGTCAAGGTCGTCCCTGCCGGAAATCTTGCTGGTAGCGTGGCGCAGAAAAGCGGCGGGAACATCTTCCCGGGCGATCCCGCAGCCGTTGTCGGTCACGCGGATGTAGGTGATCCCTCCGTTGCGGATTTCCACCGTAACGGCTTCGGCACCCGCGTCCACGGAGTTTTCCGTCAGTTCCTTCACAACGGAGGCGGGACGCTCCACCACTTCGCCCGCGGCGATCAATTCGGCGACCTGTTTGTCAAGTATATGAATTTTCGGCACGGAGCGCGCCCCCTTTTCTGATATTATAAATACAAATCCATTAACAGCTCGTCGTAATAATGGCCGTCAACCGAAAAATAATCTTTTAATCGTCCGACCGTTTGAAAGCCGAATTTCTGATACAAACGAATTGCCGGCTCATTCGTGGCATAGACGCCCAGATGGATTGCCCGAAGCATTGACCGGTTTTTCGCAAAATCAATGAGTTCCTGCATCAAAATACCTGCCGCGCCCAAACCCCATAACTTTTTTCGGACCGTTATTCCCAATTCACAGTTGTGTGCAAGGCGCGCTTTTGGTTCCGCACAGAGATTCGCGGAGCATACGAGTTCCTCTTCGATAAAACCGAGCAAGTAAATACTATTCGGCTGATTTTGGAACTCCCCAAGAAACTGCCGCTCCTGCTCCACTGTTCGATTACAGCCGTTTTTCCCATAAGTGAGGAAATCGCTTTCGCCGCCAACCAAATTGCAGTACGCAAGCAAATTTTCGGCATCCTGTTCGACCGCGCTGCGAATTTTCAGCGTTTTCCCGTTTCTCAGCACTTCTTGCTTCATTTTATCACCTGCACCTGAGTCTTACTGTGCCAGCTTACAAAGTTCAAACAGCGTGTTCATGCACTCGATCGGCGTTAACGTATTGACATCAAGTTTGCGGAGCTGATCCAGAACCTCGGATTCGTTCGGCGGGGTCAGGGCGATCTGAAAATCGTCGTTCTCCTCCGTGTGCTTCGCGCGGCTTTTGGGCTGAGAAACTTGTTTTCCCGCATCCAGCTCGGCAAGAATCTGTTTCGCGCGGGCAATGATCTTATTCGGGACGCCGGCGAGCTTCGCCACCTCGATACCGTAGCTGTCGTCCGCGCCGCCCCGGATTATGCGGCGTAAAAATGTGATGTCGTCGCCGCGTTTTTTCACCGCGATATTATAATTTTTGACGCCGGGGAGAAGATCCTCCAGCGCGGTCAGCTCATGGTAATGCGTGGCAAACAGCGTTTTGGCGCCGAGAAGTTTCGGGTCCGCGACGTATTCCAGCACGGCACGCGCGATGCTCATCCCGTCGTAGGTAGAGGTTCCGCGGCCGATTTCATCCAAAACGAGAAGGCTGTCCTTTGTGGCGTCCCGTACGATTTCAGCCACTTCCGCCATCTCCACCATGAAAGTCGACTGGCCGGAGGCGAGGTCGTCGGAAGCGCCCACGCGGGTAAAAATAGCGTCGGTAATGCCGATCTGCGCAGAGGAAGCCGGAACAAAGCAGCCAATCTGCGCCATAATGACAATCAGCGCGATCTGTCGCATATAGGTTGACTTTCCCGCCATGTTCGGCCCTGTGATGATCGCGACGCGGTTTTCGCCGCAGTCAAGGATGACGTCGTTCGGCACGAACGGCTCCTCCAGAAGCGCTTCCACCACGGGGTGGCGGCTTTCCTTCAGAACAATTTTCCCGTCGAGGCCGATGGCCGGGCGGACATAACTCCGGTCGGCGGAAACCTGTGCGAACGAAAGCAGCACGTCCAGCCGCGCGACAGCCGAAGCCGTCCGCTGTACGCGGTCGGTCTGCTCCGCGACCTGTTTCCGCACCTCGTCGAAAAGCTGATACTCGAGCTGTACGGATTTGTCGTGCGCGCCGAGGATGCGGCCCTCAAGGTCTTTGAGCTCCGGCGTGATGAAGCGCTCGCAGTTCGTCAGGGTCTGCTTGCGGATATATTCAGGCGGAGCCTGATCCTTATAGCCGTTGCTGATCTCTATGTAATAGCCGAACACGCGGTTATAGCCGATTTTCAGTTTCGGTATTCCGGTTCGCTCACGCTCCTGCGCTTCAATTTTCGCGACAATCCCTCGGCCGTCGCTCATGTCGCCCTTCAGCAGGTCCAGTTCCTCGTTGTAGCCCGGGCGGATCACACCGCCCTCCCGTACGGAAAACGGGGGCTCGTCCACGATGGAACGCTCCACAAGGGCGCGGATATCGTCAAGCGGATCGATGTCCGAATAAATCTGCTTTAACAGGTCGGAGTGGGAATTTTCAAGAAGCTTTTTTAAAACCGGCAGTTTTTCCGCCGCGGAGGAAAGGCTTTTGAGTTCTCGGCCGTTTGCGGAGCCGTAGACAATCCGGGTCATCAGACGCTCCAGATCGTGCACATCCGCAAGCTGGCCGGAAAGACTGTCCCGCAGGATTGCGTCTCCGGTGAGTTCCTCCACCGCGTTGAGGCGGCGGCCGATCTGCGCGGGGCTCAGGAGCGGGCGCTCAATCCAGCTGCGGATCATACGCTTGCCCATCGCCGTACGGGTCCGGTCCAGCACCCACAGGAGCGAGCCTTTTTTCTCCTTGTTGCGCATGGTTTCCAGCAATTCAAGGTTCCGGCGCGTGTTGAGGTTCAGGCGCATGAATTGGGAACCGCTGTAAAAGTCGATGGCCTCCATGCGTTCAAGGCCGGAGCGCTCCGTCTTCCGAAGATAGGAAAACAGCGCGCCGACGGCACGGGTGATCTCCGGCTTTTCGGAAAGATCCAGCTCCTCCAGGTTTTGCTTATGAAACTGCTCCAGCACCAGAGCGGCGCACGCTTCCGGGGCAAAGTCCGCTTCGTCCAGCAGCTCAAGGCTTGCGCTCAGACGCTTCCGGATAAATTCCGGAAGGCCCTTAAGGTCCAGCGCCTCCTGATTGATGAGAATCTCCCGCGGGGAAAAGCGGGAAAACTCCCCGCAGAGCTGGCGAGTCAAATCTTCCGCTTTTTTTTCGGACAGCGAAGCCGCGTGAAGCTCCCCGGTGGAAACATCCGCAAAGCAGATGCCCGCGCCGGTCCCGGTCACGCAGAGCGAAGCGATAAAATTGTTTTTTGTCTCGTCGAGCATGCTGCTTTCCAGCAGAGTGCCCGGCGTGACGACGCGGATGATGTCGCGCTTAACAAGTCCCTTGGCAAGTGCAGGGTCTTCCATCTGCTCGCAGATGGCAACCTTGTAGCCCTTGGCAATCAGCCGGGCCACATAGGTTTCATAACTGTGGAACGGAACGCCGCACATCGGGGCGCGCTCCGGCTGGCCGCAGTCCCGCCCCGTAAGCGTGAGCTCAAGCTCGCGGGAAGCAAGGGTTGCGTCGTCGTAAAACATCTCATAGAAATCGCCGAGCCGAAAAAACAGGATCGTATCCGGATACTGCTTTTTGGCTTCGAAATATTGCTGCATCATGGGGGAAAGGGATGCCATGCTCCACCGCCTCCCGAGGAATCAGTGGCATCCGCCGCAGGAGGAGCAGTTTCCTCCGCAGGAGGACTCCACGTAATCGGTGGTTTCCGGATCTTCGCCGTTCGCGCTCTGCGTTACAATCGCCTGAACCCGCTGCAGAAGATGATCCAGTTCGCCTTTTGCCTGCTGGTAAACGGCCATGCTCGGATTTTCCATAATCTTTGCGTACAAGCCCCGAAGCTCCTGGCTGAATGCCTGCACCTTTTCCTGATCGCTGTCCGGCTTCTGAACCTCTGTATCAAGCGACATACGTTTGAGGTTATACTGCCCGATCAGGTCCTGAAGGGCAGCATCTTTATCCGTATTCTGAATGGCAAGCTGCATTTTCAGATACCGGTCGTCCTTCTGAATCTCCTTGCCGATCTCGCGCGCCAGCTCAATAACATCCATGTCTTTTCTCCTTTTATTCTTTAGGATTGACCAATTCTCCGTTTAAAATCCAGTTGCGGGCCGCCGTTATGCGAACCCGCGCAAATGTTCCGATCAGTGCCGGGGCTCCGGCGAAATTGACGACGACATTCCCGTCCGTACGGCCGCAGAGCAGCCCGCTTTTTTCACTTTGCTCCTCCACCAGAACGCGCTCCGTTCTGCCGACCTGAGAAGCGCAGCGCTGCGCGGAAATGCGTTCCTGAAAAGCGCATAACTCCTGCAGGCGCGCCGATTTTTCGGATGCGGGCGTCGGATCCGTCATCTTTGCCGCACGCGTGCCCTCGCGCGGGGAGTAAATAAACGTGTAAAGGGAGGTGAAGCCGACCTGTTCGATCAGGTCGAGCGTCTCCCGGAATTCCGCGTCGGTTTCGCCCGGGAATCCGACAATTACGTCGGAGGTCAGGGAAAGTTCCGGGATTTTCTCCTTCGCGTAGGCGATCAGTTCCAGATACTTTTCCCTGGTATAACCGCGGTTCATTTCTTTCAGGATCCGGTTGCTTCCGGACTGGAACGGAAGATGCAAATGGCGTGAAACATGTTTTGACGCCGCGATGGTATCGATCAGCTCGCGGGAAGCGTCTTTCGGATGGGAGGTCATGAAGCGGATGCGGTAATCCCCTTCCACCGCGTCGAGCGTCCGCAGAAGCTCCGCAAACTGGACGGGATTTTCCAGATTCTTTCCGTAGGAATTCACGTTCTGCCCAAGGAGCGTAATATCCCGGTAGCCCCGCCCTACCAGTTCCCGGAATTCCTCCAGGATGGCTTGCGGCTCCCGGCTGCGTTCCCGGCCGCGCACATAGGGGACAATGCAGTAGGAGCAGAAATTGTCGCAGCCGTACATGACGGTGAGCCACGCCTTGAAATCGGAATCACGGCGAACGGGAAGCCCTTCCGAAATCCGTTTCTCTCCCTCGCGGCTGCCCCGCTCGAACACCCGTCCCTCCGTCAGGGTCCGGAACATAAGCTCCGGAAAACGGGAAATCTCATGGGTGCCGAACACCATTGTGACAAACGGAAACACCGTGCGCATCCGCTCGGCGGAGCGCTCCTCTTCCATCATGCAGCCGCAGACGGCGATTACCACGGAGGGATGCCGCCGCTTCAGGTTCTTGAGGGCACCGACATTGCCGAACACCCGGTCCTCCGCGTGCTCGCGAATGGCGCAGGTGTTGAACAGAATAAAATCCGCATCCTCCGGTTCCTCCGAAAAGGAAAAGCCCATCTCCTGCAGAAAGCCTTTGATTTTTTCACTGTCCGCCACATTCTGCTGACAGCCGTAGGTATGCACAAAAGCCGTCGGCACGCCGGATCGCGCACGGATCGCCATGATTTCTCCGGTTTCCCGGATATAGTCGGTCTGCGCGCACGGGTGCGACTCCATGTGTGATCCGGCGGGGACTTCCAATCGCGACGGTAGAATTTCTGCCAAAATCGGGTAACCTCCTGTTGTGGTTTATAAAATATTATATCATAGCGGTAAGATTTCTTCAAGAAAAACACAGAAAGGTCCGCGCCCTCTTGAAAAGACGGCGCGGATCTATTTTGGGGCGGATTCATTTTTCGAAACGAATATTGATGAGCGCATTCGTCGTGTGAACCGAAAGCTTTTTGCTCCCGCCGCTTCGATTCGTGAGGTTGCTGACGGCGTTTTCCGTTTGCGCGTCAATGGAGTAATCCTCCTCCGCTCCGCGGATGACGCCCGTGACCATCGCGTTTTCGGTCCGCAGGGAAATATCGGGGGCTGTGATGTCGTCCATCGCGATAACCGCGTTTTGGGTTTCCGCCGTAAGGCTCTGCTGGGATGTTACGTCTTTTAAGGCGATGGCAGCATTCTGCGTGTGAAGCTTCATCTGCTGCGAGGAAAGATCTGAAATCGCAATGCCTGAATTTTCCGTTTCGCAATCAAGAGTGCCCAGCTTCGTAAAACTCGAGGCCGAGATGCTGCAGTTCGTCGTGCTGACGGTGATATCTCCCATATACTGCGCGGGAATCTGCACCTTGATTTTGTCATTATAAGTGTGAAAGCCCCATGAGCCGCCGGAAACCTCCACGTGGTTGATCATGGAGAAAGTGCCGTTTTGACTGGAAAACTCATATTGATCGTAGACATGTTTCGGGTAAGACACCGTAATTTGCTCTGAGCTGACGGGAATTAAATCAACTTCTTTATTTTCCACGCTGAGTGTGATCGTTCTCAGGTTCGCTGCGGATGCGGTGTACGTTTTCTGCTCAACGGAGGAGTCGGTTCCCGAAACCGCCCATGGGCTTCCGGTCCAAAACCCGGATTTTGACTGCAGCGCTCCGGATCCACGCGCACTCAGAGCGGAATACCCCGCCCAGCAGACCAGGGAAACGGCCAGCACGGTAGACGCGACAATCGCCGTGACCTTCCACACCGGCGCGCGGCGACGATTCGGGTTCTCCCCGAGAATTTTATTTGCCAGTGCATAAACGCTGCCAAGCTGCTCCGTTGCTTCGAACTCCGAGAGCCCGCTTTCGATTTTATCGTCGAGAATCTCGCCGTAATACTCAATGAGGCGGTTGCGTTCTTCCGCGGGAAGCTCCCTTAACAGAAAGCCAAGGCGCCTGAGATATTCCTTTTTACCCATGTTTGTTGCCCTCCTGCAAAATAAAATCATAAATACGAAGCAGTTCCTGCCAATCGTTGAAAAACTCTTCTATTTTCATCTTTCCCAACGGGGTGATGCGGTAATATTTCCGAAGGCGGCCGCTGTGCGCCACAGAATAGGTAGAGAGACATCCGCCTGTTTCCAGCCGCTTTAAAATCGGGTACAGAGTGGATTCCGTAATCCCAACACACTCCGACACATCTTTTACAATCTGGTATCCATAGGAGTCACCACGGGAGAGTACGCTCAGGACGCAGACATCAAGCATCCCCTTTTTCATTTGTATGTCCAAGTCGATACCTCCTATTCAGTTATATTATATAATGCATTGTATTATTGTCAAGTAATTCCTTGCAAAAAAATAAGGCCGCGTTCGCAGCCTTTCAGACCCTCAATCAATCGCGCAACCGTAAAATCGCTTTGCAATTTTACTTTCTGCGTTAGCTGCGTTTGACCTGCACGATTTTAGAAGGTCTTCCTATTATTTGTTATATTTACGGTCTGTAAAGCCACGGAACGGTTCGCCATAAAACAATGCGGTGCCGGAGCCTTGGCTCGGTCTGCCGCCCAATGGCAAGAAACCGGTCGAAGCCCAGGGTCCGCAGGCAGGAACGAACCTCCTGAAAGCTGTTCCCTTCGCGGAGCAAAATGTCCACCCCGCTCATGACCGCAGCTGGGAGGCGGTTCCGCTCCATAAGCTGAAGCAGTTCGGTATCATTGGGTGAGATGGATTTTACCGTGTCAATGACGCGGAGGGCTGCCTCCGCCCTCTGAAAAATCCGCTTCCCCACCGGCTTCTGTTTGCCGCGTTTCAGCTCCGGCTGAGGATTCCGCTGCAGCACCGCAGGGGCCTGAACGACGGAAGAGGCCTGCAGAAAGCACCGGCACAGGAATTCCTCCGCATAGCCGTAGCTGCACCCGTCATGAAACAGGATCTTTTTTTCCTGCAGAAATTCGCGCCGCACCAGCACGGCCGCGATATCGGTACCGGCACCTTTGCGGAGCATGTCCTTCAGGAACTCCGTTCCGCCCGGCTGACGTATCGCGCTGCTGATGTTCCGCCTTTCCGCCGCCTTGGCTTCTTCCTTTCCAGAACACCCGAAAACGAAGTCCGCCTGAGAGCGCTTTGCCGTCTCCAGATAGGCAGGAAGAAAGCCCTCGTACAGTCTGCGGGCAAAAACGAAAGTAATATACCGTCCCTCGGCCTTCTGGAGCCCGGTATTCAATGCCGTGGATACATCGGATTCACCGTTTTGAATGACAAATCCGTGCAGCCCGCGAAGCTTCATCAGCCGGACCGACTGAAATACCGTGCGGTCTGTGGAGCCCATATCAACAATAATAAATTCGGGATTCATTTCCCGGGCCTGATCCGCTGCAAAAGAAAGGATTCCCGCAATCTCCTGTTCCACGTTTTTGACCGGAAAAATCATGGAAAGCTCTGCTGCCTGCAATTTATTACACCTTACCCCTCGGCAATGCGCCAAAGTACTACATTCACTTCTGATTATTTAGTATATCATATAGTGTGCAATAGAAAAGATAAAAATTTAACAGATCGGTACCGGAAAACATTATCTTTCTTAGTGACTTTCCCGCAGAAGTCGAAAGGCGCCGCTTAAGACCGCCGTCCGGAGCTGAATCCACGGTGTGGAATCGCTTTTCTTCTGTTTTCTTCCTGTTTTTTTGCCGAAGGGGCTTGAAATCCCATGCCAAGTATGATATTATGACAAAGCTGTCTTAAATAGACACACGGGGCATTAGCTCAGCTGGGAGAGCGCCACACTGGCAGTGTGGAGGTCAGCGGTTCGATCCCGCTATGCTCCACCATAACGAAACCCGCATGGCTCTAGGGCTTGCGGGCTTTTTGTTGCCCAAATTTATTGTTCCGGAATCGATATCAAAACGGCTCTTGGGATACACTTGGGATACATGAAAAAAATCGCCCTAGAAACCATCAAATTTAGAAGCGAAAACGATAGTAATTCTCGTTTTCGGAGGCTCTTTTCCGCAGTTTTGCGAGATAATTCTCTACTAAACTTGCGAATTTTTATTCTATATTTGAAATAATCTAAAAATTAATATAAAGATTGTATTAAGGTATTGAAAAAAGTTCAAAGAAAAAGCCTGCGGAAGTACCATCCCGCAGGCCAATTTATAATATTTGGTTCCGTTACG
>JAEWRF010000018.1 GCA_023460155.1 Bacillota bacterium | reverse complement strand
GCACCGGGCCGCGCACCTGTCCGCAGTTGAGGGCCGCCTTGACGAACGTGGTCATCACCGCGCCAAATGTGCGGATGTCGAAGTAGTTCTCACACATGTAGTCCCGGATTTTCCGGTCGATGTCGGGGTCGTCCTTCTTGCTGATTTTCTTTTCGTCGATGTCGAGCGCCTCGTACGCTTTCCGGTCGCTGGTATTGAGCGGCACGTTGTCCTTGATGTAAATGCGGTAGCCAGGCGCATCCTCCTTCACCGTTTCCACATAGTTGCGGATTTTGCGCTTGAGGCACACGTCGGTGACGATGCCGAGGCCGGTCTCCGGATCGGTGCGTGGCATATTGCCCGCGTCCGGGTCTCCGTTGGGGTTGCCGTTTTCCACGTCAAAAAGGATCACAAATTCATACCGGTTCTGAATTGGGTCTGCCATTTTTATTCCTCCTCCGCATTCTGTTTCTTTTCTTTCGGGGTGAAAAAGCTTTGCACCTGATGGTAATAACCCAGGACGAAAATGGACTGCTCATTGAGCAGCAGATGTGCCGGGAACGGGTCTCCGTCCACCCTCAGCTTGTTCATCAGGCTGCTTACCAGCTTGTCGTCATAAATTGCAATGCCTCTGCCACTTTCCGATTTCCGGATTTTTTCAATATGGTTTTCATACAGCTTAAAGAGCGTTGAAAAGACGCTTCCGGGCGTGGCGCACGCCGATGTAAAATAGCGGTCCTTGATGGTGGAATTAATGCCGGGGTTTGCATCCCTCTGCGCTTTTTCCAGCATCGCGAACAGGCGGCCCAGAACGTAGGCACGGTTGTCGCTTTCTTCCTTTAAAGACACGTCCAATACCTCCTCATAGTTTTTCTTATCGGGATTCCGCCGCAGGCAGGCTTTCAGGATCGCTGCCCGACCACGGGTAATCTTTTTGTTATGTCCTTCGTCGTCCTGTTCGGCGCGGATGCGGAGCATTACGGCGCTTTGCAGGGACCGCGGGTAAGGCAGCCCGAGCAGAATAGAGCGCATAACCTCCCCGCTCATCAGGGGGGATGCGGCTTTGTCGTTTGAGTTAGGGTTCACCGTCTCGCGCAGCAGCCAGTAGAGTGTGAGATAAGGGAAATCCTGCGGCGCGTGCACAATGTCGAGGTCCGCGTAATGCTGTTTGATGTGGGTGATGAAATTCCCGAAGCTGTCCCGCAGAAAGAACCGCACGGAAAGCCGCGCAGCGTTCGGCGCGAGACCGAGAATATAAAAAGGCGTCTGAATGTCAATATCATCGGCGACAGGCTTGCCCTGCTCGATCCGTTTCATGATATTATCCAGCAGCCGGTTCTGATCCTCCCCCTGTGGGCTCAGCATTGCGGCAAAAATATCCTGATAGACTGGCTTCGGGTTTTCCGCCCAGTAAACGACCGTGGTGTCCCCGAGACTGATTCGGTGATCCCGGTCGGAGAGAAGATAATTCAGTACGGTCGCGTACGCGAACGCCGCGTGCTGCCCGACCGGTGCGTTCAGTCCCTGTGCTTTCTCGCGGCCGTAGGATTCGTAGGCGTCCGAGTTGAAGCTCACAAGGTTAGCCCCGGAAGTCTGAGCTCCAGCAACTCCTTTGATTTTCCCGTGCAGGACGGCGATGGGCTCCTCCTTTCCGGTGACAAGGCAGACCATCCGCGTCCCGGGGTCCTGCGCGTCACGATAATCCTCCCACGCGCGGCGAAGAGCGGGATCGTCCTGTGCAAACGGCCCCCCGTTTAGCAGGAAGACAAGGTTCCCACCTGACCGGATTTCCTCCAGACTCTCTTTCAGTGCGGAATGCTCCTCCGCCTGTTCCGGATTCCAGCTCCGGAAGAAACCAAGCACCGCTTCGGCCGCCGGGCTGTCGACACCGTTCAGCACTGTTTCATGCAGCTTCCGGCTGAGCTCAAAGCATTCTTTTGTCCTTTCCGGCTTCCCTTTGCCGTCGACACCAAGAATATAGGAGGAATTGTCACAGAGAAAGTACGGATAGGGGCCTGATGAACGAACTTTTTGTTCCGGAACCTCTTTCTCCTGCGGGACCTCAACTTCCTTTTTTCCGCGATTTACCGTCTGTTTCAGATGGACGACGCCGAGCAGTTCCCCGTTCTCCGAAAGATTCAGCGCATAGGAGACTTTGGCGGTACAATAACCGGGCTTTGGGAGTTTGTCTTCTTCCGCGAGCAGTTCGTAGTAGCGTACAAGCGACTGCAAAATCATACTTTCACCTCGCTGCCCGCGACGTCGATCCTGCCGTCCTTCATTACGGCGCGGAAAAACATCGGTCGGATGTCCTCCCGGTTCGAATAGTCCATGTCGTACAGCATGTAGCCGAGGTCGCGTTCTCCCATGTTTTCCGGCGCGGTGGGAACGGTCTGGCTTTCGAACAGACGGAATGATGCCGAAAATTCCCGGCAGCCGAAACAGGGGTGGTGAAAGCACTGCCCGTTCTTCAGCCTGCGCATCAGAATCGCGTAGTGCTTTTCCTCCGAATCCCGCTCGCCGCCCTTGCCCGTCAGCTCAAAATGGGCGTCGATCACATACCGCACATCCTTTAGCAGCATCGAGGCACGCTGCTGGATGACCTCCGGCGCGTACAGATACGGAATCTTTTCCCCTTTTAAAGCAGCCAGCCCATCACCGCGCGGCAGCTTGGCGGAAACCTCGTTTCGGCGGATGTTCGTGAACCGGATCGGATTGCACACATAGATCCGGTCGATCCGATACATTATCTCAGGCTTCCAGTAGACTGCCTCCAGAATGCCTCGCGCGGCGGAGGGCGTCATCACGTCGTAGGAAACGCGCTCCGCTTTCATTTCCGGCCGGCAGAACAGCGCCAGCGGGCCCCAGACTTCCACCCTCACTCCATAACCCATAAAACCACTCCTTTCATAATCCGGCGGTTTTCTCTGCCGCACTTCTATACAAGATAGGCAACTCCTGAATCCGATTGAAAGGAAAGCCCCGTTTCCTCCGAATAGGCACCCGGATCGGCCAAAACGGCTAACCCGTTGTTCAGCAATTCGATTTTTCCGGAATCATACAGAGATTGAAAATGAGTCCGGTACACATTAACGCAGTAGGGGTTGAGCGCCCGGAACAGTTCCCGACTCCGTTCCCCGCCGCGAAGCCGAAGAAGAAGCGCCTGCACTTCGGGTCCTTTGGGAACAAGAATTGGCTTTTGCTCCGTGTCAATCAGGTGAAATTTGTCCGCAATGGAGGCAAACGGAAAATTGAAATTGTCCGCCGCTCCCCGTTCAAACTGCTCCACAATGTTCTCTTTGTCGAGCTGATCGCCGGAGACGCGGTACATCGTTTCGAAATAGCAGCGGATCGCCTCGGGAGACGCAATATCTTCGTATTTCCCGGCCACGATCTGCGTAATATCGGTCGGGGCCTTGAGCTGGGTTGGAAGATGCCTGCGGTACTTTTCCTCAGAGCGAAAAATCACGACCCGGCTTTCCTCTGCCGGGCGCCGGTTTTCCCGGTTGCAGCGCCCCGCCGCCTGAATTTCGGAATCCAGTCCCGCTTCCTCGCGGTATACGGTGGGGAAATCGACGTCGACCCCGGCCTCAATCAGACTGGTGGAAACCACCCGGCAGGGCCGCCCCTCTTTCAGGCGTTTCCGAATCTTATTCAGCACCCGCTTCCGGTGGTCCGGCGTCATCAGGGTGGAAAGGTGAAAACTTCCCTCATGGCTTAACTGCAAATAAAGTTCCTGCGCGTGCTTTTTTGTGTTTACGATACACAGCACCTGATTCTGCGCGCCAAGCTCCCGCGCCAGAGTTCTGTCGTCAAGCTCCCCGGTCTGAACCATCCGGGTGCGTCGGAAAAACTCGTAGGTTGCGGGAACGCGTTCGCAGATTTCCGTGCTTTTTATTTCCTCCGGGAAGAGGCCCTCAAGCGCGGGCTGGGTGGCGCTGCACAGAACCGCCGTGCAGCCGTAGTTGAGCACCAACTCCGAGATTGCACGGATACAGGGCTGAAGATATTCTCGGGGGATCATCTGCGCCTCATCGAAAATAATGACGCTACCCGCAATGTTATGGAGCTTCCGACAGCGCGAGGAGCGATTTGCGAACAGAGAGTCGAAAAACTGCACGTTTGTCGTTACAATAATCGGAGCTTCCCAGTTCTCGGAGGCAAGCTTCAGTTTCTCCTGCTCCCGGCTCTCTTGATCTTCTGTACAATCCGGAAAGGTGAAATTACTCTGATGCTCCAGTACATTTTCATCCCCCAGAATATCTCGGAACACGGCCGCATTCTGCTCGATAATACTGGTGTATGGAATCGCGTAAATAACTCTGCTCATGCCGTGCTCTACAGCATGCCGGAGCGCGAAGGCGAGAGAGGAGAGCGTCTTTCCTCCGCCCGTCGGGACTGTCAGCGTGTAAAGGCTCTTCGGCCCTGAAGCCTTTTGCAAGCAGGTATGAAGAATCTCGCAGCGTCTTTCATTGAGAATTCCGATCGGATGCGCAAATTTTTCCAGATGTTTTTGCAGCTTTGTGTAGAGAGTCGGAATTCTTTCTCCGGCACCCCTCCTGACTGCTTCAGCGGAGACAAAGCGTTCTGTGTCAAGAAAATCCGCATCAACCAAGCAAGAATAAAGCATCCGTATAAAAAAAGAAGCGGTGAAGCCGCAATTCCCAATCATGTGGATCGATGGCGCCGATTTCGGGAGAAGGCCCGGAAGATCAATCTCCCGGTAAAACGGGCTGAAATCTGGCACCTGGCGTTTCAGCCGAGCGGAGAGAGTGGAATCGGACTCTCCCGCGCCGTCTGGTAGGCCGGAATGATGTCCTGCAGCGCAATAAGCCAGGACCTTTCCGGGGCCGGTTGGATATGCCTTTAAAACAGCCTGTGCACCTGCTGTGGAATGGTCCACTTTGGGACCGTTCTGCATAATATGCCTCTGAAATTCCACAGAATATTTTCCCGCGTCGTGCAGCTGTCCCACACAGTTGCCGTATTCTCCTGCGCCGAAGGAAGCCGCGAAACCTTCCGCCAGTTTCGCCGTACCGGAAAGATGCTCATCTATGGTCTGCATCCGGCCGTCGTCGCTTTTATGGGCTATGTACATGCTCCTCACCACTTTAGTAAAAATAAGCTTCCGTAATATAAGTGCATGAATTCTCCACCGTCCTATAAACAACAAACAAATTGCAACCAAAGGATTAACTGGGATGAATTTCCTTCCATATTATATCCCTCAAAAGAACTCAGAACAATCCTAAATGTCGAAATGAGAGATGAAAAACCGGAACCGGTTCCGGTTTTCAAATGAGGTAAGAATTGAAATAGTAACCGCGCAAACGATCACGCAAAGGCCCACATAGTATGCGATATGTCCACCGATTTCCGACCACCACAACCAACGAAAGACTATTTGAGCTTTTATCCTCATGTGGCATTATGCAGTCGTTTTCAAAAACGATCGTGAGATATGTAATTCAAGCATGGCAACTTGTGGACCTCCGCAACCAATTAAAACCCAGTAGTTAGGCAACTTCCTGGTTTTCCAAATAATAACAAAATACCCCTTGCAAGCCTTGATCAGCTTGCAAGGGGTATTCATTGTTTTGCCTACCCGAAATAAACCACCGGCTTAGCCGCCGGAATCGAAGATGGCTTTAGCCGAATAAAAGACCCTGCTAAAATAAAATGTAGGTTTGGCCAACCACATCAAAAATAGCAGGGAGATCTTTCATGAGAGAAAAGTGCCTCCGAAAACGAGAATAGCTATTGTTTTGCTCCTGAATTCGTTGGCTTCTAGGGCGATTTTTTTTGATGTATTCCAAAGTGTATCCCAAAAGCTGCTTTGATGTCGATTACGGAACAATAAATTCAGGCAACAAAAAACCCGCAGGCCTTAGAGCCATGCGGGTTTTGTTATGGTGGAGCATAGCGGGATCGAACCGCTGACCTCCACACTGCCAGCGCGTTTTGGTGCTTTTTGCGAATCATCGTGAATGCAAATAAATGGCGGTGTGATGCGGTCTGTGGCGCTCGATCGTTTGTAGTCGTCCGTGCGAATTTGCCCTTTTCAGTTGGGTGTTATCCCAAATGTATCCCAAGGTTATCCCAGACTGCTTTTTCAGAATACGAAAGGTGTAACTCGCTTTTACGCTCGCAAACATGGAGTTTACGTCCCCAGCAACCAGTTAATCATTTTCAGTTGCCGAATAACCTCATAAACCGTCCCAGCGCCGATATCATCGAGAGTGAACAGGTTACTTGGGGCAGTTATCCAGCTTTATATCTGCAGATATCGCTGCGATATAGCAGCATATTTAACTTTGCATTGCAATATCGCAGCGATTGTGCTATACTATTTTTAGAGGTGATACCATGTCAACACTGGGGGCATACTTGAAAGAATTGAGAGAAAAAAAAGCCCTCTCATTGAAAGATGTATATGCTGCAACAGGTGTTTCTGATTCTAAGCTCAGCAAAATCGAAAATGGAAAGAACAAGGAGCCTTCACCTTTTGACTTAAAAAAGCTAGCTGGATTTTACTGCGTTGATATTATTTCACTTTATATGATAGCAGGATATTTAGATAAGTCATCCATTGCCGATTTCGCGAGATTTTTTAAAGGCGTCGATCTTCTCAATGAAGAGGAAAAGCATCTCATACAACATCTGATTGACTTGCTGATAAAGCGCCACAATTAAAAGAGGTAAATAATATGATATATCATTTAGGCGAATTATTCTGTGGGCCGGGCGGCATTGCGTGGGGAGCTATGAATGCACACATTGCAGATGAAAATTTTGGTATTATTCATCAGTGGGCAAATGATTATGATAATGATACCTGCGAAACTTACCGTCGTAATATATGTCCAAATCACCCGGAAACAGTATACCATGAAGATATTCGAAAGTTTGATATGACAAAGCTAGCACCTATTGATGCGTTGGCGTTCGGCTTTCCATGCAACGATTACAGCGTTGTGGGTGAACAGAAGGGTATGGATGGTGTGTATGGCCCTCTGTATTCCTATGGTGTTAAAG
>JAEWRF010000017.1 GCA_023460155.1 Bacillota bacterium | reverse complement strand
TAATTTACATATGCACACGACTCGCTCCGACGGGCATCTGTCCCCGGAGGATGCCGTGGAGCTCTACCGGCGGGCGGGGTATGATTTCCTCGCTCTGACGGATCACTGGGTTCAAAGCAAAGAAGGGGAGCGGGACGGCGTTGTGCTGCTGAGCGGCGGGGAATGGGATGTCGGCGATATTGCGCATCCCCCGGTTTATCATATCGTGGGCGCCGGTATGCGTTCGCCGGTGAGGCTGAGCCAGGCGTCGCCGCGAACTCCGCAGCAGATCATCGACGCGATCCGTGCAGCGGGAGGAATCCCGATTCTCGCGCATCCGGCGTGGTCGCTGACGGATCCCGACTCCTGTCTTTCCCTTACGGGCCTCGGGGGCGCGGAGATCTACAATTCCGTTTCCACTCTTCCGTGGAACGGCGACCGGGCCGATTCCAGCCTTTACTTTGACCTCTGGGCGGCAAAAGGAAAATACATCCGCTGCATGGCGGCGGACGACAGCCACTTTTACCGGGGGGAGCACACCCGCTCCTACCTCATGGTCAACGCGCCGTCACGCTCCGCCGACGCGGTGCAGCAGGCAATCGGGGAGGGACGCTTCTACGCTTCCCAGGGCCCGAGGTTCCGCTCGGTGACATTCGCAAACGGGCACGTGGAGGTTCGCTGTTCCCCGGTGGAGTCCGTTGTGTTCTACAGCAACACGGCCTGGTGCCATGACCGCGTGACCTTCGGCGGCGGAACCGAGTCCGCCTCCTACGAAGTCAAGCAGACCGATCGCTATGTGCGTGTGGAACTTTGGGACCGGAACGGCAACCGCGCGTGGACGTCGCCATTTGCGGTGAAATAAAGGGTCGAAAATTCTTGACATGGCAGAGTAAGCGTGGTAATATGAAAACATACCAAACGGTCGGTTTTGAGGAGCGCTTATGAAAGACACAAGAGATCATATCCTTCAGGCGGCCTTCGGGCTTTTTCTGCAGAAAAGCTTTAAAGAAGTTACCATGAAGGAAATCGTGGAAAAAACGGGGCTTTCCAAGGGAGCGTTCTACCATTATTTCGACAGCAAGGAACAGGTATATCTTGAAATCATCAACCAGGCGTTTTCGTCGTTGATCTACGTGGATTATGCGAGGTTCAGCAAAACCTCTTTATACGATTTCTATCACGGCTACGTCGATTATCTGAAGCGTGTTTACGAGTCTTTTCAAAGCTTCTGCAACGGCGATTCCTTTGACCTGAACTATTACTCACTCATTTTTGATGCGCTTCGTCTTTTCCCTGATTTTAAAGAAAAAATGCTGGAATCCTCCCGACAGGAAATGGATTCCTGGGAAGCGGTCGTCCGTGCCGCGCGGGGAAGCGGGGAAATCCGCTCCTCCATGAGCGACGGGGAAATTGCGGGCATTTTTGTTCACACAGGCAGCGGAATCGGCATGAGCCATATGATGCTCGGGGAAAGTGAAACCTCGGCGGATTCCCTGCTGGAATTGTGGAACAGTTTTTACCAGCAGATCAAGGCATAATTTTTTTGTGCTAAACATACCGAACGGTCGGAATAATTGTCAGCGATAGATACCGAACGGTCGGATTATTATTTAGAAAGAAGGATGTTTTATGGCAGAACAGAACGGGAGCAAAAAGCGGACCGCATGGATCCTGATCGGCGCGATGGCCGGGATCCTGCTAGCCTCTCTCGACAGCAACATTGTCAGCACCGCAATGCCGAAAATCATCGGGAGTCTGAACGGCACGGCCTACTACACCTGGCCCGTAACGGCCTATCTGCTTGCAATGACCATCTCAATGCCGCTTGTGGGGAAGCTCTCGGATGTCTATGGATACAAGCCGATTTATTTCTTTGGCATCGTTGTTTTTCTGGCGGGTTCGGTCCTCTGCGGAGTATCGCAGAGCATGGCGCAGTTTATTGCTTTTCGCGGCTTGCAGGGAATCGGTGGGGCGGTTCTGATCTCCAACACCATGGCGATCATCGGGATTCTGTTTCCGCCGGCAGACCGTGCGAAATACGGAAGCATCGTATCGGCGGCTTCTGGAGTCGCCAGTCTGGTCGGGCCGGTTCTGGGCGGTTTGATTACCGACCGGCTGAACTGGCGGTGGGTTTTCTTTGTCAATCTGCCCATCGGCGTGCTCGCGCTTATGATTCTGGTTTTCGCGTTTCCCGCGTCTCATGCGGCGGAAAGCGGCGGAAAAATCGACTTTGCCGGAGCGGCTGTCCTGATTGCCGCGCTGGTTCCGATGCTGCTTGCGTTTTCCTGGGGAGGTGAAAAATACTCCTGGAATTCCGCGCCGATTATAGGAATGCTTGCCTTTGCGGCTGTGATGCTTGCCGTTTTCGGGCGAATCGAACGAAAAGCCGGCGACCCGATCATCCCGATGTCGCTTTTTCAGAACTCGATTTTCAATTTTTCAGCAATGGAGATGTTCCTGTTCAACGGAGTGATGATGGCCTGCGTTATTTTCGTGCCGCTGTTTTTACAGGAGGTGAAGGGCCTTTCGCCCAGCAGCTCCGGCGCCGTCATCACACCGATGATGGTGAGCCTGATCGTCGGGGTTATGATCAGCGGAATGGTCATTTCCAAAACATGCCGATATAAGCTGCTTGCGGCCGTCGGATTTCTGGTGATGGGCGCCGGCGTGGTGATCCTTATGCTTCTTAACGGCGGGTCGGATGACGCCGTTATTGTAGCCGCAATGGTCATCATGGGACTTGGTATCGGCATTGCCATGGCAATTTTCAATGTGACCGCGCAGAATGTGTTCCCGAACAGCCGGATGGGAGTCGTCACTTCGTCGATCCAGTTTTTCCGAATGATGGGGCAGACAGTCGCGTCGTCCGTATTGGGCACGATTTTCAGCAGTTCCCTGAGCAAAGGCATTGGGACTCTGAATGTAAGCGCCTTTCCGCCCCAGGTGGCGCACAGGCTGACGGACGGCAGCTCAATTGCGGATTCCGCTTCCGTCAGCGCCATGAAGGCCATGATTCCGGCCGGTCTTCTGCCGGATTTTGAGGCCGTTCTGTCGCGGGCACGACAGGTCCTTTCCAGCTCCATTCATCTTGTTTTTGTGATTTGCGCGGCCGTGACGCTGGTTTCCCTGATTCTTGTGCTGTTCATGAAGGAGGTTCCCATGAGCAGACAGTCCGAAGCGGAGAGTCCGGAAAATTAGACGTTCAGAATCATCGCGAGGCAGAGCCTCAGAGCGGTGTCGAGACAGTCGGGGTCGATCCATTCCTCCCGGGTGTGGGCGCCTCCGCCCACATGGAGCCCGGCCGTCACGCTGGGGATTCCGAGGGAAAGCGGCAGGTTCGAATCCGTAGAGCCGCATTCCAGCCTCGGGCGCTTTCCGGTGATCTCTGCGATTACGGAGCAGCAGCGTTCGGTGAGCTCCTGCTGCTTCTGCGGGTTGACGTCCCCCATGCACGGGCGTTCCCCAACGGTTTCCACCGTAAGCTCCAGCCCGTTCCCGCGGTGCTTTTCCAGAGTGCCGAAAAAGAAATTCTTCAGCCGCGCGAGCGCCTCGGCGCTGACCGAACGGTATTCAAAAAGCATTTGGGCCTCCTCGGCAATCGTGTTGACGGAGGTGCCGCCCCGGATGGTGCCCACGTTGTAGGTGGAAAGCTCGCCCGCCGGAATTTTGAGCGTGTAGAGCTCGGAAATAACGGCGGCGAGGGCCGCCACCGCGTTCCGGTTCCCGAAGTTCGAAAAGGAATGCCCTCCCGAAGTCCGCGCCGTCACGCGGTAGCGCAGGGAACCGACCGGCCGGTTGCAGAGCAGATGGCGTTGGGAATCAAACGGGATCACCTCGCGGATCCGGCCCCGGTAATACTCCGTCAGGGCCCGGATGCCCTTCAGGTTGCCGAGCCCCTCTTCGCAGGAGTTGCAGACCAGCAGGAGACCCCGGTCCGTTTTGGCGGTTCCCTGCGCCAGACAGCGTGCCGCCGTAAGCAGACAGGCCACGCTGGCGGTGTCGTCCCCTACGCCCGGGCAGTAAAGCTTTCCGTCCCGAACCTCCGGGTTCAGCGGAACGGATTCGTCGAATACGGTGTCGGTGTGCGCCATGAAGATGGTCAGGTCGTTTTTGCCCTCCGCCTGAAACGGATAGACGACGTTGAGCGCTTCGTCGATATAAACGCCCTGCACCCCGGCCTCTTCCAGGTAGGCGCGACAGAATTCCGCACGCTTTTCCTCATGGTGCGACGGTGCGGGAATCCGACAGAGGGCTTTAAGAAGTTCCGGAAGAGCCTGCCGGTTCTCTTCCATATATTGCAGAACAGGCTCGTCAAATTTAATACTCATTGGCAAAAATCCATCCTTTCCGCTGCTGGTTCGATTATAGACGATCGAAATGAAAAATGCCACCCCTGCCGTCGGTTTTCGACGGTTCGGGGCGGCATTTTTTGATAGCCTTTATCTTTCAGCCGAGAGGTTTCCAGTTGACGCGCAGCTCCATGGAGCCGAGCAGCAGAATGTCGTCCTGACTCAGTTCCCGTTCGCCGGAAACCGGCACGCCGTTCACGAAGGTGCCGCCCGCGGAGCCGAGATCGGTCAGCGTCAGTTTCCCCTCCGAAAAGTCCAAACGGCAGTGCGCAGGGGCGAGAATCGCATCTTCCGGAAACGAAAGCTGTGATTCTTGCGGCGACTGCCCGATTGTCAGCCTCTCCGGCATATCCAGCTCGTAGGTGTCGGTCTCGGTCACCCCGACGCGGGTCAGAATCAGATGAGCGAGTGCCGGCGGAGGTTCGGGTGCCACGGGAGGTTTTGGCTTGGGGGATTCCGGGACCGGAATGGCCTGCGTCGAGGGCGGCGGAGGGGTCGGAATGGCCTTTTTCCGCTCCGCTTCCCGTTTTGCCGCGTTTCGCGCCGATCGGCGGCGCAGCAGGAGAATCAGGGCGGCGATTACGGCGGCCGCGAAAATTCCGGCCGCAAACGGAATCCACAGGGGCAGCGCAGCTTTTTTCGGCACCGGAGCGGCGGAAGAGGGCGCTCTGCTGGACGAAGGCGCGGAGGAGGACGATTTGGTCTGCCAGGCGCGGATTTCTCCGGTGTCCAGTTCCGTTTCGCACGAGATCTTTTCCTGGTTCCGCGTAAGAGTCAGCTTCAAAGCTGCCCGGTCCGCCGTTACGGGTGCATTCGGGAGGCCGCAGGTGACCAGAAAGCTGCGGCCAGCCGCCTGCCGGACGGCTT
>JAEWRF010000016.1 GCA_023460155.1 Bacillota bacterium | reverse complement strand
GATTTTGCACCGTAAGGTTCATGGATTCGCGGAATTTCTCCTTTGCATAGGCGGCCAGGTTTTCGCCGAGCTCCACCGCGGTTACGGCGCATCCCGTCTTTAAAATCGGCCCGGTGGCCTGACCGGTGCCGATCCCGATTTCGAGCGCCCGTTTCCCGGGCCCGATTCCCGAATAGCGAACGACCTCCTCAAACACCCCGTCGGGATACCCGGGGCGCCATTTGTCGTAATTCGCGGCGTCTTCGTTAAAGGAACGACGCTTTTTCATTCCGGCCGGATCGCCGGTTTCCATAAACGGCGTTTTTTCGGGATTGAAGGAGGCTTCCTCCCCGTCCCTTCTGTTTTCCGTCATCGCTTTCCCCTCCTTAGATTCGGCGCAGGGATTTATCTGCGCCCCATTTCCCGGTCGGAATCCGTCAGCACGCTGCTGGCTTTGATATGGGAGACAACCTTCTCCGCCGTGGTGAACGCGAGGGCAACGCAGCTGTCCGCGGCTCCGTAATAGACGGCGATGCGCCCGGTTGCGGCGTCAGTCAGCGCGGCGCACGGAAAAACAACATTTGGCACAAATCCGCGTTCCTCGTACCATTCCTCCGGCGTGAGCAGGAAACTTGGGCAGCGATACCGGACGACCGACGGATCTTCGCGGTCGAGAATCGCGCCGCCGATGCTGTACACATAGCCGCTGCAGGTTCCAATGACTCCGTGGTAGAACAGAAGCCAGCCCTCGCTGGTCTCAATCGGAGAAGCGCCCGCGCCGATTTTCAGAGACTCCCACCCTTCGCCGCGCGCCATCACGTGGCGGTGGCGTCCCCAGTACACGAGGTCGGGGCTCTCGCTGAGGAAAATGTCGCCGAACGGGGTGTGGCCGCCGTCGCTCGGGCGGGAAAGCATCGCGTAGTTCCCGTGGATCTTCTTCGGGAAAAGCACCGCGTTCCGGTTAAACGGAAGGAACGGGTTTTCCAGCCGCGTGAAGGTTTTAAAATCAGTTGTTTTGGCAAGACCGATTGCCGCGCCGTAAAAATCCTGACACCACATGATGTAACAGGTATCCCCGAGCCTTACGAGACGCGGATCATAGGCGTAAACCGGCAGGAACGGCTTTCCCTCCTCGTCCTGAAACGGAATAGGCTCCCGGTCGAACTCCCAACGAATCCCGTCCGCGCTTCGGCCGAGATAAATGCCGGGAATTCCGTTCGTCTGTTCGCCGCGGAAGACCCCGATGAAAGCGCCCTCCCAGGACAGAACGCTGCTGTTGAAAATGCGCGCCACTCCCGGAATCGGGTTCCGGCCGATAATCGGGTTCTCACGGTACCGCCACAGGACCGTATCGTCTGCGGAAGCTTCCTGCCAAGGGATATTCGGAAGTGCATCCCCGAGGATCTTAATTTTTCCCATTTTTGTATTCCTTTCCGGTCAGCTCTGCCCCAAGCCGCCCGCCGTCTTCTCCTTTACTTCCAGATTTCGTCCCCGAAGGACTGAAGAAAGCCGCTCAGCTCCTCAGCCATCTCCTCCGCCTCGGAAATACGGACGTGCCCCGGCGTGCCGCTCCCATTCCGCGAATAAAGGAAATGAACGATTTTCGGGTCGCCGATCCGTTCGCATACCGCGCCGATGGAGTCGTCCCAGTTCGGATGGTGGCACATAATCGTGGTCGCCGCAACGATCAGCGCCTTCGGATAAGTTCGCCGCAGGGAACGCAGAAATGCTTCGTAATGCTGCCGCCAGTTTTCGGACCGTTCGCTTTTGCAGTCCTCCTGCATGTAATTCACCGGATGCGCGTCGTTCTGACCGATCGCGACGATGACCACATGCGGAGTATACCGGCTGAAGTCCCATTTTTTCACCCAGCCGAGCTCCGGGTGGTACACGATCTTGTCCCAAACCTCTTCCATGCCGATATAATCCGGTTCAAAATAAAACCCCGTGCCGTGCAGAAGCGCAATCCCGCCCTGAGATACGTCGTGAAGCTGCGCCTCCAGTCTGCGCGCCGCGGCGGCCGCGTAGGAGAAATACGAATTCGAATATTCGCCGTTGTGCGGCGGATCGTAATTCCCAACATATTCGACGGCTTCCGAAAGCTCGCCCGCGGAAACAGAATCGCCGAACACCTCGATTTTCCGTTCCGGCTTTTCCTCCGGGGCGAAAATCCGCGCACCCCGGTCCAGAACAAAGCCGTAAAGGGTAAAAATATGGCACATGTCCATGCGTTTGAAAAGGAACAGTTCGTGCTCTCCCTCCGGAAGGCATTCCGCGAGGGTCAGGCAAACCGTTTTCTCCTCCATCGGAAGCAGGACTGCTCGCTGATCCCCGTCGAGCAGAAAGCCGAGATAATTATCGCAGTAAAAATGTTTGTTTTTCAGGATCACTTTCAGCTCCGTGCCGGTGAATCGCAGCTTCACCGAGGTGTACGGGTTTATAAAAACCGGCGCGGAAGGGTCGTCAAAATCAATTCGCCCCGTATACTGCAGGGCGGGATCATCCGGCGCTGCAAAACGTTCCTCCGGAGACAGATACTCCTTCGGTTCCATATGGATTCCCTCTTTCAAATATTTACAGATTTCCGCCGTTGGATTTAATTACTCCGCGGTACCAGCGGCCGGAATCCTTAACGCGGCGTTCCTGCGTCTCATAATCGACGTGAATCAGCCCGAAACGCTTTGAATACCCCTTATCCCACTCGAAGTTGTCGAGCAGCGACCAGTAGAAATAGCCGCGCACGTCGGCCCCGTCCCGGATGGCGCGGAGATTTTCCTTTAAATAGCGCCGCATGAATTCGATTCTCTGCGGATCGTGCACTCTGCCGTCCTCGCTGACCCAATCCGTTATGGCCACGCCGTTTTCCGTGATAACAATCGGCGTGCGGTAGCGCTCCCAGAAAAAGCGAGGGCCCCAATAGAGCGACTGCGGAACAACGTACCAGCCCATATCGGTCCGATCGGCGCCCGGCTTTTCTGCGGCCAGCTCCGGAGTTCCGTCCGCAGCCCTCCGCACGACGACGCCGTGGTAAATGTTCTGCCCGAGGAAATCAATCGGCTGACGGATGATTTTCAGATCGTCCGGGCCGATCGACGGCAGGTCCTTCTCATAAGCCTTCAGCCCGTCCTCCGGATAAGCGCCGAAAAAGACCGGGTCGTTCCACCAGGTGTTGTTGAAGGTGTCCTCCGGCCGAACCGAAAAGGTCGCGCTCCTCGCAAGCTCCGTATCCTCCGGTTTTTCCGGGCAGGCTACCCCGCAGGCCTCGGCAATTCCGATTTTCAGAGGCTGCTTCGCTGCCGCACGCATCGCCAGCACCATTTTCCCGTGGGCAAGCAGCAGATGATGCGCTGCGAGAAGCACCTCGTTCATCGGGAGCCTGAGCCCCGGCGCGTGTGTCCCGGTCCGGTGGCCGAGATCAACATAACACTGCGGTTCGTTCAGAGTCATCCAGTTTTTTACCGTTCCGGAAAGCTGCGCAACGGCGGCTCCTGCGTATTCCGCAAACCAGTCGGGACTGTCGCCGTTGAGCAGCCCTCCCTTTTGGTACAGCGCATAGGGGAAGTCCCAATGGAAAAGCGTTATGTACGGCGTAATTCCGTTTTCAAGAAGGGTGTCGGTCAGGCGGCGGTAAAAATCCAGCCCCTTCTGGTTGATTGGGCCCCTTCCCTCCGGAAAAAGCCGGGTCCAGGAGATTGACATGCGGTATGCCCGGATTCCGATTTCCTTCATCAGGCCGATATCCTCCCGCCAGCGGTGATAGTGGTCGCACGCCGTGTCCCCGGTCTCGCCGTTCCACACAATTTTCTGATGCCGGCAGGCCATATCCCAGACGGACGGCCCGCGGCCGTCTTCCCCGGCCGCCCCCTCGATCTGATAAGCCGCGGTGGACGCGCCCCAAATAAAACGCTCCGGAAAGCTCAAAATTCTCACCCGCTTTTTTAAATTTTAGCGATTGCAGCAGATTCCCGCGGAAGGATTTCCCCTTTGATCAGGATCCGGTTTCTCCGGCGGTTGCCCCCGATCTCCCGCAGCATCGCCTTTGCCGCCGCATGGGCCATTCCCTCCAGATCGACGCGCACGGTCGTAATTTCCGGGCTGGACCGCAGCGAATCGTCAAAGCCGATCACTGAAATGTCCTCCGGAACCCGCCAGCCCTTTTCTGTCAGGCGGCGGATCAGCCGGAGAGCGACCTCGTCGCAGTTGCAGGCAAAGGCGGTGGGCATTTCCGCGGGGAACGCGATGTCGAGGTACCGGCCGTCCGGCTCGCGGTCATCGAAAATCCACTTTGGATTAAGGGGAATCTCATGCTCGATGAGGGCCTTGTAATAGCCGAGGAAGCGGTCCTGAATGCTGCTGGTGGCGCCGAGGGTCCCAACGAAAGCAATTCGGGTGTGCCCCAGGCGGATCAGGCGGTTCACCAGTTCGTATTCACTGAAGAAATTGTCCGTATTGATGCTGGTCACTTCGAAGCCGTCGTAATAGAAATCAAGGAAAACAGCCGGGATTCCGAGCGACATGACGCGTTCCACATAGGCCTTTGAAAGCTGGCCCAGAAGGACAACGCCGTCCGTTTCCCGGTTCTTCAGCTTTTCCGGAACCAAAAGCTCCGCCTCGCTTTTAAAATCGATCACGCTGAGGATCGGGTCGATGTTCAGCTTTTCAAATTCCTCCGAAAGATGCCGGTACAGCCGGACGTAAAAGCACTCGTTTCCCCCCAGAAAATGCTCCGCCGAAAGCACGGAGATCCGGAGCGGATTCTCTTTTTTTCCGCCGCCGTAAACATACCCGAGGCGCTCCGCCGCCGCCGTAATCTTCCGGCTCATTGCTTCGCTGACGTCGCTTTTCCCCCGCAGCACCTTGGAGACGGTTACCTTCGACACCCCGATGCTGTCGGCAATATCCTGCATGCTGACCCTGTTTTTCACCCGCGTCCCTCCCTTCGTTCGTTTTTTGAAATCCGCTTACTTAACGTTACACTTTTAATTCTGTTACGTTACACATTTTAGAACGCATTATCCACGATGTCAACCGGTGCGGAAAAAAATCCCGCACCGTCCATCGGGTTCCTATTCCGCTTCGGCGCAGGTGTGTTTCCGGAAACAGGAGTCGATGTGGTCGTTGATCAGGCCGGTCGCCTGCAGGTGGGAATAAACGATCACGGTGCCGAGAAAACGGAACCCCCTTTTTTTCAAATCCCCGCTGACCGCGTCGGAAAGAGGGGAAGAAGCCGGAACTTCGGAAATGCTTTCATAGCTGTTCACAATCGGCCGATTCTCTACGAATTTCCAGAGATACGCTGAGAAGTTGCCGAATTCCTTCTGCACCTCCAGAAATCTTTGCGCATTGCCAATGGAGGCTTCGATTTTCCGACGGTTGCGGACGATGCCGGGGTTCGAAAGCAACTCCATGACTTTCTTTTCATCATACAAAGCAACCTTTTCCGGCTCAAAATTATCGTATGCAAGGCGGTAATTCTCCCTCTTGCGGAGGATCGTCAGCCAGCTGAGCCCGGCCTGCGCCGATTCCAGCACCAGAAATTCAAACTGCTTGCGGTCGTCGCGGACCGGCACTCCCCACTCTTCGTCGTGATACTTCAGATACTGCTCGTCGGAAAGGCACCAATCGCATCGGTTCATTTCATTCTCCCCCATTTGCCGGACGGCTGTGTTATGATGCAATTATATCCTTACGGGCAGCGTTTTGCAATCGGCTGCGCGGCTTTGGCTGCCGACAACGAAAAAGCCGGCCCCTTTCAAGGGGTCGGCTTGAGCTCTTGTTTTTTTGTGCCGCTTAAATCAGGCTGCGATAGAGTTCGGCGATTTCCTCCACGCTGGTGTCGCGCGGATTGCCGGGGCGGCAGGCGTCGGCATAGGCACTCTCCGAGAGGAACTGCACATCCTCGGGTTTCACAATCGCTTTCAGGTCGGCCGGGATTCCCACGTCGGAGGCAAGCTTTTCAACCGCTTCCACCGCAGCTTCACGGGCTTCTTCCAACGACATGCCGTCAATTCCGCCTACCCCCATAGCCTTAGCGATATCGCGGTACTTTTCGCCGGTTGCGGGAGCATTGTATTTCATGACGGTCGGCAGCAGGATCGCGTTGGCGATGCCGTGGGGAGTATCATAAACGGCGCCCAGCGAATGGGCCATGCTGTGAACGACGCCCAGTCCCACATTCGAAAAGCCCTGACCGGCAATGTACTGCGCAAGGGCCATGCCCTCGCGGCCTTCCGGGGTATTCGCCACGGCGCCACGCAGATGCTTTGACACCAGTTCAATCGCTTTCAGGTGGAACATATCGGTCATTTCCCACGCGCCTTTGGTAATGTAGCCTTCAATGGCGTGGGTAAGCGCGTCCATTCCGGTCGCGGCAGTCAGACCCTTTGGCATGCTGCTCATCATATCCGGATCCACCACGGCAATCTCCGGGATATCCTTGGGATCAACACAAACGAATTTGCGTCTCTTTTCCGCATCGGTAATCACGTAATTGATCGTCACCTCCGCAGCCGTTCCGGCTGTGGTGGGAACCGCGATGGTAAACACGGCGCGCTTTTTCGTCGGCGCAACCCCTTCCAGCGAACGGACATCCGCAAAATCCGGGTTATTTACGATAATCCCGACAGCCTTTGCGGTATCCATGGAAGAACCTCCGCCGATTGCTACGATGCAGTCGGCGCCGCTCTTTTTGAAAGCAGCCACGCCTGTCTGTACGTTCTGGATCGTGGGGTTCGGCTTGATCTCACTGTAAATCTCGTAGGCAAAGCCAGCGGCTTCCAGCAGCCCGGTTACCTTTTTTGTTACGCCGAATTTTACCAGATCGGGGTCGGAGCATACAAACGCTTTTTTGTATTCCCTTGCGGTGAGTTCCGGCACGATGTTCTCAATCGCGCCTTTGCCGTGGTAGGAAATCGTATTCAGAACAATGCGGTTTGCCATCGTTATTTCTCCTTTTAATCAGCGGTAGAGCGGGCCGTATTGCTTACAGGCTGCATAATCGGCGGCCTGAAGGTCCTGCGTGCCGAAGGATGCCCATGCGTGCGGGCGATACACCTTCTCCTGCGGAACGTTGTGCATGGTGACGGGGATGCGGAGCATGGAGGCCAGCGTAATCAGGTCGGCGCCCACGTGGCCGTAAACCGTCGCGCCGTGGTTTGCGCCCCAGTTGGCCATCACGCTGTAAACGTCCGCGAAGGCGCCGCTGCCGGTCAGCCTCGGCGCGAACCAGATGGTCGGCCAGGTGCGGTCGGTGCGCAGATCAATGGTATTATGAATCTGATCCGGCAGATCAACGGTCCAGCCTTCCGCGATCTGTAAGACGGGTCCGATGCCGTCCACAATATTGAAACGCAGCATGGTGACGGGCATTTCGCTGGTGCAGCGGAAGTGGCTTGAGAATCCGCCGCCGCGGAAATATTCGAAGTTGGCACGGCACCAGTCCGTGGCGTCGAGGCACGCCTTGATGTCCTGATCCTTCATCTCCCAGAATGGCTTCATGCAGGGCTCGCCCTTTTCATTCCGGCAGACGCCCGTTTCGTCGAGTGCTGTTGCGCCGGAGTTGATCAGATGGATAAACCCGTTGGCGGCTTTTCCTGTGGGTTTCATTCCCGTTACACGCTCGCAGGCCTCGGGACTCCAGTAGGTGCGAACATCATGGAAACCGGGAGCGCGGTTGCTGACGAGAGTGCCGAACAGCATGGCGATTCCGTTGCAGGTGTCGTTCTCCGTAGCGAACGGCGTGGGCTGTTTGGCGCCGTTCCAGTCAAAAGTGGAAGCCAGAATGGATTCCGTAAAGTCGGCGTTCGGGAGCCAGTCGGTCCACTGGCGCTGACCCTGGAAACCGCCGACCACCGCGTTGCGGCCCAGTGCTTCCTCATGCCAGCCCATTTCAGCCAGCTTCGGATTTCCAAACAGGATATCCCGCATGACAAGCGTCATCTTGGTGATGAATTCCCAGTCCTGATCCGGCGGAACGACTTTGGATTTCGTGATCACCTCAGGCAGGTTCTTCCCGGCGTTGCAGTCGAAGCCTTCTTTGCAGTTGGCCTTCACCCATTTCAGTGCGCGCTCATATTCCTCCGCGTCGTAAATCTCCAGTTTGATGCGGCGGAGGATTTCCGTCATGTCAACCCACTCGGCGCGCAGGCCGAGATATTTCTGGAACACGTCGGCGTTGCAGAAGCTGCCGGCGATCCCCATGGGCACTCCGCCCAAATTGACATAGGCTTTGTTCTTCATCCACCCGGCCGCTACCGCGCACCGCGCAAAGCGAAGAATCTTTTCCGCGACGTCGGCGGGGACACTCGTATCGGACGCATCCTGCACGTCATGCCCGTAAATGCTGAAGGCGGGCAGGCCGCGCTGCGCATGGGCCGCAAGCACGGCGGCCAGATAGACCGCACCGGGGCGCTCGGTTCCGTTGAAGCCCCATACCGCCTTGATGGTTTTGGGGTCCATGTCGAAGGTCTCTGTTCCGTAGCACCAGCAGGGGGTAACCGAAAGGGTCGCCACTACGTTCTCCGTGGAAAACTGCTCGGCACAGGCAGCGGCTTCCGCGCCGCTGCCGATGGTGGTGTTGGAAATCACACACTGCACCGGGGTTCCGTCCGGATACCGCAGATTCTCTGCGATCAGTTTCACCGCGCTCTGTGCCATGCCCATGGTCTGCTTTTCAAGACTTTCGCGCACACCGCCCCAGCGGCCGTCGATAATCGGCCGGATGCCGATCTTTGGATACAACATAAAAACTCCTCCTTCACAAAATGGTTTGATAAATTTGATAGGCCCGATTCCACGCTCCCGTTTCTTCGGGCTCGTAACGCTTTAGCGGTTCGCTCCGGGCAATCAGGGAACGCCCGGCCTGAAGGTCAGGCAACGCTCCCAGTGCCGTGAGCTGGATGATAATGTTGCCGAGCGCCGTGGCTTCCACCGGCCCGGCAATCACAGGCAGTCCCGTGCTGTTTGCGCTCATCCGGCACAGAAGGCGGTCCTTGGTGCCGCCGCCCAGAATGTGGAGCACGGAGAAACGCTTTCCGGTCGCCTGCTGCAGCTGTTCCAGCGCGAAGCGATATTTGAGCGCCAGACTTTCGTAGATGCAGCGCATGATCTCGCCGACCGTCTGCGGTTCGTACTGGCCCGTGCGGCGGCAGTATTCGCGCACCCGGCCCGGAATATCCCCCGGCGGGGTAAACTCCGGCGCGTCGGGATCAATAAAGCAGCGCAGCGGCGGCGAGGCCAGCGCCATACGCTCCAGGTCGGCGTAGGAATATTCCTGCCCCTGCCTGCGCCAGGCGCGGCGGCTTTCCTGAATGAGCCACAGGCCGATGATGTTTTTCAGATAGTTGACCTTCCCGTTGGCGCCCAGCTCATTGGAAAGCCCCAGCCGGCAGCTTTCCGGCGTCAGGACGGGTGCGTCCAGTTCGGTGCCCAGAAGGCTCCAGGTGCCGCAGGAAAGAAACGCCGCGTCTGAGCTTTTGCCGGGCACCGCCGCCGCGGCGCACTGGGTATCGTGCCCGGCGACGGCGATTACTTTTGCGCCGTTTGGCAGCGTGCCGGTCACTGTTCCGCTGGGAACGGGCGGGAGTAAAATCTTTTCCGGCAGGCCGAGTTCTTTCAGAACATCGGCGCGCCAGGCTCCCGTTTCGGGGTCGAGCATCTGACTGGTGGAGGCGATGCTGCGTTCGCATGCCGCTTTGCCGCACAGGGAATAAGCGAACAGGTCCGGCATAAACAGCAGCGTTTTGGCCTGATTCAGCAGTTCCGGCTGCTGTTCCTTCAGCGCCGTAAGCTGGAACAGTGTGTTGATCGCCATGATCTGGTTTCCCGTTTTCCGGTACAGTTCCTCCGCGCCGATCTGCCGGAGAACCTTCTCTACCATTCCCTCGGTACGCACGTCGCGGTAATGAACCGGGCGCGACAGCAGACGGCCGTCCCGGCCCAGCAGACCGAAATCAACGCCCCAGGTATCGAAGCCCACACTGTCGAACTCGCCGGCCTTTTCAATTCCGGTCCGCACCTCAGCAAGCAGAGCATCGAAATCCCAGCAGAAACGGCCTTCGTATTCTCCGGGGCTGTTTTCAAACCGATGGACTTCCTCATAGCTGAGTGCGCCGTTTTCGTACCGCGCTTTGATCGCGCGCCCGCTCGAGGCGCCGAAATCGCAGGCAAGAACCACAGTACCGCCGTTCATTGCACGACACCCTTTTTCAGCAGAATATTGGCGTAAACGGCTGCTTCGCCCGTAGCAATAATGGCATACGCGTGTTTTGCCCGCTCATAAAACGCAAACCGCTCGATGTTTTCCACCGCATCGGGATTTTCTCCGTGCTTTGCGAGAATCGCCCGGTACTCGTCCCAGATGACCGGAACGGTTGGGTCCCCCGGCACAACTTCCATCAGGGCAGCGGGTTTTTCCGTGTATTTATCCAGCGGGATCAAAGCCAGCACCGCGTCCAGCACCTCGGGAACGCCGTGGCCGTCCAAACGGATGACCCGGGCGTTTTTGCCCACGCTTTCGGCGGGAAAATTGCCGTCCGCCAGAATCAGTTCATCCCCGTGGCCCATTTCACACAGGATTTTGAGCAGTTCGGGGCTGAGGATTGCGGGAATATTCTTCAGCATAGCGCTCCCTCCTTACCGGTCGGTCGGTTCGCCCTCTTCTTTACCCGGATACTTCTTATAGCCCGGATGTTTGCCGGTCACGCCGTAATAGCCGCGCAGGTCAATGAGCTTCTGAATATTTTCCCGGCTGATATCGTAGCTGCCGCCCAGAATGATCGCGTTGATCGTGATTTTTGCCCACAGCTCCAGACTTTCCATCCGGTAAAACGCGGTAATGACGTCGCTGCCGACCGCCAGCGCTCCGTGGTTTTCCAAAAGCATCACATCGTGTTCGGCAAGATACGGCTCAATGGCATCCGGCACCTCAACCGTACTGGGAGTACCGTAGGGAGTCAGCGGAACCGATCCGATCACCGACACGTCCTCAATCATGTTGTACATATCCATGGAGCGGTGTGCCACGGCGAAGCCGGTCGCGCCCGGCGGATGCGCGTGAATCACGCTGTTCACATCGGGACGCTTTTCGTAGCAGCGGAGATGCATCTTGATTTCGCTCGAAGGACGCAGGCCCTCTGCGGCCTCCAGAATTTCGCCCTTGTCGTTGATGCGCAGGAGCTTCTCCGGTGTAATGAAGCTTTTGCTCATGCCCGTGGGCGTCGCAAGAAAGGTTCCGTCCTCCAGACGCGCCGTGACATTTCCGTCATTTGCAGCAACCCAGCCAAGCTGCCACATTTTGTGGCAGACGTCGCAGATCTGTTCTTTTATCAGTTGAATATCCATGTCATTCTCCTTTCGTTTTTTGCGGGAGTCTAATTGTATTATACTGTTGCTTTTTTCTCTCCGCTCGGGCTATAATAAGAAAAAGTAGCATAATATTCACCTTTTGGAGGGAACTATGCGGTATCTTGCCTGCCACGAAAAAGAGGTCCGCGGAACGTTTGATTTTCCGATTGAGCTGTACTATGTGGACG
>JAEWRF010000015.1 GCA_023460155.1 Bacillota bacterium | reverse complement strand
ACCCCTCGGAGTGCGCCATGCTGAATTTCTACGAGAACTCGGCGCTCCGGGAGAAAACCGGCAAATCCTACCGGGAGGAACGCTCCGACCACGACGTGCTGATGGCCTTCCCGTTTTCCTCGGAACTGAAGCACATGACCACCATCAGCAAGGTGGACGGCAAAATCATTTCCTACGTCAAGGGCAGCCCGGAAGCCGTCTTCACGATGTGTGTGCTTTCCAAGCAGCAGAGGAGCGAAATTGACCGCTATATCACCGCCGTTCAGGAAAAATCCATGCGCGTGATCGCCTTCGCCCACAAGGAGCTGGACACCATGCGCGATTACGAGGACGAACGCCTGCACGCCGCGCTGGAAACCGGCATGACCTTCGACGGCTTCGTCGCCATCTCAGACCCGCTGCGGGCCGACGTTTACGACGCCGTGAAAAGCTGCCGCCGCGCCGGGATCGACCTGAAAATGCTGACGGGCGACAACCTGGTCACTGCCTCCGCGATTGCCCGGGAGCTTCATCTTCTGGAGGGCGACCGGATCGCGGTGGAAGCGAAAAGCATCGTCGACCTGAGCGATGAGGAACTCTTAAAACTCCTGCCCAGAATCAGCGTGATCGCCCGGAGCACGCCCACCATCAAGATGCGGGTCGTCAAGCTGCTCAAGGGGCAGGGGAACGTGGTCGCCGTGACCGGCGACGGAATCAACGACGCCCCCGCGCTGAAAAACGCCGACGTCGGCATCGCGATGGGAATTTCCGGCACGGATGTTTCGAAGGAAGCCAGCGACATCGTTCTGCTGGACGATTCCTTCTCCACGATCGTGAAGGCGATCGCATGGGGGCGCGGCATCTACGAGAATTTCAAGCGCTTTATCCAGTTCCAGCTCACGGTCAACGTCGCCTCCGTCATCGTCGTGTTCACCTCGATCCTGCTCGGCTTCAAGGCTCCGTTCACCGCGCTTCAGCTTTTGTGGATCAACATCATCATGGACGGCCCGCCCGCGCTCACCCTCGGTCTTGAGCCGATCTACGGCGACCTGATGAGCCGCCGCCCCACAAGGCGCAACGAAAGCATCGTTTCCCGGCCGATGCTCCTGCGGATCGGTCTGACCGGCGTGTTTATGTCCGCGGTCTTCCTGTGCCAGTACGCGTTCAATTTTCTCGGCGCCGCGCCGGGGGAAATGAACACGGTGCTCTTCACCCTGTTTACGCTGTTCCAGCTGTTCAACGCCTTCAACTGCCGCGAGCTCGGCACGGTCAGCATTCTGAAACATCTGCTGAAAAACAAAATCATGCTGCTGGTGATTTTCGTCACCTTCCTGCTGCAGATTCTGATTATCCAGTTCGCCGGGGCATTTTTCGGAACCGTTCCCCTCGGACTCACGATGTGGGGGAAAATCTTCGGCCTTTCGTTCAGCGTAATTCTTTTATCGGAGATTATAAAGCTCGTACGGCGGATCGCACACAAATAATTTAGTTTTCATAGAGGGCCTGCGCTGATGAAGCGCAGGCCCTTAATTTATGTACTATTTAGTTGTATTTAGATGTATTTAGAATTATAATGGGGAAAATAAAACATGCTATTAGCTAAGGAGAATTTGATATGGCTAAAACTACGGTCATCGGATACATAAACAATAATAATCAACAAAACATGGGAGCAACCGGTGAACCGGGAACCGATAATTTTCAGAAATTTTATTTGATGAAATGTCTCGACTGCGGTTATGAGTACAAGGCAAACGGGTCGGATATATGGGAAAGAAAATGCCCGAAATGCGGAGAAGGAAAACCGTAATATAGTGCTTTGCCTTCACTCTGTTTTTTATAAGCCCGAGGGCTTAGCTGGTTTAGAATATAATTTTTTCTGTTCTTTAGTTTGTCCTCATGCCGGACAGGCACATACTTTCGGTTCCGCCCGAAAGTATGCAAAGTGCGGGCAGGGGGGCGCTTCGACCCACCGACGAGAGGGTTATCTAACCGCGTCCCCCTGCACTCCCCGGCACCCCCCATCTGCCCCGGCAATGTTCTAAAGTAATAGGGGTTTCATGGTACTTTCCGCTTGAATTTGGCAACATCAGGAATTATAATGGAGAAAATTGGTTAAGCTTATTAACACATAGATCAAGGTGTAACATGTATTCAAACTATTTCATTATTAATGACGATTTCCTCGATGGTTTCGAAGATATTGAAAAAGTAAAGCTTTCGGAATATGCATATTCCATTTACTGCAAATGTTGCAAAAGAGGGACAAAAAGGTTAGCTATTGCAAAATATCTATCTTCACCGCACACACGATATCCTGTAGTATATTTTTATTGTCCAAAGTGTAAAAAGTCATATTTCTTGCCTTGTTTTGGAAAAAAGGCAGCTGAAAATATGAAATATTGTGCTAACTGTAGAGAGCCTAGTATAGATCATCGTTTTAATGAAGGAATACATAAAGTAGCGGATTTGTTAAAAATTAGTGATAAGCTTGAGGATTCAGAAGGCGTTCAATCAAAAGAACTCAATCAATGCATAATAACAATGCTATGTTCAATATATGAGGTTTATTTGCGTGATTTTTATGCAGATATTCTTAATTCCAAATTTGTTCGACAAAAATATTCACTATATAAAAAATTTCTTAAAGACTGTAAAAATGATTTTTTAAATCCCGGAAAAACAGCCGATCGGTTTAAAAAAGAACTTGGAATTGACTATAGAAATATAATTGGAGAAGATGTTTATAAAGCCCTGATTCTATTAGCTGATTCTAGAAATGTAATTGTTCATAATAATGGAATATGTGACACTGCTTTTGTAAGTCACCATCCGGATATTGAAATACGCTCTCAAATCATGCCTTCTACAAAAATGGTACTCGAGTTCTTCAAACTTGTTATTTTGACCGTTAAACAGTTGGATGAAATTTATCAAAAAGAGATCAGAAGCATAGTGATATTAAACATGACCGAGCAAATTAAAGTTTCTGGATTGCCCACGCAAGCTAAATCTTGAACCAAGTTAGTTCATAGCCAATATTATTAAAATCGGTAATTTCGCTGTCCGTCCATGAAACCCACATGCTTTAGAACACAACCAAGGCAGATGGGGGGTGCCGGGGGAATACAAGGGGGGCGCGCTTAGATAACCCTCTCGTCGGTGGGTCGAAGCACCCCCCTTGTTCGCACTTTGCGTACTTTCGGGCGAAACCGAAAGTACGTGCCCGTCCGGCATGAGGACAAACTAAAAATAAGAAGAAAATATATTTCTAAACCCACTAAGCCCTTGGGCTTATAATAGATAGAAACCCGGCCCGTTCAGCCGGAGCGCTGAGAAGAAATTCGGCATATAATAATACAATTTGTAATTTTATATAGTTTCATACAAAAAGAAGGACTCAAACATACCCCGAATAAGGATATGTTAAGTCCTTCTTCACGTCACTAAAAGCGGTCGCGACCGCTTTTACAGGAATCTCTTGAGCGGCTTATAGACCAGCGCGCCGACGACGGCGCAGAGGATGAAATCCGGCAGCAGGAACGAGCCGTTGTAGGCGAGGGAATAGAGGAACAGATGCCCCTGCCATTCCTTCGGCAGCCACGAGGCGTAGGCCGTCACGCCGGAGATCACGTGAAAGGCAAAGCGCAGCACCACCGCGGTCGAGATTCCGGCAGTGAACTTGCCGAAGCTCTTGCCGTACACACCCGCGAGGCCGAGCGCGGTGAACGCGAGCAGGTAGTCGAAGACGAACGAGGCCGCGAGGGCGACGGGCGTCAGGCCCCACGAAAGCGCCGGGGCGAGATCGAGCAGAAGCTGAATCACGCCGTAGGTAAAGCCGGTGAGCAGCCCCCACCGCGGGCCGTACTTGTAGCCGATGAGCAAAATCGGCAGCATGCTGCACAGCGTGACGGAACCGCCGAGCGGCATCTGGTAGACCTTTACGAGGCTTAGTACCGTCGCGAGCGCGAGCATGATGGCGCTTTCCACCAACCGCAGATTCGAGGCGCTGCGGAAGCCTGTTTTCTTCACTTGTTCCATAACTTTTTCCTCCAGTTCTTTGTTCCGGAGTCAGCTTTGCGGGAAATAAAAAACGCCTTGCGAATGCCGCAGGGCGTCTTGTTCTCACAATTTCCTACGCTGGCATTATCCAGATCAGGTCAAGGGTTCGAAGCGTAATTTCGCTCCGTCTCAGCCGGGCTAATCCCCAGCACCCCGTATTCGGTTTTCGACTGCTATTATAATACGGCGCTCAATCGCTGTCAATCAGAATTTGCCGAAGCTCTTCGACGGATTCCGCAAAAACAGTGCCGCCCTCGCGCTCCATTTCCTCGCGGGAGCCGAAGCCGTACAGCACGCCGATGAAGTTCACCCCCGCGTTTGCTGCGCCGGAGGCGTCGTAGCGCGTGTCGCCGATCATGACGGCGTCCTTCGCCTTAACTCCGCTTTTTTCCAGAACGGGGAGGATCAGCTCCTCCTTGCCGCTGCCGCGGTCGGAGTCGTCCGCCGCGGAGATAAATTCAAAGAATTCCTTGATGCCCAGATATTCCAGCACCGACTTCGCCGGAGTTTCCGGCTTGGAGGTAACCACCGCGAGACGCCCGCCTTCCCGGCTGAAATCGCGCAGAAGCTCCAGCATGCCCGGGTACAGGTCGTTCTCGAAGGCGCCCTTTTCCTCGTACCTTTTCCGGAAGACTTCGATGATCTGCTGCGCCGTTTCGGGCGGCACACCGTGCTCCTCGGTGAGGTGATTCCAGAGCGGCGGTCCGACGAATCCGCGCAGCTCCTGCGGGGTCGGTTCTTTGTAGCCCACCGCGCGGAACCCTTTCAGCAGAGAATTGAAAACCCCGGGCGAGGAATCGGAAAGCGTGCCGTCCAGGTCGAACATCATAATCTGGTAGCGAAATTTCATGCTTTGGCCGAACCTTTCCGCGCCTCGGCCTTCTGCATGAAATGCTCCGCATTCACCGCCACGCGCTCGTGGGATGCCGTCGCGGCCAGTCCCGCGCCGTCGTATGCTTCCAGTTGGAAGCGGAAAATCTTGCCCTCCTGCGCCAGAAGCTGCGCCGTCACGGTCACGCGCGCGCCGGGCAGGGTGGGGGCGAGGTGCACCACCGCGATCTTGGAGCCAACGGTTGTTTCGCCCTCCCCAAGATAGGTCTGCGCGAGGGCCGCGGCTGTTTCCTCAAAAAAAGCGGCGACGGCCGGCGTCGCAAGGACGGGCAGACTTCCGCTTTTGACTTCGCACGCGAGGCGTTCCTGCGTCACGTCGTATTCCTTCGTCAATTTTGTTTCCGTCATTGTAATTTCCTCCGGGTCCATGATATAATAAATACTTGAATTCTTTCTTATTATACCATAGGATCGGGCCGAATAACATCCCTTGGGCAACACCGATGCTGCCCTTGATTCCGGAGGTGCCGCTATGCCGGAGCAGACCCTGGCTGCCGCACCGCGCCGCATCCATTTAATGGACGAGCTTCGCGGTTTTGCGGTTTTCTGCATGATATTCTATCACGCTTTTTACACGCTTGGCTACCTTTACAACATTGACATCGGCCAGTACTACTTTCAGTTCTTCATGCCCGCCGAACCCGTTTTCGCCGGGCTTTTCATGTTTATCTCCGGGATTTCCTCCAACCTGTCCCACTCGAACCTCGGGCGGGGCCTTAAGCTGCTGGCGCTCGCCCTCGGCGTGACGCTTGTGACGGCGATTGTTGTACCGGCGGACATCATCACGTTCGGGATTCTGCATTTTCTTGCCGTCTGTATGATCCTGTTCGGCCTTTTGAAGCCGAAAGCCGACCGGTTTGGGTTTTCCTGGATTCCGGTGCTCCTCTGCGCGGCGCTGTTCTGCCTGACCCGCGGGCTCCCGTACGGATACCTCGGGTTCGGCCCGGGGCTCGGGATTCCGCTGCCCGCTTCGCTTTACACAACGGCGTGGGCCGCTCCGTTCGGATTCCCCGGCGGCTCGTTCCAGAGCGCCGACTATTTCCCGCTCCTGCCGTGGATCTTCGTCTTCGCGGCCGGAACCTTCGTCGGCAAGCTCGCCGCCGCCGGAAAATTCCCCGAGTTTTCCTATCACTCACAGGTCCCGTTCCTTTCCTGGTGCGGAAAGCACGCGCTGATCCTGTACCTCGTGCATCAGCCCGTGATTTACGGTTTCTGCGTAGTTTTCAATTTTCTTAGCGCCTACGGCGGACACGCCTTAACCTGACGGAAAATGTTATGTCTTTTTCTTCGGCCCGGGAACCCTCTCAGACGCCAAGCGGACACACAGTGTCATAAGCGCCTACGGCGTACTTTTCTTTGGCTAAAAGTGGAGCGGGAGCGTCGTAACACACTCCCACCCAACAAAGGCTGCATATTTAATCAATCAACAGGGCGGGGCCGTGAAAACAGGCTCAGCCTGCTTGGCCTGCTGTGAGTTCGATGCGATTGCCGTCGGGGTCGAGGATGCAGCTTTCGTAATAGCCGTCTCCCGTTTCGCGCGGTTCGCTCACGACAGGGGCGCCCGCTTCGCGCAGGCGCGCCGTGCAGGCATCCACCTCCGCGCGGCTCCGCACCGCAAAGCAGAGGTGCGAGTAGCCCGTGCATTCCTCCCCGCGGCAGGACTCTTTCACTCCCGAAGCGAGGGTCATGAGCTCAAGCGCGGGGCCGGAACCGAACGAAAGAAAATACGAGGAAAACCCCGTCTCCGGATTTTCGTATTTCGACCCGGAAATCCCGCCGAATTCACGGCAGTAAAAAATCTTCAGCCGCTCCAGATCGTTCGTGTAAATCGCCGCGTGAGAAATGCGCATCTTAAATCATTCCTTTCCGATTTTACCTTGTTTGTTTCCAAAGATTCCGATATTTTTAAAATGCAGTTACTTTTCGGCCTGCCCCGCGGCCAGAATTTTCAGCCCGCGCGCCGCAAGACCGGAGAATTCGTCACCGCCCGACGGGCGGTAGGAGGAATCGGTGAGCACCGTGTATTCCGGCAGAAGCGGTGCGTAGCTCACCAGCGCGCGCTTGCCGAGCTCCTCTCCGGGCACCAGCAGGAACACCTCACGCCCCGCGCCGAGCACCGCGCGCTTCACCGGCGCTTCCTCCGCCGCGGCACAGCTCAGGCCGCTCCCGGCGGAAAGCCCGCACGGCGCCGTGAACACGCAGTCCGTGTTGAGCCGCCCGATCTGCTCGCAGGTCTCCGCTCCAAAGGCGGCGGCGGAACGGGGATCCACCGTGCCGCCGATCAGGAACAGTCCGATCCCCCCGACGCTCAGCACCGCACGGGCAATCTCCACCGAATGGGTGAACACCGTCAGATTTTTTCGCTCCGCGAGCAGCGGCACCATCTTGGCCACCGTTGTCGACGCGTCCAGAAACAGCGCGTCCCCGTCCTGCACATAAGAGGCCGCCAGAGCGGCGATGCTCTTTTTGTTTTCCGCGTTGACCGCCCCGCGCTCTTCAAAGGGCGTCGCCGCGGCCTCCCTCGGCAGGATGGCCCCGCCGTAGGTTCGCTCCACCTGCCCGGCCCGCTCCATCAGGCGCAGGTCGCGCCGCGCGGAGTCTTCCGAAATCCCAAAGGTCCGGCAGAGCTCCTGCACCTCGACCCGTCCGTTCTTCTGAACCATCTCCAATATTTTCTGATGTCTTTCTTCAATAAACACGGGCATTCCCCTTTTCCACGATCATTCACGTTTATCTTGCTTGTAAATATTATTTTAAGTTTGTTCCTATTATACCTGTTTCTTCTCAAACAGTAAAGTGCCGTTCAAATTGTTTTCAAATCGTTAACAAACTGAAAAAAGGCTGTCCCGAAAACCGAACGGAAAAAATGGAAAAAGCAGGTAAAATGGACACCGAAAAAACGGTGGAATAAAAAATTCAAATTTCTTCCATGGGATTATATGGAAATTAATAGCCCGGGAGGCTGAATATAAAATGGATTTTAACCGAGAAATCGCAAATCAATTTCATTTGCAGGAGTGGCAGGTACAGAAGGTCGCGGAGCTGATCGACGAAGGCTGCACGATCCCGTTCATTGCGCGGTACCGCAAGGAGGCGCACGGCTCGCTGGACGACCAGATGCTGCGTGAAATCGCGGAACGCCTGGAATACCTGCGCGCGCTGGACAAGCGGCGGGAGGAAGTGCGCGCGCTGATCGAGGAGACCGGCGGCCTGACGGAGGAACTTGGTGCGGCGCTCGGCGCGGCGGCAACGCTCGCGGAAATCGAGGACATTTACCGTCCGTTCCGGCCGAAGCGCAAAACGCGCGCGTCGGTCGCGAAGGAAAAGGGCCTAGGGCCGCTCGCGGACGAGATTTTCAGGCAGGAAACGAAATCGGGCTACCCGATTGATCTCGCCGCGGCGTACGTGAATCCGGAAAAAGGGGTGGAGACCCCGGAGGACGCGCTCGCGGGCGCGCTCGACATCGTCGCGGAGACCGTCTCGGACAACGCGGAAATCCGTCGCCGCCTGCGGGTGGTCACGGCCGCGAACGCAGACCTCGTCTCAAAGGCCGCCGACGCGGAGAAGGACTCGGTGTACGCGCCGTATTACGATTTCCGGGAGCCCGTACGGAAAATCGCTGGGTACCGCGTGCTGGCGATCGACCGCGGGGAAAAGGAAGGCTTTTTAAAGGTTTCGGTTGACCTCGACCGATCGAAGGGGGCCGCCATTCCGGTGACGGTTTGCGTGAAGGGGAATTCCCCGTGCTCCGACGCGGTGCGGCAGGCGTGCGACGACGCCTACGACCGGCTGATCTTCCCTGCGATCGAGCGGGAAATCCGGAACAGCCTGACCGAAGCGGCGGACGAATCCGCGATTAAGGTGTTTGCGGTGAACCTGCGTCACCTGCTGATGCAGCCGCCGGTAAAGGGGCGCGTCGCCATGGGGCTGGACCCCGGCTACCGCACGGGCTGCAAGGTCGCGGTGGTGGACGCGACCGGCCGCGTTCTGGACACCGGCGTCATTTACCCGACGCATTCCGAGGCGAAGGTGAAGGAAGCGCGGGAAACCGTAAAGCTCCTGATTGAAAAGCACGGCGTGGAGGTGATCGCCATCGGGAACGGCACGGCCTCGCGGGAGACCGAACAGTTCGCGGCGGACGTGATCCGCGAGTTCGGAACCGTCTCTTACATGGTGGTCAGTGAGGCGGGGGCCTCGGTGTATTCGGCCTCGAAGCTGGCGGCTCAGGAGTTCCCGGAATACGACGTGACGCTGCGCAGCGCGGTTTCCATCGCGCGGCGGCTGCAGGATCCGCTGGCGGAACTGGTGAAGATCGATCCGCAGGCCATCGGCGTGGGACAGTATCAGCACGACATGCCGAAAAAGATGTTGGATTCCGCGCTCGGCGGGGTAGTGGAAGACTGCGTGAACACGGTCGGCGTCGACCTGAACACGGCCTCGCCCTCGCTGCTGGAGAAGGTCTCCGGCCTGAGCCCGGCGGTGTGCAAAAACATCGTCGCCTACCGCGAGGAGAACGGCGCGTTCCGCAGCCGCGCGGAGCTTAAAAAGGTGCCGAAGCTCGGCCCGAAGGCGTTCGAGCAGTGCGCGGGCTTCCTGCGTGTCTCCGAAAGTGAAAACATCCTCGACGCCACCGCCGTGCATCCGGAATCCTACGGCGCGGCGCGGGCGCTATTGAAACTCTGCGGCTACGGACCCGCGGACGTGAAGGCGAAAAAAATCGGCGATCTGCCCGAAAAGCTCAAGGCCATCGGCGAAACACAGGCCGCCGAACAGGCGGGGGTCGGCGTGCCGACCCTGCGTGACATCGCGAGCGAGCTCCTGAAGCCCGGACGCGATCCGCGCGACGAGCTGCCGAAGCCGCTCCTCCGCACCGACGTGATGAAGATGGAGGATCTGACCCCCGGGATGGAGCTCGTCGGGACCGTGCGGAATGTGATCGATTTCGGCGCGTTCGTGGACATCGGCGTGCATCAGGACGGGCTCGTTCACATTTCGCAGATCTGCGACCACTTTATCAAGCACCCCTCCGAGGTGTTGAAGGTCGGCGATATTGTCAATGTTTGGGTGCTTTCCGTGGATGTGAAAAAACAGAGGATTTCACTTACCATGAAGAAGCCTGCGGACCAAGTCCGCGGTTAAGGACCGCGGCGAGTCGCCGCAGACAAAGCCCCGCCGGGCAGAATGAATTTAAAAATAAACTGATTATGGCGGGAGTGCTGAAAGCTGCTCCCGCCAATATTTTTTCTCTATGATTCAGTAACAAGTTTTACGGCCTTAATTTAGCATACAATGCAAAACGGATGACCTGCCGGATCGATCATAACGGG
>JAEWRF010000014.1 GCA_023460155.1 Bacillota bacterium | reverse complement strand
CGCATGCTCCATTCTGAACCGGAAGAATCAGGCACTGGGGCTCCGGGTCGCTCCGCCTTCCGTACTTTCCGGAGAAGAGGTTGTTATTTCCTCCCCTGATTTCGATACGACCACCGCGATCGCCGAGACGGATTTCGGTCAGCTTCTGATGAACGCGGGATTTACAAAGGGGGAAGATGAATGGATGTAAAATATATCAATCCGTTTATCGAGTCGTTTTCCTCGGTGATGCCTCAGCTCGGGTTTGAAAACATAAAAATCGGCGGATTGAACGTCAAATCCAAAGAGGTGACCGAGTCCGGCGTCATTGCCGTTGTGGGAATCGTGGGGGATGTCCGGGGCAACGCCGTTTACACCATGAGCGTCGATGCGGCAAAGACCTTCGCTTCTACCATGATGATGGGAATGCCGGTGGAGGAACTGGACGACATGGCGAAAAGCGCGCTGTCGGAGCTCAGCAACATGCTGACCGCCACCGCGGCGACCGCCTTTTCCAACGTCGGAATCACGGTCGATATTTCCACTCCGACCCTGCTTCAGGGGGAAAACGTATCCGTAAAGCTGAGCGCGGACCCGATCCTCTGCATCCGGCTTTTTGCGGACGACACTCCGCTGGATCTCAATGTTTCGTTTGAAAAATAGAAAAAGTTTTTAATCAGCAGCCCCCGGCGACGGCCGGGGGCTGCTGATCTATTCCCGCAAAAAGCAGGAGATAAAAATTCCCCCTGCGGCCTGAGCCGCAGGGGGAAAAACATTTCAGAACAGGATTATTTCTTTGCTCTCTTTTCCTTGATGGCGGCCTGCGCTGCGGCAAGGCGAGCGATCGGCACGCGGAACGGCGAGCAGGAAACGTAATCAAGGCCTGCAAAATGGCAGAACTCAACGGACGAAGGATCGCCGCCGTGTTCACCGCAAATGCCCAGATGCAGTTCCGGACGGGTTGCGCGGCCGTCGTTAACAGCCATCTTGATCAGCTTGCCCACGCCGACCTGGTCGAGATGTGCAAACGGATCGGATTCGTAAATCTTCTTCTCGTAGTAAGAACCGAGGAACTTGCCGGCGTCGTCGCGGCTGAACCCAAAGGTCATCTGGGTCAGGTCGTTGGTGCCGAAGCTGAAGAACTCGGCTTCCTTTGCGATGTCGCCCGCGGTGAGCGCGGCGCGCGGAATCTCGATCATGGTGCCGACCTGATATTTCAGATCCGAGCCGGCGGCCTTGATGATCTTATCGGCCGTTGCAACAACAACGTCCTTCACATATTTCAGCTCTTTGATCTCGCCCACGAGCGGAATCATGATGCGGGGTTCCACTTTGTACTCCGGATGCGCCTTGTTGACGTTCATCGCCGCATTGATGACGGCGGTCGTCTGCATCTCGGCAATTTCCGGATAGGTGACGCACAGACGGCAGCCGCGGTGACCCATCATCGGGTTGAACTCGTGCAGGCTGGCGATGACGTCTTTCAGGTGCTCGACGGTGATACCCAGCTCGCCGGCGATTTCCTTGATGTCGGCTTCTTTGGTCGGCAGGAATTCATGGAGAGGCGGATCGAGGTAACGGATGATAACCGGACGGCCTTCCATGGCGGTGTACAGGCCTTCAAAGTCGCCCTGCTGATACGGGATCAGCTTATCCAGAGCCTTTTTGCGCTCTTCAACGGTCTCGGCAACAATCATCTCACGCATTGCCTTGATGCGCTGGCCTTCAAAGAACATGTGCTCGGTACGAGTCAGGCCGATGCCCTCGGCGCCGAACTGACGGGCCTGCTTCGCATCTTTCGGGGTATCGGCGTTGGTGTAAACCTGCAGCCTGCGGGCCTTGTCCGCCCATGCCATATAGCGGCCGAAGTCACCGGAAATGGTGGCCGGAACGGTCGGGATAGCAGAATCGTAAACGTTGCCGGTGGAGCCGTCGATGGAAATGTAGTCGCCCTCTTTAATGGTCTTGCCTGCGAGGGTGAACTGCTTCTTCTCATAGTTCACGACGATTTCGCCGCAGCCGGAAACACAGCAGGTGCCCATGCCGCGCGCAACAACGGCTGCGTGGGAGGTCATGCCGCCGCGAACGGTCAGGATGCCCTGAGCGACTGCCATGCCTTCAATGTCTTCCGGAGAGGTCTCAAGACGGACCAGAACGACTTTCTCGCCCTTTTCCGCCCATTCCTTCGCATCTTCAGCGGAGAAAACAACCTTGCCGCAGGCAGCGCCCGGGGAAGCTGCGAGGCCGTGGCCGATGGCCTTTGCCTTCTTGATGGCTTCGGCGTCGAACTGCGGATGCAGCAGAGCGTCAAGCTGTTTCGGATCTACGCGGAGAACAGCCTCTTCCTCGTTGATCATGCCTTCGTCCACGAGATCGCAGGCAACCTTCAGAGCAGCGGCGGCGGTGCGCTTGCCGTTGCGGGTCTGCAGCATATACAGGTGGCCGTCTTCAATGGTGAATTCCATATCCTGCATGTCCTTGAAATGGTTCTCAAGGTTCGTAGCAATCTGGGCAAACTGTTCGTATACTTCCGGCATCTGATCCTTCAGGTGGCTGATCGGGGACGGAGTGCGGACGCCCGCGACGACGTCTTCGCCCTGTGCATTGATGAGGTATTCACCGAACAGTGCCTTTTCGCCGGTCGCCGGGTTACGCGTAAACGCAACGCCTGTGCCGGAGTGGTCGCCGGAGTTGCCGAACGCCATCTGCTGCACGTTGACGGCGGTGCCCCATTCGTAGGGGATCTCGTTCATCTTGCGGTAAACGTTCGCGCGGGGGTTGTCCCAGGAACGGAAAACAGCCTTCACGGCTTCGATGAGCTGTTCCTTCGGATCCTGCGGGAACGGCTTGTGCTCGTTGTCTTCATAGATTTTCTTGAAGATGCCGACCAGTTTCTTCAGGTCGTCGGCCGTCAGGTCGATGTCGTTCTTGACGCCCTTTTCTTCCTTCATCTTGTCGATCTGCTCTTCGAACAGAGTCTTGGAAACGCCCATGACGACGTCCGCGAACATCTGCACGAAACGGCGGTAACTGTCGTAGGCAAAACGGGCGTTGCCGGTCTTCTTCGCAAGGCCTTCCACCGCCTCGTCGTTCAAGCCGAGGTTCAGGATGGTGTCCATCATGCCCGGCATGGACATACGCGCGCCGGAGCGTACGGAAACCAGCAGCGGGTTGCTGACGTCGCCGAAGGTCTTGCCGGTGATCTTCTCCAGACCCTTCATGTGCTCGAAAATGTCTTTCTCGATGTCCGCGTTGATCTGACGGCCATCCTTGTAATACTGCGTGCAGGCATCCGTGGTAATGGTAAAGCCCTGCGGTACCGGCATTCCGGCTTCGGTCATTTCGGACAGACCGGCGCCTTTGCCGCCCAGGGTGTTCTTCATCGTGGTCATGTCGCCATTAAAGGCTTTACTGCCCTCGGTGAAGTAGTACAGGAACTTCTGGCTCATGAATTATTACCTCCTGAAATTTAAAATTTTAGAATTTAAGTTATCCGAGCATTATCTATGGTTCAAAATCTGCATTTAAACGCTCAAAATGTATTATACCAAATTGCGGTTTCAAACGCCATAGTTTTTTCATAAATGAGTTGGCTTTTTTCCTATTTTTTCAGTTATATTTCGCCAACTTTAACAAATTCGTAAAACATTTAACAATTGGCTTGAAAAAAAGGAGGAATATGCGATAATAATAACTGTCAAAAGCAAGTTGATGTGAACTGCTTCACACCCGAACGCACGGAGGAATCAATCAGCATGTCACAGCAAAACTGCGCCGTAGTTCTGGCTGCCGGAGAAGGGAAACGAATGAAGCGGGAGCGCCCGAAAGCGCTTTCCCCGGTTCTGTTCAAGCCGATGCTTCAATGGGTTCTCGATTCCGCGAGGGGCGCCGGAATAGAAAGCGCCTGCGTCGTAACCGGGTACCTGCACGAACAGGTGGAACGGTATCTTCTGGAACACGACCCCGAGACCGGGACGGTACTGCAG
>JAEWRF010000013.1 GCA_023460155.1 Bacillota bacterium | reverse complement strand
GCGCCCGGAGGACGGCCCGCTGCCCTGGCTGCTTGTTTTTGACTGCTCCGGTTTCTCACCATCTCTGCCCGGGCGGGCCGAAGCCCTGATCCGGGAAGGGCGGGCGGAAGGCATCTACAGCTACGTTTTCCGCCTGAGCGAGGCGGAGGCCGTGCCCGCTCTGTGTGCTGCGGCGGCGGAATTCGGGGACTGCTTTTTTGCGTTCGAGGTGCCCGCAGGACTTGTTTCGGAGCGAATGGCTGCGCTTTTCGGCACCCTTCCGAATGCCGCCGTTTCCGTTTCGCTTCCTGCGGAGGGTTTTGCCGATGAAAATTGCGTCCGCGCATTCCGGCATTTAAGAAAGGACCGGTGTTTTTATGGGTTTCATTTCGGCTACGGGGAAGAAGATACCTCTCCGGAGGCCGGTTCCGGGCTTGTCCGCGAAGCGGTGGAGTGCGGATGCGTTTTCGGCATGTTTTATGCTTTGCCGGGAGTGTCAGAGCCCCGGAGAAAAGAGGTCTACGGCCTTGTGACTGACGAACGGAGCGGCACGGGTTTTCCGCTGGTCGCTTTCGAATGGGATTCCGATTTGGCGGAGATCAGCCGCAGAATTCATGTTCCCGCTCCCTGCGTACTGATTCGCCCGGAAAGTTCCGGAACCCCGGACGCGGGCGGCCCTTCTCTGCGGAATGCCCTTTGGTCGGCACGGAGCGGCTCCGCAGAAGGTCCGCGCGGCAAATAAAACGGCGGCCGTTGGAACGGGAAATTCCGTCCTCAGCGGCCGTCTTTCTTTTTCATTTCCTGACGTTCCAGCTCGTGCATGATGCTGCCGTCGAAAATCTCCTTGATGTGGCCGACGTAAGCCGCCGGATCCGCTTTCATGCCGTTGTTTGCCCAGCGGACGATCAGCCCGACGAAGGAGGTTGCGATAAATTCGGCGATGAAGTCCCATTTCCGCTCGTCGAATCCGACTCCCTCAATGGATTCGATTACGGACATCGAAAGGTCGTGGATGTAATCATACAGGTATTCCTGAAAGGAGTTTTGCCCCGTCGTATTCAGCGCGTTCCGGTAGAAGATGCGGTTTTCCCGCATGTAGTAGCAGAGGTCGCGCAGGCCGTCCGCCCAGTTTTCCACCTTGTGGGAGGTGCTCATATAGGGAACGGTTTCGGTGTAGTAAATCCAGTTCATCAAGTCGTATTTATCTTTAAAATGATAATAGAAAGTCGTCCTTGTCATATTGCAGGCTTCGGCAATATCGGATACGCTGATTTTTTCGAACGGCTTCTGCAGCATCAGCTTTTTCAAAGCTTCGCCGAGCTCCAGTTTGGTTCGGTTCGGATCCGGCATAACAGTTCCTTCCTCCTAACTCTTGCTTTTGCTCCTTTTTTTCAACGCCGGGGAATCATATTCTCCTGAGACATTCCCAGAACAGCATCACGATTTCATGCGGAATGAATTTTACGGCGATCCGCTGGAGGAAACACACGATTCCCGGCGTGGAAACGGGGAGATTCAAGCGGCTGTCCAGCAGTGCGTGCGAAACCACCATGCGCGAACGCGAGGCGAGGGGAACATGCCTTACCGCGCGGCTGTTGCGCGTCTTCCGCGCGAGCGGAATGAATTCGGTATCCCGCACCCAGTAGGGGCAGACCGCCGTGACGCTGATTCCGCGCCCAAAAAGTTCCCAGCGCAGGGCACGGCTGTAATGCAGCACGAAAGCCTTGCTGGCCGCGTACACGTTCAGGCCGGGAAGAGGCTGAAAGGCGGAGGAGGAAGCAATCTCCAGGATGCGCGAACCCCGGCTTATGTAGGGCAGAACGGTCAGCGTCATATTCACCAGAGCCCTGCAGTTCAGGTCGATCATGCCCGCGCTGTCCTCCGGGGAAATCTCCGCGTAATTCCCCATCCGGCCGAAGCCGGCCGCGTTGACCAGAATCCGCACGTCCGGCTTTTCGGTTTCCAGAAGCTTTCGCAGCACGGGGAAGCTTTCCGAGCGGGTCAGGTCCAGACAGACGGGGCGGATCGGCAGGGCGGCTTCCTCCCTGAGCTGCCGCAGGCGGTCTTCCCGCCGGGCGATGACCCACAGCTCGTCCAAACGCTCCTTGGCGGCAATCTGGCGGACAAATTCCCGACCGAGGCCGCTGGAAGCGCCGGTTACAATTCCGATGCGCACGGCGGAGGCCCCCTCTCTGAAACGCCGCATCATTTTTCTTCATTATATCATAATGCCGCCCGGTTTTAAACGGGGAACCGGCTTGGACAATAAGTCCGGGCCCCAAATTGTGCAGGACGGAGTTTCCCTGTCAGGAAAAATACCGTTTGCCGTTCCGTGCCCCGCGTGGTAAACTGAAACTGCCCTTCGCGCCGTCGGCTTTTTCCGGGAACCGCGCCGCGGCGGGGTGCAATTTTATGAGGGTGATGAGAAACTTGCGCCGAATTCTTTGTTTTGGGGATTCCAACACGTGGGGTTACAGTTCGGGAAGCGGGGAGCGGTACCCCGAAACCGTCCGGTGGACAGGCCTGCTCTCCGCTCTGCTCGGGGAGGACTGCAGAATCCTTGAGGAAGGGCTCTGCGGGCGCACAACCGGTTTTGAAGACGGAATTCAGCCCGGTCGGAACGCCGCGGGCTATCTGGTGCCGTGCCTTTTATCCCACTTTCCGCTGGATCTGATCGTTCTGATGCTCGGTACAAACGATACGAAACGCCGGTACCGTGCCGGCGCGGAGGAGATCACGGATTCCATGGAGAATCTTCTGCGGAGCATGCTGGACTGCCTGTACTGGGAGAAAAGCGCAGCCAAAATTCTTCTGGCCGCGCCGCCTCCCATGACGGAGGCGGCTCTGCAGGACCGGCAGATGGATTCGGAGTCGGTGGAAAAATCAAAACAGCTGGGCAGTCGGTACCGTACGCTGGCCCAAAAGCTCGGCGTCTCTTTCCTCGACGCGGGGGAATATGGCCTTTCCCTTCAGGCGGACGGCTGTCATCTCAGCCCGGAGGGCCACGCGCGGTTCGCGGAGCTTATGGCTCAAAAAGTGAAAGAACTTATTCCGTGATTCACCATCCGGCGTGAAAAACGGTTATGCGCCTTTCTTTTTTCCGGCCTTCTTGGCGGGTTCGTCTCCTTTGCCTGCCTTTTCCTCGTTCTGCCTTTCGATGCTCGCTTTCAGCGCATCCATCAGATCAATCACTTTCCCGGCCGATTCCTCCGGATTTGCGGCGACGACTTCCTTCCCGGCGATTTTCGTTTCGATGAGTTCCTTAAGCCTGCCCTGATACTCGTCCTTATACTGGGACGGCTCAAAGGGCGTATCCATCGAGTTAATCAGCACCTGGGCCATTTTCAGCTCCTGTTCGGTCGGCTGCGGAATTTCATAGGACTTTTGCAGTTCCTTGATGTCGTCCTGATAGAACATGGTGGAAATCAGCACCCCGTTTTCCCGCGGAATGATTGCCATCAGCGTATCCTTTGTGCCCAGAACCGTTTTGCCGATCGCGACTTTCTGCTCCTTCATCAGGGCAGAACGCAGGAGCTCGAACGCTTTTTCCCCTCCCTTGTCCGGGACGGCCTGATAGGTCTTATCGTAATAGACCGGTGAAATCTGATTCAGCTGCGCGAAGTGCAGAATCTGAATCGATTTTTCTTTTTCCGTCTTGATTTTATCGATTTCCTCATCCGTTACCGTCATATAATGGTCCTTGTCATACTCGTAGCCTTTGATAATATCCTCGCTTTTCAGTTCCTTCCCGCAGTGGGCGCAGGTTTTCTGGTACCGCACACGGCTTTGGTCTTCCCTGTGCAGCTGATTGAAATGAATATCGTTGTCCTGCGTGGCCGTGTACATCGACACGGGAATCGCCACAAGCCCGAAGGAAATTACGGAATGATGTGCCGCGGGCATAAAACCACCTCCGCGCTTTAGTGTAACCAAAGCCCCGGCGTTTTACGGCGGATGGTTTAAATTTGTGCGGACGGCGGATACTAGGCCTTGTATCCGCCGTCCGCTTCTTCGGGCGAAAAAGGGGAAATTCCATGGCACCAAAACTGGAAGAATACAACCGGAAACGGAATTTTGAGAAAACCAACGAACCGGAGGCTGCTTCGGAAAAAGCCGAAGGCCGCCTGAGATTTGTCGTCCAGCACCATCTTGCCCGCAGGGACCATTTTGATTTCCGCCTTGAATGGAACGGTGCGCTTTTAAGCTGGGCGGTGCCGAAAGGCCCTTCCCTGAATCCCCGCGACAAACGTCTCTCCGTTCGGGTGGAAGATCACCCCCTCGAGTATCGGAACTTTGAAGGGGTGATTCCGAAGGGAGAATACGGCGGCGGGGCTGTCATGCTCTGGGACGAAGGAAGCTGGGAACCGCTGACGGATGCGGAGGAAGGGCTGCGCTCCGGTTCGCTGAAATTTGTTCTGAACGGCAGAAGGCTGCAAGGAAAATGGGCTTTGGTCCGCATGAAAGCAAAAGCGGGGGAAGACGAAAACAACTGGCTTCTGCTGAAGGAAAAGGATGAATACGCCCAAACCGAAGCGGGAATTTCCGGCTTTACGGCGAGCGTCCGAACCGGGCGCACCATGGAGGAGATCGAACGGGGAGAGGATGAAAAGTTCCTTCGCAATCCATTTGACCGGACGGAGGTGCAGCTCGCAAAGCTTGTTTCAAAAGTTCCGGAGGGTGAAGAATGGCTTTTTGAAGTGAAGTACGACGGATACCGCATTCTGGCGTTTCTGGAAGGCGGAGGCGTCCGGCTCATGACCCGAAACGGCAACGACTATACGGAGCAGTTTCCGGAGGCCGCCGATTCCCTCGCTGCCTGGGTCGAAGGTCGGGCGATAGTTCTGGACGGCGAAATGGCGGTTACGGACGCCGCCGGGAGGACAGATTTTCAGGCGCTGCAAAGTTATCTGCGGCATCCGAAGGGGAAAAATCTCGCCTACATTGTGTTTGATCTTCTGGCTCTGGACGGGGCCGACCTGAGGCCGCGTCCGCTCCTTGAAAGGAAGGAAATGCTGGAGACTCTGATGAAGAACGCGCCGGGAAACCTCCATTTCAGCCCGCATGTCAGAGGCAGAGGGCAGGAGAGCTTCGAGGCCGCCTGCCGGTCCAATCTGGAGGGGATCGTGGGCAAAAGGGCCGATTCCGTTTACAGCGGAACCAGAAACGGAGACTGGATCAAGCTCAAATGCGAAAAGCGGCAGGAATTTGTCATCGGGGGCTATACCCGGACCGAGAAAAAAACGAGCGGGGTCAGTTCGCTCCTCCTTGGCGTCTATGAGGGGGAAGAGCTGGTTTACGCCGGGAGGGCGGGCACGGGACTGAGCGTGCGCGGCGCGGCGGAGCTGGAAAGTCAGTTTTCGGAGCTTCAAAGGGATGCGAGCCCCTTTGCGAAAACGCCGAAGGCGAGGGCTAACGAAACGGTTTTCTGGCTGGAGCCCCGGCTGGCTGCGGAAGTCCGGTTCGCGGAGTGGACCGGGGAGAATCTGCTGCGGCAGGCAAGCTTCAAGGGCCTGAGGAAGGATAAGGACCCGAAGAACATCAGAAGGGAGAAAGCGGAGGAGACTCAGGTTCCCTCCGCCGAAGAAACGGAGAAGCCCATGGAAACAGGCGGAAAGCTCATCATAGCAGGAGTTGAAATCAGCCACCCGGACAAGATCCTGTTTGAGGATCCCCCAGTCACCAAAGAGCAGGTGATCCGGTATTACGAACAGGCGGCGGAGCGCATGCTGCCTTATATCTCGCACCGGCTGTTAAGCATTGTACGTTGCCCCAAGGGAATTGACCAAACCTGCTTTTTCAAAAAGCACCCGGGGCCGGGGAGCAAGGGGGTTGTCCCGTTCACTGTTCCAAACAGCGAGGGGGAACCGGAAGAATATTTCTATCTGGAGGACGTTTCCGGCCTGATCTCCGAAGCCCAGATGGGCACGCTGGAATTCCATGTATGGGGAAGCAGGGCGGACGACCCGGAAAAGCCGGACATGATGGTGTTTGACCTCGACCCGGATGAAGGGATGGAGCTCGGGGAGGTGCGCGCGGGCGTCAGGGATGTCAGAAGCATCCTTGACCAGCTTTCCCTTCTTTCCTATCTGAAAACAAGCGGGGGAAAGGGCTACCATGTGGTTGTTCCGTTCCAGCCTTCGGCGGATTGGGACGCTTTCCACAATTTTGCGCGGCATATCGCCGAGGTGATGGAACAGAAGTGGCCGGACCGCTATACCAGCAATATCCGGAAGGAAAAACGGAAAAACCGGATTTTCATCGACTGGCAGCGAAACGGCAGGGGGGCCACCAGCGTCGCCCCTTATTCCCTGCGGGCGCGGAAAGGAGCCAGAGTGTCCATGCCCATCCCGTGGGAGGAGCTGGATAACGTTGCCCCGGACGGTGTCACAATGGAGGACGCGCTCCGAAGGATCAAAAAGGACGATCCGTGGAAGGGCTTTTTTGAAAGAAAACAGCGGCTCAAATAAATCCGTCGGGGAAGTGACCCCCGGCAGAAAGACAGCCGCCTGAAATCGGCGGCTGAATGATTACTATGATTGCAGCAGATAGATGTAGTAGTAGGCTTCCCGCAGAATATGGTCGGTGAACAGCGGCGACATCAGAGATTTCACCTTGCATTCCAGAATTTCCTGCGTTGTGGCAGCTTTGAATTCGCTCAATCCCCTGGCGGCGGCCAGCTCTTCCGCCCGGCCCGCCGAACGGTTTCGGAGAATGGTGTCAAAGGTTTTCGCGAAGCCGTCCGCGGCATTGAAATGCTCCGCCTCGCTGGGATCAAACAGCCCCCGCATTACCTTTGCGTGGTCCGACATATGCTGGTTCCAGAAGGCTTCGAAATCCCGGTCGTAATTCTCATCCCTTTTCTGCAGCCCTGTTATGATCTCCATGTATTTCATTGCCTCATGGAAGATGTGTTCATAAACGGAGGTGTAAAGGAAGGTGAAAATCCGGCAGGAGGCCTGCATCCGGTAGAGATCGGATTTAAAGCGCGCGAATGCGTCGACCTGCTCCAGAACGTACTGGTTCAGCGCGGATACCGCCTGTACGTTCTGCCGCACAGAAGAATCGGAGCCTGACGGCTGAATGTTATATTCGGCTTTTGTCAGGCTGGAGTCGATTTCAATACCTGTCAACCGTTGAGCGGCCTGCTCTGCCGCTTCCGTATATCGCGTGAAATATTGCCCGGACTGAAGCGACCGGCTCGATACGGAACCGTCCGCAAGCCGGATGGACTCTGCCAACAGACGCTCGAACTGCTGCTTGAACCGGTCGGCCTGTACCGCCAGCTGCGTTTGCGTTGGGGGCATACTGCTCTCAATAAATACCGCGTGTTCCTTCATGATTCGGGCCCAAAACAGATTGTTTTCCAGGGAAAGACGTACGAAATCTTGATCGTTCAGCATGAGGCATTTTCTCCTTTATCCTGTTCGGATGTCGCTGCCCGCCGATTCGTCGGCTCCTTTGCATAGAATATAATATGTCTGCCGCATTATTTTGCGACCCAGACGCTGATAAAGTGCGGAGGGGCAAGCGCTCAGTGCAGAAAGAGCGTAGAGACTGAGAGCACAGAAAAACAGGCGGCCGAAGGTTCAAATCCTTCTGCCGCCTGTTTTTCTTTGAAAAGAATCGATTCAGCCGCTTCGGCTCAGAATTCCACTACGGAGCCGATTCCCTGTTTCAGCGCGCTTTCATAGATGCGCTGTGCCGTTACAATATCCAGCACCGCGCTGCCGGTTGTTTTGAAGACGGTGATTTCGTCGTCGGAAGAACGGCCGGGAACTTTCCCGGTAATCACTTCGCCCAGCTCGCCGGTCACGTCTTCCGCGCGGAAGGTTCCGTTCTGGATCGGGATGATCAGGTCGCCGGATTCATTCAGAACTCCGTTGCGGGTATCGACGTACACTTTATCCGCGTGCGTGAGGGTGTATTCGTCGATCTCGTGCATCTCCGGCGTATAGGAACCGACGCCGTTGATATGGCAGCCTTTTTTGACCTTTTTGCCGTCGAATACCGGCACTTTGGTGGTCGTCACGCAGGTGATTACGTCGGCGTCCGCAATCGCGTCATCCGACGATTCCGCGGCGATGATCCGGACACCGAATTTTTCGCCGAAGGCCGCCGTCATGCGTTTCGCAAAGTCTGCGGCGCGTTCGGGGCTGATGTCAAACACTTTGACCAGCTTGATCGGGCGGACGGTCAGCACCGCTTCGAGCTGTGTTTCCGCCTGGCCGCCGGTGCCGAACAGAGCAAAGGTGGAACTCTCTTTCCGCGCGAGAATGTCCGTCGCCGCGCCGGAAACGGCCCCTGTGCGGATCCGGGTCAGGAAGGTGCCGTCCATCAGGCTACATACTTCACCGGTCTGGTTGTTGACCAGCACCATGGTGGCGGGAACACTGGTCAGCCCTTTTTCTATGTTCTTCGGGTAAACGGAAACGATTTTTACACCCAGAGCATTCGCTTCGGCCGCGTATCCGGGCATGTACAGGCTTTGCCCCTCGTGCTCGGGGACATCCAGGTTGACGCGCAGCGGAATGTCGCTTTTTCCTGAGGAGTAAAGCTCCAGCGCGTCCTTGTCCGCCTGTACGGCGTCCTTCATACGGAAGACCTTTTTCATATCGTCCTGTTTCAATACTACAATCTTCATGATAGAAAATCTCCTTTATTCACTGGTCGGAGCAGGCGTTCCCGCTCCGGAGCGGCCCCTTCAAAAAACGGGGGTCAGTCGGCTGCTTTCTCTTTTGCGGGAGCCTTCCGAAGGCTCAGCAGCATGGAGATCGCGCTGTAGATGATAATGGCCACGACAACCCACTGCAGGACACTGACGTTCAGACTCTTGACGACGAACACCGCTACGAGAACGCCGATCACGCCGAAGGTGGAGGTAGCCAGCGTAAGTTTTCTGGAGTAGTCGTCCAGCTTAATAAACTGCATGCTGCCCACGGGGACCGAGAAGGTGCAGGCGCCCATCATAATGGGGAACGCAATCGTCGGGTTCAGGCCCAGAGCATAGACGGTCGCCATGGTCAGGGCATAGGAGCCGATTCCGATATTGTTGAGGGCACCGAATACAAAGCACAGCACGCCCAGTGCAACCAGCTTGATTCCGGTCAGGCCGGTGGCGGTTCCGCCCGTCGGATATACTCCGATTTTGCCCGCAATGATCAGCGCCGCCGCAATAAACAGACCGGCGATCACGAATTTCTTAATCGTTTTAACGGGTGCGTTTGCAACGAACCGGGGGCTGATGTAAGCGCCGATCACCTGCGCCGCAATGGCGATAATGAGCGTTGCAAGGCTGACGTTGATGGTGGAGATATAGGCGAGAGCCATAACAGCCACCGGAATTACGCACTGCGTGTTCATGGTTCCGGGCAGCTTTTTATCGCTGACCCACTTGGTCTTCGGATACAGCGACGCACTGATTGCAAAGTCGGAAATGCCGAACGTGGAAAGAAAAAAGATCACGATGGAAGAAAACGCGATGGCAATGGGGTTTCCGGGTTCCTGAAACGTTTCTTTCCGGTGCTTCAGTAAGTCCTGCAGGAACACGATGGCAAATGCTCCATTCACAAGAACGACAAGTGCGAGGATGATTTTGACGACCATGGGGACCGCCTCCACAATAAATTATTATCGGATAGCAAACACGTCTCGAATCCCTTCCATGTTGTCGCCGAACGTTCTGCGCACCTCCTGCGGCAGTGCGTCGATAATCCGCAGGCAGTAAGCGTCGTGCCGCACATATTCTTCCGCAAAATACACCATGCTGCCATTGCAGGTGTAAATTGCTTCCGATGCGCCGCCGCTCTGCACAGTCGCATGCAGCATTTCCCGCTGATCGGCCGCAATGGTGATCCAACGGAATCCCGTTTCTCTGATCCGGTCCTTTTCAAACCCGTGCCTGTAGATTTTTGTAAGACGGGTTTCGTATTTCTCTTCCCGGTCATACAAAATGACAAGCAGATTCAGCTGCTCCTGCTTTTTCAGCAGAAGGGGCTCCAGCTCCGGCAGATCTTCCGTCCAGATCTGGATCAGCAGTTCCCGTTCGGCGTTGCCGATCATTTCCCTGCATTTTTCCAGAATGCTCCGGTAGCCGGAAAGCTTCCAGACCTGCTCGTCGTCGCGCGGGGCGCCCAGATTCTTCGCTTCCTGCTGCAGTTCGCGGATTTCCTGCTCCATCGAAGTGCGCTGCAGATCGGCGATCCGCTGAATCGGCTCCGCGCGGTACAGAATTGTTTTTGCGCCGGGCGTCGTGGCAATCACGCCGCGGTCGATCAGGGCTTCCAGCACATTGTAAACTTTGCTGCGCGGAACACTGGAAAGCTTGCTGACTTCATACCCGGTCTGCGGGCCGGACTGTAAAAGAGCAACGTAGACTTTCGCCTCCGACTCCGTATAGTTAAATTCCTGGAGCACCCGAATCAATCGTTCCATCTCAACCATCCTCATTTGTTTTCTTCATTGTAATCGGTTGAAGGATTCAATTCAAGTAGCGGCCGGAGGCTTCGCGGAGGGAAGCATCATGAAAGAGATTTTTAGTTGCTACCAACGGTTACTACTATAGAGCATAAAAGATTGTTTGTCAATTATTTAACTAAAACTTTTGTAAAATGATCCGATGGATTTTCAGCCTTATTTTTGTGAATATTTAATAAAACAATTCTCAATTTAATTAAAATAGTGTTTGTTTTATGAAAAACAGTCCTCCGTATGGGAAACCCCGGCTGCTGCTTTCAGACAGTGCCCATGCCGTGAGATTCCCGGAAAAAAGGATTTTGATTGCGCTGAAATGCATGGAAGGGACCCGCTTCGGCTGTTTACAGCTGAAGCGGGTCCCTTCCAGTAATAGAAAAATTCGGCGTTTAGAAAAACTTTTATCAGTTAAGTTTCCCGAAACGGAACGAAATGAATTTCCGATATGTTTCGCCCGGCCTTAAAAACGGAGCATCGTCCCCCTGCAGATGGGGCGCGTCCGGCAGGAACTGCGCCTCCAGCGCATACGCGCTCCCGGCCGCGATCTTCTGACGGTCCCGCGTGTATCCGGCATCGCCGAGGTATCCGCCCGAGTAAAAAACGAGGCTGGGATAGTCCGTCTCGACGGATACGTTTCTCCCGCTGACCGGGTCCGTCAGCTTCGCCGCGCTGCCAAAGCTCCCGCTCAGCAGGTAAGCGTTATTGTACCCCCGCGCGTTGAGCAGCTGCTCATGCCTTGCGTTCCGGCTCACCGCAGACGCGACGGAACACGGCCTACGGAAGTCAAACGGGGTACCCGCGACGCTTTCGCAGGAAACGGGCAGATGCATTCCGTTATTGAAAAAGACCCGGTCCGCGCGGATTCGGAGAATCTGGAAATCCCCGGGGAAGGTAAAATCTCCCGAGAGGTTCCAATACAAATGACTGGACAGATTGATCCAGGTCGTTTTGCTGGTGGAAGCCTGATAGCGGATCTGCAGGGTGTTCTCCTCCGTCAGCGTATAGCATACGGAAAAGATGCGGTCTCCCGGGAAGCCGCCTTCGCCGTCCTGCCGCCGCTGCTCAAAGACGACACCGGCGGTGTCGTCCTCACAGAAAGTGCGGGTGACGTTCCAGAACGTGCGGCTCAGGTTTTCGGGCCCGCTGTGCAGAGTGTTTCCGGATTCGTTCCGCGGCAGACGATACTCCCGCCCCGCAATCGGAAGAAGCCCGTCCCGGATCCGCCCCGCGACGGGCCCCAGCGTTTCACCGGCAAACGTTCCGCCCTCCGAGTATCCCTCAAAGCGTTCCAGGGAGAGAGCAATATTTTTTGTATTCCCCATTCGGTCCGGTGCCTCAACGAAAACGACGGCAGCCCCGAAATTCATCAGCCCCACCCGAATATGGTGGGAATTTTCCATGCAATAGAGGATTGGCTCCGAATTCGTTATAGAATCCTTGCAATGATCGGGAAAATAATGATGAATTTTAGTGATATTCACGGGTAACTCTCCTTTAAAACCGTATGCCTTAAAGGTACCGTGATTTGCGGAAGGAAACAATACTGTTTTAGAAAGAGAGCAATTTTTGAAAATAGGTACGCAATTTCAGCAAACAAAGATGGGTTTGTTTGTGTTACGATATCGGTGGACAAAAAAGCATTTGTACAGGAAAAGAATTACTGCTTTGGCGCTTTTTCGGGCTTTCCCCGGAATTTCAGGGGCGTAGTCCCGGTCGTTTTCTTGAAAGAAGTGCAGAAGCTGCATTCGTTGTCAAATCCGCTGCGGAAAGCAATCTCCTTGATGCTGGCGCCGGTGGTGGTCAGCAGAAATTTCGCAAGCTCGATCCGAACCAGAATGATGTATTCGTGCGGGGTGTATCCGGTCTCCTTTTTGAATACGCGCGTAAAGTAAAAGGGACTGAGCGACGCCTGTTTTGCAAGCTTTTCCAGGGTCAGCGGCTGGTTTAAGTTCTCCGAAATATACGTCATGATCTCTTCGATCATATTCCCACTGCTGTCCTTCGACATGTCATCGCTGCCGCACAGGATCAGGTCCGTAAGCAGATCCGTTATGATCTTGGAAACGAGGGCTTCGTTGACTTTGCTGTGCCGGCGGTAGTTTTCAAACAGCCTGCTGAGGCAGCGCTCCGCATTGTGCGGATTCTGAGGGGTGAACGCCATCCCGTTCCGGGTTGCCGCTTCAAAGTACTTCCGGGCGAGGACCCCGTCAAAATGAACCCAGTAAATCTCCCACCCTGTATTTGTGAAATACAGATGCGGCTTGTAGCAGTCCAGCAGCACAAGCGAACCTTCATGGAGCGGCACACGGATTCCGTCCTGCTCCGCAAAGCCGCTGCCCTGACGCACATAGATGGCCAGAAAGCTGTTGTAGCTCTGCCGCTTTACAACATAGGTGCTGTCGCAGTAATAATGCCCCGTACAGAGCGGGTAAAAGTACATGCTCTGCGCCTGCGCACTGTGCGTGTGAAAATACAGGTCGGAGGTTTCCAGAATCCCGGGCGAATCATATATTTTCATACGGCGGCTCCTTTTCTTTTGGAAATTCGAATTTTTCTCCATTATAGAGAGTCTTTTCCAATTAGTCAAACCGATTGTCTTTGCCGTTCGCAGACGATCCATTCAGAATTAGGAGGCATCATAAATGAAGCATGTTGACAGACAGGCGGAGGTATGGGAGGAAAAAGTCACCATACCGACCTACGGGATCGGAGCAGCGGATAAAAACCCGATGTTTCTGGAAAAGCGCGTTTATCAGGGCAGTTCCGGGAAGGTGTATCCCTTCCCTGTGATTGATAAGATCTTTGATGAAAAGAAAGATCAAAGCTATAACGCGGTATTTCTGGAAAACGATTATCTGCGCGTCATGATTCTGCCGGAGCTGGGCGGCCGTATTCAGAGAGCCTATGACAAAACGAACGGCTACGACTTCGTCTATTACAACGAAGTCATCAAGCCGGCCCTCGTCGGCCTCGCCGGGCCGTGGATCAGCGGCGGCATCGAATTCAACTGGCCGCAGCATCACCGTCCCTCCACGTTTTCGCCCGTGGACTATCTGCTCACCGAAAACCCGGACGGCAGCAAAACCGTAAAGATCAGCGAAGTGGACCGGATCAACGGTGCCAAGGGAATGGCAAGCTTCACCCTGTATCCGGACAAGGCCTACATTGAAATCAAGGGCCAGCTCTACAATCCGACCAGCCTGCCCCAGACCTTCCTCTGGTGGGCCAACCCGGCGGTCGCGGTCAATGACAACACACAGTCTATTTTCCCCCCCGACGTTCACGCGGTTATGGACCACGGAAAGCGCGACGTTTCCAAATTCCCGATTGCGACCGGCGTCTATTATAAGCACGATTACGGCGCGGGCGTTGACATTTCCCGCTACAAAAACATTCCCGTTCCGACCTCCTACATGGCATACCATTCCGATTATAACTTTGTCGGCGGCTACGATTACGGGGTGGAGGCGGGCGTGCTGCACATCGCCGATCATCATGTTTCCCCCGGCAAGAAGCAGTGGACCTGGGGCTGCGGCGACTTCGGCAAGGCCTGGGACCGCAACCTCACCGATCAAAACGGACCGTATATCGAACTCATGACCGGCATGTTCACCGACAACCAGCCGGATTTCACCTGGCTGAAACCCTTTGAAGAAAAGCGGTTCACCCAGTATTTCATGCCGTACAAAAAAGCCGGAAGCGTGAAAAACGCCAGCACGGAAGTCGTCCTGAATCTCGAAAAGGAAGCTGGAGCCGCAAAGCTCTGCGTCTACGCAACCGGTGTTACCGAGAACGCGAAGGTTGTTTTAAAGGCCGGGGAAAAACTTCTGTACAGCACCGTGCAGACCATTTCCCCGAATGATCTGGTAACGGCGGAGGTTCCCGTGCAGGGAATCAGGGCGGAAGACCTTACGCTGTCTGTTTACGACGGGACCGGACGTCGGATGCTGAGCTATACTCCGGCGCCCAAGGAAATCGACAAGCTTCCGGAACCGGCACAGCCGGCCAAGGATCCGGATCAGATTGCGACCAACGAGGAACTTTACCTGACCGCGCTGCACATCGAGCAGTACCGCCACGCGACCTACGATCCGGATCCCTACTATCTTGAGGGCCTGCGCCGCGACCCGGGCGACAGCCGGATCAACAACGCCTACGGCCGCCTGCTGTTCCGCCGCGGTCTGTTCCGTGAAAGCGAGAGCTATTTCTGCAAAGCCATCGAGCGCATCACATGGAAAAACCCGAATCCCTACGACAGCGAACCGTATTTCAACCTCGGCCTGAGCCTGCTGTATCAGGGCCGTTCCGGCGAGGCGTTCGACGCCTTCTACAAAGCAACCTGGACCAGCGCCGAACAGGAGATGTCGTTCTATTACCTCGCGGCAATTTCCGCGCGGAACGGCCAGTGGGACGATGCGCTCGAATTTGCGGAGCGCTCGCTCGTCAAAAATTCGCACAATCTTCTGGCGCGCGGGCTGAAAGCGCTGGCTCTCCGAAAAGCGGGCAAAAAGCAGGAAGCCGCCGCCTTTCTGGAAGAAAATATCCGGCTTGACCCGTTCGATTATCTTTCCCGCGCCGAACAGGATTTCCTGAGTGGGGAAGGCCGTGAAAAAACGCTTGTGCTGATGCGGAACAATCCAGACGCCTTTCTTGCTCTGGCTTCCGCCTATGCCGAGTTCGGATGCTGGCCCGAAGCGATCGAAGTGCTCCGGCTCTGCATGGCAGACAGCCCGATGATTGCCTATTATGAGGCGTATTACCAGTCACAGAACGGCGACGGCGCCGCTGCCAAAGCCGCACTGAAGAAAGCCGCTTCGCGCAGTCCACTGTACTGCTTCCCGAACCGCCTCAAAGATATCGCGGTTCTCGAATATGCAATTTCCGCTTCTCCGGAGGATGCGAAAGCGCCGTATTATCTCGGGAATCTGTGGTACGACAAAAAGCAGTATGCGGCAGCCCGCGAGCTTTGGGAAAAATCCGTCGGCATTGACGACCGGTTCCCGACCGCGTGGCGGAATCTCTCCCTTACCTATTACAATAAGGAAAACAACCCGGATCAGGCGCAGAAAGCATTGGAAAAAGCCTTTTCTCTGGATCCAAGCGATGCGCGCGTGTTTCTGGAACTGGATCAGCTTTATAAAAAGCGCCATAAGTCGCCGGAAGAGCGGATTAAAATGTACGAAGCAAACCGGTCTGTTTTCGAACAGCGGGATGACCTTTGCGTGGAATATATCACTTTGCTGAATCTGCTCGGGCACCACGAAGAAGCCTATGAATGCCTGAGGAACCGGAAGTTCCACCCATGGGAAGGCGGCGAAGGCAAGGTCACCACGCAGTATACCGTTTCACTGGTAGAGCTGGCGCGCAAAGCACTCTCTTCCGGCGATGCCGCCAAGGCGAAGGATCTGCTTCTAAAAGCTCTGGTATTCCCCGACAACTTAGGCGAAGGGAAACTGGAAGGCGAAAAGGACAACAACATTTACTATTACCTCGGCTGCGCCTGCGAGGCTTTGGGCGACGCGGAAGGTGCAAAGCAGAATTGGATTCGCGCGTCCCTTGGGGATCAGGAACCCGCCGGAGCAATGTATTACAACGACCAGCCCGCGGACATGATCCTTTATCAGGGGCTTGCCTTCCGGAAACTCGGCCTTGCAGATCAGGCTTTCGGCCGGTTCCACAAACTGGTGGACTACGGGGAAAAACATATTTTCGACAAGGTCCGCATCGACTATTTCGCCGTGTCCCTGCCGGATCTGCAGCTTTTCAACGAGGACCTGAACATTCGCAACCGCGCTCACTGTCTGTACCTGATTGCGCTGGGAAGCTACGGTCTCGGGGATCAGGACCGCGCGCTGAAGGCATGCGACGAAACCCTGGAGCTTGACTGTGCCCACATCGGGGCGGTTCTGCACCACAGTCTGTTTGTGTCGAATCCCGCTAAGGTTTAAATACAACTATTTATTTTGGAATAGAACGATCTCCCACTTTGAGAAATCCCGCAGGGATGCAGTAATGCATCTGCTGCGGGATTTTCACACACTATAAAAGGAGTCCGGATGCGAAAGGCACCCAGACTCCTTACATTTTAAGCAGCAATGGGAATGATCCGCAGTTCCAAGGCGGTCAGTCCTCGTCAATGCAGTCGTCGATGCACGCGGATACCTTGTAAGGCACGTCGACCTGATGCTTTTCAAGACTGTCGCTGAGCCTTTTTTGAAGCATATCGGCGTTGCCCGCCTTTAGCTCGGTAATGTAGCTGCGATGCTCCTCAATCATATTTTTCGCGGCTTCACGGTCATTGACATAGGTCAGCCCGTAAATCAGCTTGTAAAACGCAAGGTTGTCCCACAGCATTTTAATGGTATTGCAAAGTTTGGTTAATCCGCTCACCTGATAGATGGCGAAGTGGAATTCCCTGTTATAAATATAGATCAGCTTGGCACTGGGATTTGGCTTTTGCATCTCGGTTTCCAGCTTCATCTGGATTGCTTCAATGTTCTCGATATCCTCCGGGGTGATTTTTTCGCATGTGTAATAAGCAGCTACGGGCTCCAATGCCCTTCTCATTATGTAAATTTGGCGCACGTCGCTCCTTGTTAGCTTGACAACACGAGAGCCGACATAAGGCACCGACTCCGCTATTCCTTGCTTTTCCAACGTTTTAAGAGCCTCCCGTACCGGCATTCTGCTTACCCCAAGCCGCTGCGCAAGCTCTTCTGTGTTCAGTTTTTGCCCCATGCGTATTTTGCCGTCCATAATCCAGTCCATCAGTTGCTCCAGAACAAGATCGGCAATTCTTTTCTGCTGTATTTTGGAAGAATCGTTCTCCATAATCCACACCCCAATTACCATACATTTTGCTTCCGTGGAACCTGTTGCAAAATAGCTTAATGTCTAATTGCCATTATATTACAATCCGATTTTTTTTGCAATTGCTTCTAAAAAAGCGATCTGTGCGGTTTCTTCAATCAACTCCGCATTATGCTCCGCATTGATCGGATCCTTCGCGACAGCCACAACACCGTGATCCGTCAGCAAGAAGGCGGGAAGATCCGGCTCCCTGTCGAAAGCGCTTTTGACCAGCGGAAAATACTCAGGCTTCACAACGGCGGCGGGAACTTCAATGGTAGGAATGTCGGCGCATATTTTGAGCTTGGAGTGCCATGTGATGCGCGGCAGGTCTTTCCTTGTGGAAGCCCACGTGATGCAATAGGGAGAATGGCAGTGAATTACGGAATCCACCTTGGGGCATATGCGGTAAAGGTACCCATGAAGCAAAGCTTCGCGGGTAGGCTTCCCGGTCCCCTCTACCAGATTTCCGTCAAAATCCGTAATTAAAAATCCCTCGGTGGTGCTGTCCTCAAATGAGCTTCCGCTGGCTTTTACAATCATCAGGTCTTTTCCCGGCACTCTCGCGCTGATGTTGCCGCCGCTTCCGGTTTGTATTCCTCTGCGGTAAGCGCGCTTGGAAGCCAGTACAAGCTGCTCCCTGATCTGCTGTAGATCCTCCATGCTAAATTCCCCTTTCCTTTTCTTTTCGGTTAAAAAACAGCGGAATAACGCTGCGGATAATTCTGTTGAAATTCTCAGCATCCCATGCGCTTCTTCCGATAAAAAGGCCGTCAATGTGCGGCATCGCAATCAGTTCTTCCGCATTTTCGTTGTTGACGCTGCCCCCGTAAAGAACGGGAATATCCGAGCCGGTTTCCGCTCCGAATATTTCAATAAGCGTCTGCTTAATTACGGCGTGCTTTTCATCCGCATATTCTTTGCTGGCGGGAGTGCCGTTCACTCCGATCGCCCATACCGGCTCGTAAGCGATCCAAAGACGGTCCGCGCTGTTCAGCGTGATACTGTGCAGCCCTGCTTTCAGCTGAGTGCGAAGAACCTCATCCGACAGACCGAGTCCTTTTTGTTCCCCTGTTTCGCCGATGCAAAGCAGCGCCGTAAAATTATGCTCAAGAGCTGCCAAAACCTTTTTGTTTTCCTCTGCATCGGTTTCGTGAAGCACATGCCTGCGCTCCGAATGGCCGATTTCCACAATGGATGCGCCGACTTCCTTTAGCATCAGCGGAGAAATTTCGCCTGTAAACTGGCCCTGATCCTCCCAGCACATATTCTGCGCTCCAATGCTGATTTTATCGGCGGGAACGCATTTCCGGGCGGAATCGAGGGCGGTAAAGGACGGAATCACAAACAGTTCCAGCTTGGAGCGGTCAAGATCAGCGGTCAGGCTGTGCAGACCGGTGAGATAGGCCACGGTTTCGGCTATTGTCTTGTACATCTTCGTGTTTGTTCCAAGATAAAGCTTATCCAGGTTTGACATACTACTTCATGTTCTTCCTTTCTATCTCCAGAATCGCCTGCACCTTCGGCGTGGAACTGCCGTCCTTAAATGTAAGGCTGATCCACTCGCCGACAATTTTCTTGGCAAGTTCATGCCCAATCACGCGCTCGCCCAGACAAAGTACATTCGCGTTGTTGCTCAGCTTTGCGCGTTCCGCGGAAAAATTGTCGTGGCACACCGCCGCACGGATCCCTTTGAACTTGTTTGCCGTCATGGCCATGCCGATCCCGGTGCCGCAGATCAGGATCCCGTTTTTTTCAAAACCGCTGTCAATAATTTTCTGACAGGCGCGCTCCGCGATATAGGGGTAGTATGTAGGGTCGTCCGGCGAATCGCAGCCCACGTTTTCTACCGTGATTCCCTTTTCCTTCAGAAAATCCATAATGGTATTCTTCAGCGGAACCGCCGCGTTGTCACACCCGATAACGATTGTCTTCAATGTTAAGCACTTCCTTCTCTTAATTCCAGAATCGAATGGCTGCCCGAAGCCCTTCCGAGCTTTTCGCCGCCGCTTCAAGAGGAATTCCCTTTGCCGTCGCCTCAACGGCCTCCATCGCGGTTTTCGCGCCTGCCGTGGTGCCCATCGGGTGGCCCTGAACAGCCCCTCCGATTCCGATAATCACATCGCTTCCAAGCTCCTTTTGCAGCGCTTCCTGATTGATCGGCGTGATTCCTCCGCCCACAGTTGTTACCAGCGGACGGATCCCGTTCATCGGCAGATTCTGCGCCTGCACCGTCTGATAAAAATCAAGCATCGCGCTCGCATCCTGCCGGTTCGGAAACATGGTCATGACCGCGTGGGCGCCTGCCAGACGGGGAAGAATGCCCAGAAACACCGGGTTTGCAATTCCGCCGCGCGCCCAGTTCATCACTCCGACTCCGGCGTAATGCGCCATGATAAACAGGCTGTCTCCAAACTCCTCGCAGATTTCGGCAAGCGCGTCCAAACCGCCGAATACGAAATTCACGAGGCAGGCTTTCGCGCCGGCCTGCACGGCGGCCTTGGCATTATCGCGCATTTTCTGCGGCGAGCCCGAAATGTTCGGCATATAAACCGCTTTTTTGCCGGTCTGTTCAAACGCGCTCTCGCTTGCTTTCAGGTAAGCCCGAACCCTTGCTTCCACCTGATTGTAGGAGGGACTGCCCAAAAGCTCGTCGTCTTTAATCAGGTCGATCCCCCCGCAGGCCGAAGCATAAAACAGCTTGGCACCCTCTTCGGGAGTAAAACCGGTACAGGGCTTGATCATATTGAGCACGACGGGGCGGCCGTAGACACCCGTGAGCTGTCTCAGGTCGTCAATCCCTTTTTTCGGACTGTGAAACGACCGCGATGCGTTGCCGAAAAGTTCAATATCGATTAACTTTGTCTGCAGCGCGGTTGATACATCGTTGCCGACAAGAGCAGTCATCAGAATCGTAAAGCTGTTTGCAAAATTCGCCATGGGGAATGCAACGCGCAGGACAAACACGGTTTCCTCTGCGCCGGCCACAGGGTAAAGAGAAACCACTCTTCCCTGGTAATTTTCCACCATATCGGAAGATACACCCGGCACGGAAATCCAGGTGCCTACGGTCTGTCCCACGGCAAAGCCGCCGGCTTTTTTTAAAGCGCTGCCGCTGTCGGTGCCAAACATTAAATAAGTGGCGATCAAATAGTCCCCGGTCAGGCCTTCCGGGCGCCCATACGGGTACTGTGCATACACCATAGTTTTCCTCCTAATAGGAAAAGCTGCTGTCCAGCTTCCCCCGGGCTTTCAGCTCATCTATCATCGTGTGCGCAGCCCGCACGCCCCAGTCCGCGTCGTTCAGGTTTCCTTCGAGAACCTCTGTTTTTACGTTTTTACCGACATTCTGTACAATCGACCGGATCAGAGTATCGTCCACGTCTTTATTGAAAAGCTTTTCTCCGGGCCTGGTATCCTTGCGCATCCCGTTTGTGGGAAGAATCAGAGTTACCCCGTGAGACGCCATATTCAGGCGTTTCGCGACGATTTCGCCGATCTGCTGTGCCTCATCCGGCAGAATTTTAATGTGCGCATACGTTGCGTTGTGCATATTGTAGGTCCGTTGGTCCATCCTTGGAGGGAATTCTGTTTTTGCAAAATCGACAAAATCCAGGCCCCCGGTGGAGACCACGAGAGGGATCCCGGCCTGCGCGGATTTCACCAGCCGCTCTTTCGCACCGTACGAAAATCCTCCGCCAAAGAATTCCGAAACAATTTCATGGGTGGTCAAATCCAGAATTCCGTCGAGAAAACCGTCCAGAGCCAGCTTCTCCATGATCATGCCCCCCACACCGGTGGTGTGGAAGCCGATTGCCTCCAGCCCGCAGCGCTCCAGTTCGCTGATTGCGGAGCAGGCGCCCGTATTGGTAATCCCCATCAGGGAGACCCCAACCGTAACTTTATCGCTTTTTTGCAAAGGCGAGCCGGCGTATTTCACCATACCCGCGCAGCAGGAACAGGCATTTGCAATAATGGCTTTTGTGATCGCATTCTCACCGGTGAAATCGGAAATCGACGGAATCACCACAATGTCGTTCATGCCTACAACAGACCCAAATTCTTTCTTTCCGCACGCAATGGTTGTTGCCATAACTTTCGGGAAGCCGATCGGAAGTACGCTCATGGCGGCAGTTGCTGCCGTGGTGTTTTGAAGACCGCCCACGGCCAGAATCCCGTCTATTCTGCCCTCTGCGTAAAGATTGGCGGCTGTGGTTTTTACAGCTTCCGTAATCAGTCCCATCAGCTCGCCCTTGGCGCGATTTTTTACATCGTCCCAGCATAAACCGAAATCGGAAAACACCTTTTCTCTGGAGATATCCGCTCCGTAGGAAGGGCCGGGCCCGATTGCGATATCCACAATCAGAACGTTTAAACTCAGGTTCTGCAAAAACTCCCGCATAAATGCGGCTTCCTTGTATTTGGTGTCGCAGCTCGCAATGACCGCAATCGTCTTCATCATCGCAGGGAAAAACCTGATCTCCCGAAGGATGCACGTGTGCGAAGACAGGAAAAATCCGTCCCCGCACAGCATGAATCGCTCAGGCGACAGTCTTTCCGTTGCCTCCTTTTATTGCTTTTTTCCAATCACCGGCGTCGCTTTAATGCGCTCAAGCATGGTTATGTCGTGGCAGAGAAGCAGGTGGTCGGCGTCTTTCGCTCTTGCCTTCTGATTCTCGATGCTCTTCCACGACTCTACGATGTTGTAGAAACGGCCGGGAGGGGTGATGTCGTAATGCAGCTCCGGAATCGGATTCAGGTTGCCGAGCACAAAGATGGAGTCGCCTGCGCATATGTAGCTGGTACCATCGGCGCAGTCAACTTCAACGGACTGATGTCCGGGGGAGTGGCCGAAAGATTCAAATACTCTTACGCCAGGCATGATTTCGGTTTCGCCTTCCACTACGGTCACTTTTTTGCCCTTGAACGGGGCGGTAATTCCAAGAGCGGGAGCTTCGTAGGATTTGTAATACAGCGGAATCGGATCATTTGCGAATTCCCATTCCCTCTTGTTTACAAAGAACTCCGCGTTGGTGAATTTCTCCATATAGAACATGTGATCCCAATGCAGATGGGTGTAAACAACAATGTCGACATCGCTGGGCTTGTAACCGACAGTCGCAAGCATACTTTCGATATCCTGCCCCGGATCCTGCCAGGAACCCGGATGATGATACTTGTTGGCTCTTTCCGTATCCGACATGCCGGTGTCGACCAGCAGGAGCTTGTCTCCGCCCTCGACAAGGTAAGTAAAGACCGGAAGGGCAACCTTCTCATTGGCGTTCGGAATATTTTTCAAATACGGCGCCGCCGAGAAATGGTAGTGGTACTGAAGCGGAACAGTAGGCACAAACCCTGTGTTTAAGGGCCGGATCGTTAGGTTTGACATGAACATCTTCCTTTACATTAGTTTTACAAATATATTGAAAATAATATAATTGTTGTTTTAAAGCGCTTTTTCTTTTGCAGATCTTTTGTAGGAATCAAACAGGACCATTGCTATGATGACAAGGCCCGCCACAATGGGCTGTGCATAGGAGGAAACCCCCATCAGGTTCATGATATTCACAATCACGGTGAGGATCAGCGCCCCGATGATGGTTCCGCCGACACCGCCTTCGCCGCCGAGCATGGAGGTTCCGCCGATTACGACGGCCGCGACCGTCTGCAGACCGTAGGCGTCGCCCATTGCGGTATCCGCCGCGTTCAGTCTCGCGGTCATCAGCAGGCCGGCGATCGCCGCACACACGCTGCACATGACAAAGGTTAGGAACATCGTTCTTTTTACAGGCACCGCCGAATAGCGCGCTGCTTCCGCGTTCGAGCCGAGAGAATAAACGTCGCGCCCGAAGGTCGTCTTTTGCAGCAGAACGTATGCGATGAGCACAATGATGGCTGCAATCACGACTACAACCGGGAAAATCGCGACATATCCGGTCCCGAACCACGTGAATCCTTTGGGCAGATTATAGATTACCGCGCCGTTCATAACCATGATCGCAAGGCCGCTTGCAACCCAGTTGGTCGCATAGGTTGCCACAAAGCTTGGGAGCTTGATCGTCCCAACCAGGAATCCGTTGAAGCATCCAAACAGGACGCCCATCCCGATTCCAATCAGGAATACGACCGCAACTGGGAATTCCATTTTCAGGAGCTGTGCGCACAGACAGCCGATCAAGCCTGAGGTTGCGCCTACCGAAAGGTCGATTTCGCCCGTCAGCAGCACCGCCGTCAGCCCGGTTCCAAGAACAAGAAGAATGCTTGTCTGGCGGAGGATGGTGATAATATTGTCGAACGAGCGGAAGTTGCTGGAGATCAGCGCACACAAAACAACTAAAATGCATAGCCCGATAAAGCTGTAAAAAGAGCTGGAGCTTTTAAATTCCTGCAGTTTCTTATTCATATGAGGCACCCCAATTCTTCCTGTACCGACGGGCCAGGCAATCCAGAACAATGGCGGCAAGTACGATTAAGCCGATCAGTGCATTCTGGTAAAGGGCGTTTACGCCTGCCATATTCAAGCCGTTCTGCAAAATCTCAATCAAAAACACGCCGAAGATGGTGCCGACAAGACTTCCTTTTCCCTCAATGAGCGAGGTTCCGCCCAAAAGCACTGCGGCCATTGCTTCAAATTCCCACCCGGAGGCCACCGTCGGCTGACCGGATTCCACCCGGCAGGCTGTAATCAGCCCGGCGATGCCCGCCAGCAGACCGGCATACGCATAGGTTTTAACCAGGCTTTTGTTAACACTGATGCCGGCCAGAGAAAGAGCTTCGGCATTTCCGCCGAGACCGATGATGTTGGTGCCGAATTTCGTCCGGTAAAGCATCAGCCATGTAACGGCGAAAACAGCGATGGCAATCCACACCGGCAGCGGAAGGAACAGGATTTTTGTTTCCGACACCAACTGGAACAAATAGCTTGAAAAGTAAACGGATGCTCCCGCTGTAATCAAAAGGGCAACTCCGTTGAAAACATACTGCGTTCCAAGGGTGGCGATGAACGGGGAGATGTTTCCCTTCCCGATGATCAGTCCGTTCAGCACGCCGATCATTACGGTAGCAGCGACCGAAATGACCGCACCCGCCACCAGGGGAATCCCGTTGTTCGCCATAATAATCCATATAACCGTGCAGAAGTTAACCTGTGCGCCGATCGAAAGATCAACGCCCTGCGTGAGGATGACCAGAGTCTGCGCGAAAGCCAGAATCAGAAGCGGAACCGATTGAATTAAGATGTTGGAGATGTTGCTCCAGTCGAAATAGTTCGGAATTGTGATGCTGAATATGACGATGAGCACAACCAGCATCCATACCACGGGAGGCCATCTGCCGATGATGCTCCCGATACTCGGCCTATTTTTCATTGGTTCCACCTCCGACTCCCAGCATTTGCAGGCCAATCACATCTGCCGTGCTTTCCCCGCGCTTGCTTTCCCCGCCGATGACGCCCTCGTGCATGATATAGATCCGGTCGCTCATTCCGATTACTTCCGGAAGCTCCGAAGAAATCATCAGGATGGCTTTGCCTTCCGAGGCCAGACGGTCCATGAGCGCGTAAATTTCCATCTTGGCGCCGACGTCGATCCCGCGGGTAGGCTCATCGAAAATCAGAATATTTGTTTTGGCGCTCAGCCATTTGGCAAGCACGACTTTTTGCTGGTTGCCTCCCGAGAGCTGCTTGCAGGTCTTAAGAACATTCGGAGCCACAATTCTGAGATCGTTTTTGTAATGCTCCGCGGTGCCGTACATTTTCTCCTTATTGACAAAGAAGAACGGAAAGTACTTTTTCAAGCTGACCGCCATGATGTTCCATGCAATGGAATCCTTGAGGGCAAGGCCCTGCCTTTTCCGATCCTCAGGCACCAGTCCGACCCCTTTTTTGACCATATGCACCGGGGACTTCGGCGAGACTTTCTGCCCGTCGATCAGGACGGAACCGGATCCGATGGGGTCGATGCCGAAGATCAGATTGATGAATTCGGTTCTCCCTGCGCCGACCAGCCCCGCTAAACCTACAATCTCGCCCTTATTGACGGTAATGCTGACATTTTTCACCTTGCCCGCTTTGTCACAAAGGTTTTGGGTTTCAAGCGCCACGCCCGAATGATCATTGGGCGTGCGCTTGTAAACCTGCGAGATATCCCGGCCTACCATCATGTTGACCAGTTCTTCGTTCGAATGATCGTTGATTCCAACGGTCGCTATTTTTTTACCGTCCCTCAGAACGGTGATGCGGTCGCCGATCAAGGGGAATTCCTGCATCCGGTGTGAAACATAAACGATGCCGATTCCTGCCGCCTTCAATTTATGTATCTGCACAAACAACGAATCCACCTCGCGCTGGGATAATGTGGCCGTCGGTTCATCAAATACAATCACTTTGGGATGAAAGGAAAGCGCCTTGGCGATTTCCACCATCTGCTGTTCCGCTACACTCAGCATTTTGACCGGAGATTTAACGTTGATATACTCACAGTTCAATGTCTTGAGCAGGTCGGATGCTTCTTTTTCCATTCTCCTGCGATCAATGAGCCCCAGCTTTGTGCGGTATTCACGGTTAAGGAAAATATTCTGTGCGACATCCAGCCAGGGAATCAGGGTAAATTCCTGATAAACAGCCACAATCCCTTTCGCAAGCGCGTCTTTCGTACTGCTGAAATTCATTTTTTCGCCCTGAAAATAGATGTCGCCGCTGTCCTGCTGATAGGCACCCAAAATCACCTTAGCAAGGGTGCTTTTTCCCGCCCCGTTTTCGCCGACTAAAATGTGCACCTCACCGGCCCGAAGATCAAAATCGATATTATCCAATGCCTTAACCCCGGGGAATTGTTTTGTGATACCGGTGGCGGTTAATATCGGATCGTCCATGATTTCACTCCTTTGCGTTAAACATGCCCGGGTAAACTATTTGGTTACTTTCCACCATGCCGTGGTATTCGAGTAATCCTGCACGTTGTCTTTGGTGATCAGCGGTTTGTCGTTTGCGGAGGGGAAAGGAACAAAGTCTTTGCCGGGCTTCGTGCCGTCGTTGAGGAACTGGGTCAGGTAAGTTGCCGCAAGGTATCCGGAACCGTACGGATCGGTATTGTAGCTGACAAGCATATCGCCGGCCGCGATGGCTGCGCTTGCATCGGAGCTGCCGTCGAACCCGCCGACCGCTACATTCTTCATGCCTGCCGCTTTCAGGGCCTGAATAGCGCCGAGCGCGCTTTCGTCGTTGCATCCGATAATGGCGTTAATGTCCTTATATTTCTGCAGCAGATTTTCCGTTACGTTCATGCCTTCGGTTCTCTTGAAGTTTGCCGTCTGGGAAGCGACCACTTTGATATCCGGGTAATCTTTCAGGGCTCTGTTAATGCCGGCGAGTCTTTCCTTGGCGTTCTGAGCGCCCGCCGGACCCTCGAGAATAATCATCTGGCCTTTGCCTTTGAGCTGTTCCGCAATTTTCTTTGCAACTTCGTATCCGGTTTCTTCGTAGTTCACGCCGGTTCTGAGGAAGGTGGGCTCAGCGGCCGGTGTGCCAATGGTTACGATCGGGATGTTGGCTTCCTTCGCTTTGCGTATGCCGGGCATGATTCCGTTGGAATCAACACACTGAATGATGATGCCGTCAACCTTTTTCTGAATCATGTCCTCGATGATCTTTACCTGCTCTTCGACGCTGTCCTGCTTTGCGGGAGCCATGAGGATGGCTTCAAAGCCTTCGTCCTGACCGGCTTTTTTAACGCCCTGAAGCTGACTGAGCATATACGGGTTGGTGGAGTTCTTCACGATGCATGCAATCTTATAGGACTTTTTCGCTTTCACCGTGGTAGAAATCTGGCTTCCGATTCCTGTGGTAGGCAGTGTAAATGCGGCGGACGAGTCACTTGATGCAGAGCTTGCGCTTTGGCTTACACTCGAACTGGTCGAGGCTGCTGAAGTCGCTGCCGAGCTTTGACTTTCAGCGGGTTTTTCAGGAGTTGAGCATCCAGAAACTAAGGAAATAATAAGCGCTGCCGTTGTCAGTACAACCAATGACCTTTTCATTTCTTTACCTCCATTTTTTCGCGGCCTTTTCAATACAACCATTCAGGATATTGGATCCAATATCACCTGATGGCATCATTGTAACGGTAGCACCCCGATTTGTCAATAGCTTTTTATGTAATAGTGATAAAATTTACATTTTCAACGTGCCTTTTGTCATAGCCTATTATGCGCAGCTTCTGAAGCTGCATTCATTCAGCCCGGCCGTTTTTCGGGGGGACATTACACGAAAAAAGGCCTCCCGGCGCAGATTTTTCTCTGCGATGGGAGGCCCATGTTTTTCAGTATCCGTGTGGGGAATCTCGCTTTTTTAATTCAGTGCGGCCCGTCCTGAGCGGTCAGACAATTTCCACATTCAGGCCGGCGGCCCTGTATTTCTCAACGATTTCGGGAGAGGCTTTTTTGTCGGTTATGATTGTGTCCAAATCGTCCTTTGAGGCAAACGTCGCAATCGACACATGCTCCAGTTTCGAATAATCAAGCAGGGCAATCCGCGTTTTGGCGCGCTCGATCATGAGCTTCTTCAGACTTGCCTCGTAAAGATTGAAATCGGTAAGACCGGCATCCAGGGAAAACCCTTGTGCGGAAATGAAGGCAATATCGATATTGATTTCGTTGAAAAGGTCCTTTCCGAGAAGCCCTTCCAGCGAACCCGAATTCTTTGTGACAATGCCGCCGGTCATAATGACGGTGATATTGGGCTTGTCCTTTAAAGCCATCATCGTATAAATTCCGTTTGTAATAACCGTCAGGCGGTCAAACCCTTCCAGAAGATTGGCGAGCGTCAGCGCCGTGGAGCTTGCGTCCAGGATAATACACTGGCCGTTGCTGATATGGCGCAGGGCCGCCTGGCAGATCTCGGTTTTTTCCTGGCTGTTTTTCCGTTCCCGGGAATGAAAGTTGATTATGTTGCCTTCATTTTCAATAAAAACCGCACCGCCGTGGATTTTGCGGATCAGTCCCTCTTTTTCAAGCTTCAGCAGATCATTGCGGATGGTGCAGGGGGAAACCTGAAAATGCTGGCTCAGCTCTTCGGTTGTAACTCTTTTATTGCTTTGCAGCAAAGCGAGTATTTTATCGCTTCTTTCAAAAGCTAAAATAACGCATCACCCTTTCGAAGCTTCTTCGAATTAATTATATACTCGTTTGCGGCGAAAGACAAGGGAAGGGGCTTAAAACAGAAAAATTCATTAACATTAAGTTTATTAAACGATAAAAATAGTTATATAACGATAGAAATAAATAATAAAATAATAAAAAATGCTTGCATATGCAAAATAGATGCGGTAATATAACGGTGGAAAGAGGTCCCGCTGCGGAACCGTTTCTCTGCGGAGGAATCAAAGGATCGATTCGGAAGGAGAAGAATTCATGAATCAAGCGGAAAAAAGAAACTTGCAGATTCTGGCCTGTAAAGTCAGAATGGGAGCGATGGAAGGCGTTTACAGCGCAAAGTCCGGTCATCCGGGCGGCTCGCTGTCCGCGGCAGATTTGTTTACATACCTGTATTTTAAAGAGATGAACATAGATCCCAAAAATCCGAGGGATAAAAACCGGGACCGTTTTGTGCTGTCCAAGGGCCACTGTGCGCCCGGCCTATATGCCGCTTTGGCGCTGAAGGGATATTTCCCGACGGACGAGCTGAAAAAACTCAGGCATATCGGCGCAATGCTGCAGGGGCACCCGGATATGAAGGGCACGCCCGGTATTGATATGAGCACCGGCTCGCTCGGGCAGGGCGTTTCCACAGCCTGCGGCATGGCGCTTGCCGCTAAAATGGACCGGAAAGACTACCGCGTTTACTCTGTGTTGGGTGACGGTGAAATTGAGGAAGGCCAGGTTTGGGAGGCTGCGATGTTCGCAGGTCACCACAATCTGGACAACCTCTGCCTGATTGTTGACAACAACGGTCTGCAGATCGACGGGCCGGTTGCGGAGGTTGGCGGCCCGGAACCGATCGATGAGAAGTTCCGCTCGTTCGGTTTTGACGTTCAGATCATCAACGGAAATGACTTTGACGAGATCGACGCCGCGTTCCATCACGCCAGAGCCGTGAAGGGCAAGCCGAGCACAATCATCGCAAAGACGGTAAAGGGCAAAGACGTTTCGTTTATGGAAAATCAGGTAAAATGGCACGGCGCCGCACCCAACGCGGAGCAGTACGAAGTTGCGATGCAGGACCTGAACAGGGTGCTGTCCGGATTGGAGGCGGAGCAAAATGGCTGAACTGGTAAAGAAAGCAACCCGGGAGAGTTTCGGTCAGACGCTGGTGGAATTGGCCGAGCAGTACCCGCAGATTGTCGTTTTGGACGCAGATCTTGCGGAGGCAACCAAAACCGTGCTTTTCAAGAATGCGTATCCGGAGCGTTTCACCGACTGCGGCATAGCGGAATGCAACATGGTCGGCGTGGCCGCCGGTCTTGCCGCCTGCGGAAAAATTCCGTTCGCTACTTCGTTTGCAATGTTCTCGGCGGGCCGCGCGTATGAGCAGATCCGCAATTCGGTGGGGTATCCTCACCTGAATGTGAAAATTGTCGGTTCCCACGCCGGTATTTCCGTCGGGGAGGACGGCGCGACCCACCAGTGCAACGAAGATCTGGCTCTGATGAGGACCATCCCCGGCATGGTCGTGCTGAATCCTGCCGACCATTATGAAATGAAGGCGGCCGTCAAAGCGGCGGTTGAATACTACGGACCCGTTTATATCCGGCTGGGGCGCCTCCCGGTGGAAAGCTTCAACAATTCCGACGATTACCGATTTGAAATCGGCAAGGGCATTACCCTGCGCGGAGGGAAGGATATCACCGTTGTGGCAACCGGCCTGATGGTATCCCGTGCGCTGCAGGCGGTAAAGGCTTTGGAAGAGCAGGGGATCGACGCCCGACTGATCAATATCCACACCCTTAAGCCGATCGACCGTGAATTGATTGTCAAGGCCGCAAAGGAAACCGGCAGGATCGTCACGGTGGAAGAACATAACGTGATCGGCGGACTCGGCGACGCCGTATGCGGCGTCCTCTGCGAAGAGTACCCCGCGCGCGTTGTTAAAATCGGAGTGAACGACGAGTTTGGGCACTCCGGACCGGCGAACGAACTGCTCGAAGATTACGGCCTTTGCGCTTCCCATATTGAAGAGATCGTAAAGAAAGTTCTCAGAGGGTAAGAACGGTTTACTTTTTGAGAGAATCCCCGAGGGAGAACGAATGGAGAAGGAGGTCTTTCTGATGCTTGCAAAATGCTGGAAACAGTTGAAAAGCGGTACGGATATCCGCGGCGTCGCATGCGAAGGAGTAGCCGGAGAGCCGGTTAACCTGACGGACGAAGCAATCGGGAAAATAGCGGACGGGTTTCTTCTGTGGCTTTCCAAAACCGCAGGGAAGGAAGCGGCGTCTCTGACGGTTGCGGTGGGGCACGATTCGCGGGTTTCCGCAGAGCGGATCCGTTCGGAGTGCGTCCGGGTTCTGAGCGCGGCCGGTGTGCGCGTTTTGGACTGCGGCCTTTCCTCAACCCCCGCTATGTTTATGGTCACTCAGGATCTGGGCTGCGACGGTTCCATTCAGATTACGGCAAGCCATCACCCGTGGAACCGCAACGGGCTGAAATTTTTTACCCGCGGCGGCGGACTCGACGGGCCGGACATTGAAGAGATTCTTCAGCACGCGCAGGATGGCGACAAACTCGCCGTCGGCGCGGGCAGCGCGGAAAAAGTGGATTACATGGCGCGGTACAGCGGGCATCTGCGGGATATCATTCGGCGCGGAGTGAACGCAAAGGATTACGGGCATCCGCTTTCGGGTTTCCATATTGTTGTGGATGCGGGCAACGGCGCGGGCGGCTTTTACGCCGCGGATGTTCTGGCCCCGCTCGGCGCCGATACTTCCGGAAGCCAGTTCTTGGAGCCGGACGGCCGGTTCCCGAACCATATCCCGAACCCGGAAAACGAAGCCGCAATGGAGTCCGTCTGCGGGGCGGTCGTCAGGGCGAAAGCGGACCTCGGCGTTATTTTCGATACAGACGTGGACCGCGGCGGCGCGGTGGACCAAAACGGCCGGGAAATCAACCGAAACCGCCTGGTGGCAATTGCTTCCGCCATCGCGCTCCGCGACTGCCCCGGTGGAACCGTTGTGACCGACTCAATTACCTCGTCGGGGCTGAAAGAGTATATTGAAAAGACGCTGGGCGGGAAGCACCGCAGATTTAAGCGCGGTTACCGCAACGTGATCAACGAAGCGGTCCGGCTGAATCGGGAAGGGGTTAACTGCCCGCTTGCCATCGAAACCTCCGGTCACGCGGCGATGAAGGAAAATTATTTTCTCGATGACGGAGCGTATCTGGTGACGAAAATTATCATTGAGTCGGCGCAGCTCCGCGCACAGGGAAGGACGCTTGATCACCTGCTTGCGCCGCTGAAAGAGCCCAGGGAGGCCTTGGAACTGCGTTTCCCAATTTTGGCGGAAGATTTTCGCCCTGTCGGGGAAAGCGTGATTTCCGCATTGCAGAGCTACGCGGAAAAGCAGGCGGGCTGGACTGTTTCGCCGGACAATTTCGAAGGCATCCGCGTATCGCTGGATCCGGAGCACGGCGACGGCTGGTTTTTGCTGCGCCTCAGCGTTCACGACCCCATCATGCCGCTGAACATGGAGAGTGACAGCAATGGAGGCGTGCGGAAAATTGCCGGTCAGCTTCATGCTTTTTTGAATTCCTGCGAGAAACTGGACCTTTCTGCTTTTAACAATTTGTGGTAGAGTATGTATGAGCGAAAGTTCAAATAAATAACGGAGGACTTTACGATGCAGAAAGCTTTAAAAACAGGATGCGCGGAAGGAATCGTCGACACGTTGGGCGGCGAGCTGATCTCCTACAAAAATTGCGGGAAAGAATACATCTGGACGGGCGACAAGGAATATTGGAGCGGGCATGCTCCGGTCCTTTTTCCGTTTGTCAGCGCGTTAAAAGACTGGAAGGTATCGTTTGGCGGACGCAGCTACTCGATGACGACAAAACACGGGTTTGCGCGCAAAAGTCAGTTTGAACTGGCGGAGTGCACGGAGACGAAGGCCGTCTTTACGCTGGCTTCCAGCGATGCGACAAAAGCTCAGTATCCGTACGATTTTCTTCTTACGGTGGCGCATGAAATCGCTGAAAACGGTTATAAAACCACCTATACGGTGAAAAACACGGGAGCCGGCGAAATGCAGTTCTGCATCGGCGGACATGCCGGTTTCTGCGTTGACGGTTCGGCAGAGGATTATGAGCTGAAATTCGAAAAACCAGAAAACCTCAACTTATACTATACGGACGCTGAAAGCCTGTTCAGCGAAGATTATAAAATAAAGAAGCGCATTGAATCGGACACCTTTGCGATCGATTACGACGACTATGATGTTGACTGCATCATTGCCAGGGATACAAAAAGCCAGAAAGTCCGGCTAGTGAAAAAAAGCGACGGGAAGGGCATTGAGTTCGATTACACCGGATTTAAAGTCCTGACCCTATGGACACCGCCAAAAAAGAAGGCGCCGTTTTTCTGCCTTGAGCCCTGGAACGGACTTCCGGCTTATACAAATGAAAGCGGCAATTTCGAGGATAAGCCTTACCGGATCGTGCTTCCCGCCGGTTCGGAGTATTCTGCAGGTTACAAGGTCTCTGTGATTTAATCATACCGAAAGCGATTCCCTCATCGGCCCGAAACTCCATACAGCGGGCCGAAAAAGAGATTCCCCCTATGGCGTAATAATGCCACAGGGGGAATCTCTTTTTTCGGGGGTCAATCTCTGAGACAGCAAAAGCCTTTTTATTTCATGGAAAAAACGCGGATGGCCTGTTTCACATTCTCTTTCATTGCTTCCATGCCCCACAGCGAAATATCGTGGAAAAACAGCGGCTCCTCCGGGCCGTTTTTCGCAAGATGCTCCTGAACGGCTTTGGCTCCGGCCATGGTCATATAGGTGTAGTAATTAATCTTTGTAATGCCGTTTCGAATTGCGGTGCGGAATTCTTCGTCGGCCAGACCGGAGCCGCCGTGCATGACAAGAGGGAGGTCCACTTTATTTTTCACGGCGGTAATGCGGTCCAGATCCAGCACCGGCTTGACGGTGTAGATGCCGTGGGATGTCCCGAAGGCAATCGCCAAAGCGTCCACCTGAGTCTTCTCCACAAAATCCTTTGCCCGGTCGGGGTCGGTGTACATTTCGGAGATATTGCTGTTGGAGGAGGTCTCTATTTTTTTCGGCGCTTCGCCGACCCCGTTTTTGGAAGTAAAAATATGCCCCAGCTCCGCCTCCACGCTCACGTTGACCGCGTGGCAGATCCGTACCATTTCGCGCGTCTGTGTAATGTTTTCTTCATAGGGTGCTCCGGAGGCGTCGTACATGACGGAGGTAAAGCCGATCCGCACCGCCTTCATGCACATTTCAAACGAAGTGCCGTGATCGAGGTTGACACAGACGGGCACCTTCGCGTCCTTTGCGTACTGAACCATAATCGGCCCGATCACTTCAATCGGGATCAGCACGTCATGGATTTCAGCGTGGTTCAGAATGACGGGTGAGTTCATTTCTTCCGCCGCGCTCAGTATGGCGCGCAGGGATTCAAGGTTCGGGCAGTTAAAAGCGCCTACGGCGTATCCGTTGGCCTTTGCGTCGGAAAGGATTTTCTTTAAATTAACAAGCATAGTACAGCTCCTTTTTATTTCATCGGAATTCCGTCCCGAATCCATCCGCCGGCCTGATACATCCGGCGGAAGCGGGCGTATTTTTCTTCGTAATAGTCTTTGTTTGCGGGAGTCGGCTCAAATTTCGCATCAATATCCAGATAAATCTCCGTGCCCTGCCGAAGGTCTTTAAAAGCCCCCAGCGCCGTGCCGCAGATGGCTGCGCAGCCCAGCGTTCCGGCTTCGCTGGTGCGGAGCTGCTCAATGGGAAGACCGAAAATGTCGCTTTGAATCTGCAGCCATACCCTGGATCTCGCGCCACCTCCGCAGGCGCGGAGCATGCGGAGGCCGACCCCCGCCTCAGCGAGTGTTTCCAGATTCAGCCGCATTTCGAATGCGATTCCCTCCAGAAACGCGCGGTAGATCTGGGGAAGGGTTGTACTGAGCGTCATCCCGTAAAGGATCCCTCTGGAATCGTCGTCCATATTCGGAGGTCCTGCGCCCGCAAAATGGGGGAGTACCAGGAGATCGTTCGGCTCGGCTTCCGCCTGAGCGTCCAGAACCTGATAAACGTTGGAGCCGCTTTGTTCGCAGCTTTCCGCTTCCTGCCGGCCCAGCGTATCGCGAAACCATCGGACAAGGCTTCCGCCGGAAAAAGCGTAGGCGTAAGCGGCATACATGCCGTCGATGGCATGGGGGCAGCAGGCATATCCGGCATTGATGGTGAATTCGCTGATGATGGGCTGCCGGAACACCGGTGTGATGCAGTGGGTGGAACCCATGCCGTCAACCGCCATACCGTCCTCCAGAATTCCGGCTCCCACCGCGGCGCAGATCTGATCCTGCGCGCCTACGATCACCTTGACCCCGGGAGGAAGGACAAGCTCCCGGGCCACCTCCGGCAGAACTTCGCCCACGATTGTCCCCGTGCTGCAGGGGGTGGCAAATTTGTCACTCGGCACACCGGCGGCGGAGAGAATCTCATTGCTCCAGCATTTGTGCACCACATCGAATGCCATCGTGCGCGACGCCATGGAATAGCTGACATAGGCCTCCCCGGTGAGCATAAAGGTGAGAAAATCCTCAAACTGCAGGAATTTGTATGTCTTTTGATACAGATCGGGCTCGTGGCGCTTCAGCCACAGAATCTTATTGATCGAAAAAATCCGGTTCGGGTTCACACCGGTAATTTCCCCGGTGCGCAGCCTTCCGACAGCTTCGCAGATCGACCGAACCTCGTCCTGCCCCCGGCAGTCCGTATAGAGCATCGCGTTCCCGAGGATATTCCGGTTCTCATCCACGGGAACGACGGCTTCGCCGAGAGAGGAGGCACAAATTGCCTGAACCTGCTGCCCGGGGGATTTTTCCACCGCACGGCGGATCACCGTGCGGATAGAGTTCCAGACCTCCGCGGCATCCAGCTCGTGGTGGCCTTCGTGCCGAATAGCGTTATATTCGATATAGTACGAACCATACAGTTGGCCGTTTTCATCGCAAACCGTGGCCTTACATCCTCCGGTTCCGATGTCCACTCCTAAAAAAGCCATGCGTAAGCCTTCTTTTTATTCGATTGTCGGAATCCTTTTGATATTCGGATCGGTAAACAGGTCGTATTCGTCATAGCTGGTGGTGCTGAACTCGGAAACCACGGCTCCGCCGGGGCCGGCCTGAAACCAGTGCTTTGTGCCGGGGACGATCTTATACTGTTCGCCTGCGTTCAGCACAATTTCATGGAATACGGTATAATAAGCGGCGGAGTCCGCGGGCGGCAGAGCCTTCGGGGCGGCCGAAGGTTCGCCGTTTACATAGAGATAAATCACGCCGCAGCGGCAGCGAAATACTTCTTCTTTCCCGATGGTATCGCCGAAAGGAACATGGATATGCTCCGGGCAGGTCTGCCCCGGGAACAGCACCATTTCCTTTGCACAGACCCGGTCGGTGTTCACATAGGTAATGAGCTGCAGACCGGTGGCGTCAAGATGGTTCAGACCGAAATCGGCAACCTCAACGTTTTCCTTTTCCCGATCCGTCAGCACAATATGTGCTTTTTCATAATATTGCAGAGCGCGCCTGCGCGCTTCTTCGTAAATTTCACGTTTCATAGAAACCTCCTTGCAGGCAAATCCTGCCGGAAAATTTCATTCGGGAGAGGACTTATCTTCTCAGGAAGCTGCTGATGTCTCTCTGGAATATTTTCATGGCGCTTCCGGTATCTTTGTCCTCCTCAATGATTTTCCCGATTTCGTTGTCGGCCAGTGACATGGCCTCGTCGTACTTGTTGAATTTCGGTTCGATTCTCCCTTTTTCGATGATGGAATCCAAGAGATCGTTATTAATGGTTTTCTCGCTGGTTTCCATATCGTCCTGAAGAATTTTTTCCGCTTCCTTGGACCGGGTGACGCTTTTCAGCACGGATACGCCCTGCGAATAGCGAAAAATATCCGTCTGGAGTTCCGGGTCGCCGGTCAGGGTTTTTAAAAACTCCCACGCCAGCTGTTCATGGCTGGTTTCGTCGCTGATTCCCATCAGAAGGGTATTGATCATGGAGGTGTTGCCTCCGTCCGGGCCTGCCGGCAGGGTGATGCAGTCCCACTGAAACTGGCTGTATTTTTTCAGCTTGTACGGGTAGGTCTTATAAGTCCGGTAATCGGAAAAGAGAAAGGGCCGGAACGCGACGTTGCCGCTTTCAAAATCCTTTACCGTAACCTTTGCGCCGCGGTTCAGGTCGTAAAGCTGTTTGATAAACTTAATGGAATTCAGGACCTTGTCGTTTGTGAAATAGGCCTCCGTTCCGCTGCTGTTAAAAAAGTCCGCACCGTTGGAATAGGCGGCTTCCATCCAGGAGTAATCGTATACGCCGAACTGATCCAGCGTGCCGTCATGGTTCACGTCTTTTGTAACCTTTGAGCAGATGCGGTACATATCGTTCCAGGTCCAGTTGTTGTTCGGAATTTCGATGCCGTTTTTCTGCAGAAGGGTCTTGTTTACAAACATGAGCTCCGGAACCGTTTCATAGGGAAGGGCATACTGCACCCCGAGGTATTTTCCGGTGTTCAGCGTAGTGGAATAGTAATTGGAAGCATGAAAGTCCGGGTCGCGCGCCATCAGCGGGTCCAGATCCTTGACGACGCCCATACTGGAAAACTTGTTGAAGTCGTTCGACAGGATCATAAAAACATCCGGCATGCTGCCCTTCAGGGTTTGCCGTGACAGCCACTCGGAGTAATCCTCTTTCAGAATCCCGCTGTAGTAGTGGACCTTGACATTTTTGTGCTGACTCTCGAATTTTGCAATGGCCTTGTCAATAATGGTGTAGCTGTTTGCATCCGCAACACCCCAGTTGCTTCCGGCAAACATGCCGAATTCCAGCGTGACGGGCTGCGGGCGCAGGAAGCTGTAGCCGAATAAGAATACGGTTCCCACAATCAGCACGACTGCCGCAGCGGAGAGAATCCATTTTTTCCTCATAGTCAGCCTAAATCCTTTTTGTCCACACCCGTCTGCACTGCCCAGATGGCAAGCTGTGTACGGTCTCGGAGATCCAGTTTGTTGAGCACCGTGGAAAGATAATTCCGTACGGTTCCGTCCGACAGATTCAGCTTTTCCGCGATTTCCTTGTTGCTTGCCCCATGCTCTACCTGACGGATAATTTTCCATTCCGTCCGGGTCAGTTCTTCAATGTTTTTCTGCCCGACCTGGATGGCGTAATCCGCCTTTGCCATCTGGGAGAACAGCCGGACCACCTTGGCCGCGATATCCGGATTGATGAGAGCGCGCCCGCTGTAAATCGTTTCAATGGCGCTGACCAGCTCATCCATGGATACCCCCTTCAGGAGATATCCGCTCGCCCCGAATTTTAAGGCGTTATAAACGTACTCATCGTCGTCAAACGTGGTTAAAATAATGATTCTGATCTCAGGGCAGATTTCCTTGATGATTTTGGTGCATTGAACCCCATCCATTTTCGGCATGCGGATATCCATCAGAATTACATCGGGGGGGTTCCGGCGGATGCTTTGAATAACTTCCTGCCCGTTGGAGACCGTGTCGGTCACTTCCAGATTGCTCTTGCTGCTCAGGATGATTTTCAGGCTTTGCCGAATCAGTTCCTGATCGTCGGCCACCAACACCTTAATCATACTTTTCCCCCCACCGGATCGGAATCCTGGCCGTAACGGCAAAGCCCCGGCTTCCGTCAAATGCAACCGTTCCGTTGAGCAATTCCACCCGCTCCGTGATATGGGTCAGCCCAAACCCCTTGTTTATTGTGGCTGAACCCACGCCGTCGTCCTGGACCGTCACAACCATATCCGAATCCGATTTTTTGATATTGATCCAGATCTTCGAGGCTTTTCCATGGCGGATTGCGTTTGTAATGCTTTCCTGCACGATTCTGTAAACCGTGTTTTCTTCATCTTCGTTAAGCTTCATGCTGTTAAGGGCTGACTCGAAATATACTTTTGTATTGGTCATGGAGTTGATCTTGCGGATCATTTTGATCAGCGCGTACTCCAGACCGAGGGTTTCCACGGGATCCGGCCTCAGCTCGTGGACGGAGCGCCTTACGTCGTCCAGTCCCTGGCGCGTGATGCCTGCGATTTCCTCCAGCCTCTTTTTTGTTTCCGCGGGCGATTGCACCACCGTAGTGATGCAGGCGTCGATCGCCGCCGAAATGCTGGTCAGCGTGTGCCCGAGCGAATCGTGTATTTCGCGAGCCAGCCGGTTGCGTTCTTTGGTTTCACCCGCTTTTTCGGTGATGAACGCGTATTCCTGAAGCCGGATGTTGGCGTCATTTAATTCTGCGTTTGCGGTACAGAGCTTGTTATAAAGCGAATTCACTTCATCGATTACTTCCGTCTGCTCCTGAATGACATAGACGCAATAGATAATGAACAGAATGATATTCACCGACGTAATCAGATTAAATCCGACGATCAGATACCGTTGAATTGAGCTGTCGTAATACTGGATGTAGCTGTTGATGCTGAAAAGACGGCTGTTGATGGAAACCAACTCATAATCGGTAGCAAGGAAGGTGGCGATAATCAGAATCACCAGATAGTATTTTCGGCTTTTCGATCTTGTGTAGGCAATGATATTGGCGGAAACAAGCAGCAGGATCCCGTTGTAATTGAAATCAAGCAGGTAAACGATGGCAAAGCTGACGGCCAGATCGACAAAGAGAGTGGCAATCCCCGGCTTGCTGTTTTCCGGCACCGCATGCTCACGCACAAGGAAGGACACAACGAAGCAGAAAAGGAGCGCGCCGATCAAAATCAGAAGCTGCAGCGGTTTTCTGGGAACAGAACTCACTTTTTCAATAAACTCCCGTGCGGTGTAATGGGCGCATATCTCCAGCGTGGTGGTATAGATGAAAACGGCGTAAAACAATACGCCGATCACATTAAGGGTGAGCATCAGTAATTGAACCGTTTGCAGTTTTTTGTTTTTCATTGCACTCAATCTCTATTGCCAGCCGTTGATGTCGAATTTGTTTAAGTTATCTTTTGTAATCAGGGTAACCGGCACAATGATTTTCGACGGCACCGTTTTTCCGGTAAGATAATCATAAGCAAGCTTTACCGCCGTCGTACCGATTTCGATCGGCTGTTGGGCGCTGGTTCCTTCCAGCAGATCCTCACGGATCATGTTTTTGGCGTCCGGAGACCCGTCTACCCCGTAGATGACAACCGGATTCCTGTGGTTTTTCTGAATCGCGGCCAAAGAGCCGAGCGCGGAAGGATCGTTCCCTCCCATAATGACGTCAAATGAGGTGCCGGACTGGATCATGCGGTTCATTACCCCCATGGATACTTCCAGTTCTCCGCCGCCGGATTCTTCCGCCGTAACACGGTAGTTCGGGTTTCCCGCGATCTTGTCTTTAAAACCCTGTACCCGGTCGCAGATCGACTGCATGTTGGGGCAGCCCAGAATTACGATATCGGCCCGGCTGCGCTTTTTCATCATATCCGCCGCGCACTGGACCCCGGCCTGGTAATTGTCGGAAGCGATGACAGACACAACGTAGCCTTTATCCTGAACGTAGGTATCGATGTTGAAGACCGGAATTCCCGCATTCCGGCAGGCAATCAGAGCCGGCTTTACGTTTTTCCAGTCCACGGGGTTCAGAAAGATCGCGCTGACGCCTTCGTCAATCATTTCCTGAATCTGGCTGTTTTGTTTTTGCTGATTCTGCGCCGGATCCCTGGAAATCAGGATATCGCCGTTTGACTCAATCGCTTCCTCCATGCTGTTGTTCATCGCGACAAAGTAAGGGTTGTTCATGGTCATATAGGTCGCGCCGAATTTTTTCGGTTCATGGCTGGGATCCGACTGCGCTTTTATTACGAATTTGGCAACCGGAAAGATGAGGAGAAGCATGCCGAAAAGCACGGAAAAAATGATGATACGGTCTTTTCCAAATTTCTTTTCCATAACACCTCAACGCCCTGAACTTTATAGAACAATTAACATTATATTTGGAATTATAAGTCTGCTTTTAGACAAAATAACCTAAATTCATATCGATCTTAACATATCTGCCTGCGCCTGTCAAATTTGAGACAATCCGCCTGACCGGCATTACTCGGACTTTCTGTGGCGGAAGAAATCAATGTAAACGGCCAGCAAAATAACGGCGCCTTTTACAACGTACTGCCAGAAGGAATTCACGTTCATCAGGTTGAGCCCGTTATTCAGAATGCCGATAATCAGGCCGCCAATCAGGGTTCCGCCAAGCTTGCCGGAGCCGCCCGCCATGCTGGTACCGCCGACAACGACGGCTGCAATGGCATCCATTTCCGCGCCTTCCCCCGCGGTCGGCTGGCCGGAATACATGCGCGACGCCAGAACGATGCCCGCAAGTCCTGCCATGATACCGGAAAAAACATGAACCAGAAATTTCACTCTGGCGACATTGATGCCGGAAAATTCCGCAGCCTGGGGGTTGCCGCCTACCGCGTAGATATAGCGGCCCAATTTCGTCTTGTTCATAATCAGGCCCGTAATAACCAGCACAAGAATCAGAATCAGAACAGGGGCGGGGAAAATGCCGATATATCCGCCGCCGATGAACTGCCACTCCTGTGTGATGACACGGACAGGAGAACCGCCGGTATAAACATACGCGAGCCCTTTGGCGATGTTCATGGTGGCCAGGGTTACGATAAAGGCCGGAATCGTGGTTTTCGCAATGACAAGTCCGTTAAAAGCGCCGACCAAAAGACCGACAATAAGTCCCACAAGAATTGCGGCGCCCAGCGGCAGGTTATAATGTACGACACAGCCCGCCGCGATGCAGCCGGACAGTGCGATAATCGACCCGACGGAAAGATCGATGCCGCCGAGAATGATTACCATGGTCATCCCGCACGCTATGTACAGATTGGTCGAGGTCTGCCTCAGCACGTTAAAAATATTCTGTTGGGTCAGGAAGGTCCGGCTGGTCGCCGGGTTCACCGTCAGGACCAGGCACAATACGACCAGAGCGATTAATATTCCGAGGTTTTCCTTAAAGAAATTGACCGCAGGATTTTCCGACTTTGGGATTTTTCCCTTCAAACTAGTCTCAGCCATAGCATTGCCTCCTAATATTTTGCAGTTTTGCCGATCCCTATTTTGCGGCCAGCTTCATTATTTTTTCCTGTGTGACTTCTTCGTGGCTGAAGGATCCGCGCACGGTGCCGTCGCACATGACATAGACACGGTCGCTCATATTGATAATTTCCGGCAGTTCCGAAGAAATCATGATGATGGACATTCCTTCTTTGACCAGCTGGTTCATAATCGCATAAATTTCCGATTTGGCCCCGACGTCGACCCCGCGGGTCGGTTCGTCAAGAATCAGGATTTTCGGTTTGGTGGCCAGCCACCGGCCGATGATTACCTTCTGCTGATTTCCTCCGGAAAGGTTCCCAATTGCCTGATCCTGCGACGGCGTTTTGGTGCTCATCATATCAATGTATTCCTGCGTAATGCTTTTCTCTTTTTTCGAGTTTACAGAGATTCCTTTGATGAATTCATGCAGGACTTCAATCGTGGTGTTGTATTTTACGCTCTGCAGTTTATACAGGCCCTCCAGCTTCCGGTTTTCCGGAACGAACGCCAGACCGTGCTTCATAGCGTCGGTCGGCGACTTGATATTCACTTTCCGACCTTCGATGTACAGGTCTCCGGTTGAATTCTTCGTCAGGCCGAAGATGCACTTCATCGCTTCGCTGCGCCCCGCGCCGATCAGTCCGGCAAAGCCGACAATTTCACCCCGGTGCAGGTCGAAGCTGACGCTTTTCGCAACGTTCCCGTCGGAAATGTTCTCACATTTCAGTACGACGTCTTTCTGCTCCTGATAGTCCCTTGTGTAATAATGGGTAAGCTCGCGGCCTACCATCATAGCGATTAATTCATCGTTCGAGGTTTCCTTTACGACCTTGGTTCCGACGGTTTCACCGTCGCGCATCACCGTTACCCGGTCGCAGATTTCACCCAGCTCGCTCATTTTGTGAGAAATATAGATAATGCCCGTGCCGTTCTGAACCAGCGTCCGGATGACTCCGAACAGATATTCCACCTCGGTGTCGGAAATCGAAGAGGTCGGTTCATCCATAACCACAATTCGGGAATGATAGGAGATCGCCTTGATGATTTCCACCATCTGCTGCTGCGCAATCGTCAGTTTCGCCACCAGAGTATTCGCGCTGATATGCAGGTTGTAGCTGTCAAGCAGCTCCTGCGCCTGCAGACTCATCTGCTTCCGATCCACGAACTTTTTCCCGGGTTCCCTGCCGAGGTAGATGTTTTCGGCAACCGTCATCTGCGGGACCAATACCAGTTCCTGGTGAATGATCGAGATCCCGTTCATCTGCGCCGACTTCACGTCATGGATATCCACGGCTTTTCCGTCAATTTCAATTTCGCCCTGCTCCGGGATGTATATGCCTCCCAGAACCTTAATCAGAGTCGATTTTCCCGCGCCGTTTTCACCCAGAAGCGCGTGAACCTCTCCCGCTTTCAATTCGAAGTTAACGTTCTTCAGCGCCTTTACGCCGGGAAAGGATTTGCATATGTTTTTCATGCTCAACAATAAATTATCGCTCAAGATATCACCATCTTCTCATCTGTCTCAAAAACCTTCCGATTGGGACCGCCCTGCTGCTTAAGAAGCTGATGCGGTGAAATCATATTTCACCGCATCAGGAGTAAGGGGGATTTTATGTAATGTGTACCTTGTTCACAGGTTTTAAGAACCTTGGATCACTGCCACTTGTCGGTTCCGTACTGCTTTACGTTGTCCTTGCTGATGAGGAAGGTCTTTACAGGGTATCTGGAATCAACCTGATCACCCTTTAAGAACTTATACAGGACGTCAACAGACGTGTCGGCGATGCTGAGCGGGGACTGTGCGCCCGTAGCCTGAAGCAGAGAGCCGCTCTTTACGAGACTGGCTTTGAAATCCGGAGAGCCGTCAACGCCGTAGATCAGGGTCTTCTTCAGGCCGGCAGCGTTTGCAGCCGCCAGACTGCCGAGAGCCGTAGGATCGTTGCCGCCGAAAATGGCAACCACATCGCCGTGCGACTGCAGCAGGTCTTCCGCGATGCCCATGGAGGTCTGCAGGTTTCCTTTGCCGTCCTGCTGGGCGACAACGGTAAAGTTATGACCCTTGATCGTATCCAGGAAGCCGTTGGTGCGGTCCACGATGGAGTTCATTGTGGGGGAATCGATGACGATGACTTTTCCGCCGTTCGGGCACTGCTTAATCAGGTCCTCGCCGCAGACTTTACCGGCGTTGTAGTTGTCGGAACCTACGTAAGAGAAGCAGTAGTCGCCCATGTTGGAAACTTCCGTATCAAAATTGATAATCGGAATGCCCGCTTTTTTCAGTTCATCCAGCGCGGGCGCGATGCCGTCCGCTTCCGCCGGATTCATGAACATGGCGGTGATCCCCTGGGAGATCATGTCTTCGACCTGTGTGATCTGCAGCGAAACTTTATTGGCCGGATCGGAAGTAATCAGGGTATCTCCGTTGGCTTCCACTTTCTTTTTGATTTCGCTCTGGATGGTTACGAAGAACGGGTTTGTGCCGTCCATGCAGGTATAGCCGAATTTGTAGCCGCCGGCGGGCCTTGGAATCGCTTTGCCGTTAATTTTCACAACCGGCGCGTCTTTCTTTGTTGCGCCGCCTACCCAGCCGCCGGAAGCGGACTGCGAAGCAGCTTGTGAAGCAGCCTGCGAGGAAGCAGGTGCGGCGGACGATGCCGCAGCCGGTGCGGAAGACGATTCTGCAGACGGGCTGGAGCATCCTGCGCTGACGCCGGCCATAAGTGCCGCGCACAGCATCAGACTGATGATTTTCTTTTTCATTGGGTTCCCTCCGTTTTCAATACAAATTTTAACTAGATTATAATTAATTTAGCTATAATTTGTAATTGATCTTTGTAACCAGTAAGACATGATATATGTCAATTCATGAGTTGACATTTGTAATATTTTATGGACATGCAGGGGGATTCGGGGCCGGGAGCCCACAGTACATTTTCCACGGGAATTGAAGCAATAAAAAAGTCAAAGATTCCTGCCCCCTTTAAAGAAGGGCAGGAATCTTTGACTTTTCTGAATGATTGATACTGCTTCGGCCGTGGTAAATCCCCGGACCGAATGCCTGGCAGGATAGGACCCTTTACAGCTGCCGTGAAACCGATATGGGAGGAGTGTCCGCACGGGATTCCGGAAAGGCGGCCATCAGGGTAAAGACCGTACCGTTGTGTTCCGTTTTGACAAACCCCTTGCAGGTGTTCACCACCTTTTCGATGTTCTGCAGACCGATGCCGTGAAAGGGGGTGTTTTTTGTGGTGAGATAACGGCCGTCCTCCTGATTCAGAACGCCGTTATAGGCATTTGTGATTTTAACCAGCAGCTGCCCGTTTACGATTCGTGCCTCTGCCGAAACGAAACGTGCTTCCGGATTCTCCACTTTACTGCATGCATCCATCGCGTTTTCCAACGCATTCCCCAGAACAACACAGAGGTCGCTGTCGCTGACCGAAAGCTGTTTCGGAATCTGGCAGGTACAGCGGAGCACAATGCCGCGCTCTTTCAGCCGCAGAAAATAATAGCCGATGATGGAATTTGCAACGATGTTTTCACAGAACACCGGCAGCGGCGCGGGATCAACCTTTGCCGCGTATTCGTTCAGGAAAAGGTTCAGCTCCTCATAACGCTCTTCGTCGGACAGGCGCTTGAGCGCGCCGATAAAATGCCGGACGTCGTGCCGGACGGAACGGACCTCATTGATCTGTTCGCTGAGCATATTGTAATATTCGGTCTGCATGGCAATCTGTGCTTTCGCCTGAGTCAGCCGGGCAGTGGATACGGCAAAATCACGGTAGATGTCTGCGGCCTGGATTGAGGAAATCAGACTGAGAACCATCAGGTACACCGAAAACAGGAGCAGCAGAGAAAGCGATAAATTCAGATAAATGTTGCCGTTGATATAATAACAGTCGATAATCAGTCCCATAACCGCCAGAACGATGCCCCAGTAAACCGGAAGACCGTGCTTTTTCATCCGCTGCCGGTTATGGTAAACTTTAAAGAACGCATAAATCTCCATGAAGAAAGCGCAGACAGGCAACAGAACCGTCAGGTGCCTGTTGTAGAACCCGGTGGGAATGAACAGATACAGAAGATACAGCACGGCGTAGTATATCAGAAGCGCCAGCTTTTCCTTTTGGGAAAACGCGATCCCCAGCAGCTCCTGAATCAGAAAAATCAGCAGATATTGAAACGCGAACGTGAGAAAAAACATCAGCGGGTTGGTAGCCTCGTAAGAAAGATGAAAAAACACCGTATTCTGCCAGAAGTGGTAAAACTCCGTGGTCATCATAATGCGAAGCAGAACGAGAACTCCAATCACCGGCAGCCAGACGGAACGTCTGCCTGCATGAAAGGGCAGGAGATACCCAACGATCAGGACAAAGAAAGAAAACAGCGCGGTCCCGAACAGAATCAGCCGCAGACTGTTCCTGCTGTCGCTTTCCTGCATGGCACCGTCGTAATCCCTGAGGACGGGAGCCATATACAGCCCGGAAAACCGGGAGGTTGCCGCCTCGATGACGATTTCATGTTCCGACCCCGCGGAAAGAGTCTGCGGATAGAGCTTTGCGCTGGTTGTTGTGAAAACTTCCGAAGCTGCTTTCGATACGGTTCCGCTTTCGGCGGTGAGCTTCCCGTCTAGGAACACCCGGTACGCACTGCCGAAATCCGGCAGATAAACCGTGACGGGCCGAGAGGCCTCAAGCCCCTTTACCAGAAGCCGGTAACTTGCGCATCCGCCCGCCGGAAGATAGCTGCCGTTCAGTTTATACCGCGACCAGTAATCCGGCACCCGGATCAGAAAATCCGGAGCAGTGCCGCGCTCCGGATCCGTGGCGATCAGCCGGTTCCAGTAAAATTCCCAATCCCCGTCGAGGACGACGCTTTGCCCGGAAGAAAATCCGGAAAGCCCGATGCTGCCGTTCTTTGCCGTGGGGGCGCCGGTCAGATCGTGATAAAACAAAGTATACGCTACCGGAACATGGGAAGCCACGAGGACGAAGAGCATTCCCAAAATCAGAAGCACTTCGGTGCCTTTCTGCCTTTTCATTCCTGCCTCCCCCCGCCCATGTGGGCAAAAAGGCAGGCATAGTACCGGTCTTTTGCTTCTTTTCCGTACTTCCTTGAAATGCCGATCATCGTCTGCCCGACCCGAAAATAATTATCGCTGATCTCCGTCACGTGGGAAAGGTTTACGATAAAACTTTGGTGACAGCGAGAAAAGAATTGCTCCGGCAGCTCTTTCAGAATTTCATCCAGCTTTCCGTAGCACTGCAGAGCGCTCTCGTCCGCAAGGTGGAACAGGAGGAGCTTGTCCCGGCTTTCGATATACAGGATGTCACGGCAGTCTACGCTGTGCGCAGTACCTTTGTACTGGATGGGGATTTTATACGCGCTTTCCTTCCGAAACTCGTCGAGCGCGCGGTTCAGCACCGCGTACAGACGCTCCCGGTCGAACGGCTTGACGATGTAGTTAAAGGCGAATACCTCGTAGGCCTGGGGATAATGATCCCTGCTCGACGAAAGGAATATGATTTTAACATCCCTGCATCGGGCGCGGATCTCCTGTGCCGTTTGAATGCCGTCGATTCCCGGCATGTAAATATCCAGAAAAAGCAGATCCGCCGAAAGATTAAAATCCCGGAATTCATCAATCAGTGTCTGCCCGCTGGAGTAAGTGATAATCTCAAAGGAAGAATCGTATGCCAAAAGAGCGTCCGACAGCAGTTTTCGATCCTCCGCCGCATCATCACAGACGGCAATT
>JAEWRF010000012.1 GCA_023460155.1 Bacillota bacterium | reverse complement strand
TTTGCCATGCATACGCCTCCGAAATTTATCACAATCCGGCAATTTGCTCTATTATAGCATCAGGCGGAAATATTGCCAAGAAACACCATGAAAATTCATATTCTTTTCATATTTTCAATCAGTTTCGCATCGGGTGTCGCATAAACTGTCCGGTTGCCCACATAGATGACCATGCCCGGAGCGGCGCCCTGCGGCTTTGAGACCTCACGCACGCGCGTATAGTCCACCGCCACATTCGAGGATTCCCGCCCGCGGCTATAATAGGCCGCCAGCATCGCAGCCTCACCGATTGCCTGTTTTCCGGGCTGACGCCCCTCCGTCACCAGCACGACGTGGGAACCCGGAAGGTTCTTCGTGTGAAACCAGAGATCGTTCTTTGAGGCCTGCCGGAGCGTGAGCTGATCGTTCTGCCGGTTGTTCTTCCCCACCCAGATCGGGAAGCCTTCGCTGGAAACGAACTTCACCGGCCCCTGGGCAGCGGGCCGCTTCGCGCCCTTCCCCTGACGGCGCAGATACCCCTGCTCCGCCAGCTCGGCGCGGATTTCGTTCAGGTCGCGCTCATCGGCGGCGCGCGCCAGCTCCTCAAAAACAGTATCGAGGTAGGCCAGCTCCCGCTGCGCCTGAGCGATCTGTACCGTGAGCATTTCCTCCGCCGTGCGGGCCTTCCGGTATTCCTTATAGTATTTCTGCGCGTTCTGGGAAGGGGTCAGCATCGGGTCAAGCTTCACCTTTACCGGAACCGGCGGATTCTCATAATAGTTTTCCAGCTCCGCCTCGGGAATTCCCTTTTCCAGCCGGTAGATATTGGCATTGATCAGGTCTCCGTAAAGCCGCAGATCCCCGCGCTTCGCGCAGCGCTCCAGATCTCCGCGCTGGGCGTTGATTTTGCGGCTCAGCCGATCGGAATTGACCGTAAGTACCTTTAAAATGTCCTGAGCGCGCACCTTCATCCGCTCCGCGCGGTCGCGTTCCTCGTAAAACGAATCAAGGAGCTGTGAAAAGCTCTCGGCCCGGCTCACGGTCGCGCCCGTCCCGTACTGGCCGATGCGCAGGAACGAAAAATCAAGCGGCTTCTGCGGGCCCATTACCAGCCACGGCTCCCCCGAGGCTTCCCGAACGGCTGCGGCCGTACGATCCAGGAAAAAGCCGAGGCGCTCAAACTGCTCCTCCGTCATTTCGCGGACAGTAAGATCTTTCCCGTGCCCGGTCAGGAACTGCAGTTCCCGACAGACGACGGGCGACACCCCCTGCAGCACGGAGAGCAGCGCGCCGGAAAGCTCCTTATCACCCGGAAGGGACCGCAGGCGCGCAAGGATTTCCTCCCGGCTTGCCGAGAGCAGGCTCAGCTTGTCCTGTGGAGGCGGCAGATGATAATCGAGGCCGGGCAACACCAGACGCTCCGAAGACATGCCCGCGTCCACCCGCTTGAGGGCGTCGACGATTTTCCCCGCTTCGTCCACAAAAATAATGTTGCTGTAGCGCCCCATGATCTCCATGACCAGCGTCAGGCGGATTTCATCGCCCAGCTCGTTCACCGCGTCGAAATCGAGGCAGAGCATGCGCTCCAGCTCCGGCTGACGCAGGCCGGCGAGGCGCGCCCCAATCAGGCGCTTGCGCAGCAGCATGCAGAGCATGGGCGGCTCCATGGGATTTTCCGGCGCGTATTCGGTGAAATGAATGCGCGCGCTGTTTGCGCGCGCCGAAAGAAGCAGCCTGCGCGCGCCCGAACGCATGCGCAGCAGCAGAACGATTTCCTCCCGGTTCGGCTGATAGATCTTATCGACCTTAGCGCCGAGCGCCGCCTCTTCAATTTCCTTTTTTAAATGATGCAGAAACGCGCCGTCCAGCGCCATGGCAATTCCTCCAAATCAATCCGACACGGTCTTTGCCGGGCTGTGCATCCGTTCCGATTTTTTAAAAACAACTTCCGGAAATTTTTCCTTCAGCTTTTCCAGAAGCGGGAGAATCACGACGTCCTCCGTGTAAAAATGACCGGCGTCCACATAGGTGATACCGAGGGCTTCGGCGTCGAGCAGAATGTTGTGCTTGCTTTCCCCCGTCACGAACGCCTGACACCCGGCCTCGGCCGCGGCGTAAACGATATCCGCGCCGCCGCCGCCGCACAGGCCGACCGCTGTGATTTTCCGGTTTCCATCCACATAGCGTACGCCGTCACAATTAAGCACTTGCTTAACAAATGATGCAAATTCCCGCGGATCGTAAGGGCGGTCGGTCTCGCCCATCAGCGCCTCCGGCAGACCGGAATGCGCGTCCTCCTTCAGCATCCGCACGCCGCGGAGGCCGAGGCGCTGCGCGAGACAGTCGTTGACGCCGCCGGGCGCCATGTCGAGATTCGTGTGGGCGCAGATGGCCGCAATACCATGCTGCGCCAGCAGATACGGCGCCGTCTCCGGCGTAAGACGCCGCAGCGGGTGAAAAATAACCGGGTGGTGGCTGACAATGACGTCCGCCCCAAAGGCAGCCGCTTCCAGGACGACGTCGGGTGTAATGTCCAGCGCGAGCAGCGCCTTTTTCACCTCCCGGTCCTCCCCACCCGCAAGCAGGCCGGGATTGTCGAACTCCATTGCGGTGGCGAACGGCGCAAAGCCGTCGATAAAACGGTAAAGATCCCCGGTGACGGTCAAAGCCTCACCCTCCTTCTCATTCAAAACCGGCTGCAGTGCCCATGTTGTTCAGCACACAGCCGGTTTCTGTGTCATTCAGTTTTTGTTTCATCAAGCATATGCTCAATCTCTTCGGCCAGACAAGCACTTTCCCGTGAGCCAACAAGGTACCCGGCCAGCCGGAGGCCCTCCGCCCGGTTCGAAAGCCTGCGCACCTGCCTGCGGAGATAGGCCCGGCTCTCTTCCGTATCCGCCGTCAGCTTCCCGATATACGGGGTAAGCGCGTCCTGCCGGCAGAGCTCCGGAATGTAAACGACCAGCATGGCGGAATAAACGTGCCCATCTTCTTCGGCGGCGTGCTCCTCCAGAACGGCGAAACCGTTCTCCGCGAGGAACAGCCGCAGATCCTCCACCGACGTCATCGGCTGCAGAATCAGATGCTTTTCCGGGTTCCGGAGCCACGGGGCCTCTTTGATGATCTTCGCGATCATCTTCCCGCCCATGCCGGCGATGACGATGTCGTCCGCCTCCTCCGGCGAAACGGCGGCCAGGCCGTCGGAAAGCCGATCGGAAACGAGACCGGAGACTCCGTAGCGCAGAATGTTCTGCCGCGCCCTTCGCAGAGGGCCGGGCCGGATATCGGAAGCGACGGCGGAACAAATATCTCCGCGAAGCGCGAGCCAGACGGGAAGATAAGCGTGGTCGGTTCCGATATCCGCGAGACGCGCACCCGCGCGAACCATCTGCGCACATACGGAAAGCCGCCTCCCCAGCAGAAACAGGGGGCGGCTTGAGGAACGGCTTTCCGGCACGTCCGAATTGTTATTCGGCTGCAAGGAGATACTCATTCAGCTTCTCGACAACCTCGTCGGCTTCGATGCCGTGAACCATGCAGGCTTCCTCCAGCGTTTCGCCGCGGGAAGCCGGGCAGCCCAGGCAGTGCATTCCAATGTCAAGCAGAAAGGGAACCGCCTTCTCGTTCTTATCGATGATGTCGCCAACCAGCATATCTTTTGTTACGGATGCCATTGCAGAATCCTCCATTTTTTCATATCAGGTTGATCTTGTCCTATTTGGATATGCCTATTATAATACCCGGCTCATTTCTTTGCAATACGTTTCCGGGAAATGGGACGCACAGTCCGCGATGCTACTTTGCCTCGTAGAACGCCTTGATGCCCTGATAGGTCATGTAGACGTCGAGCTTGGATACCACCTCGAAGGGCGAGTGCATGGAGAGCACCGGCACCCCGATGTCGACAACATCGACATTCATTCCGGCGATATACATGGCGACCGTTCCGCCGCCGCCGCCGTCCACCTTGCCAAGCTCGCCGATCTGCCACAGGACGCCGTTCTTTTCGAACAGACTGCGGACTTCGGCGACAAATTCGGCGGTCGCTTCGCTGGTGCCGCTTTTGCCGCGCGCGCCGGTGTATTTGCACATGCCGACGCCGCCGTTCAGATAGCAGGAATTCGACGGCTCGTACGCTTCGGCGTAGTTCGGGTCATAGCCTGCCGCGACGTCCGCAGAAAGGCACTTCGAACGGCTGAGGACGCGGCGGGTGCGGAAGCCGTCGGATTCGGCCAGATCGGCGATGAAATAACGAAGGAACTGTGAGTTGAGGCCGGTGTTCCCCTCGCTCCCGATTTCCTCGCGGTCCGCAAGCACGGTCAGAACGGTGTGCTTCGGCGTCTTCGCGTTCAGAACCGCCATCAGCGCCGGATAGGCGCATACGCGGTCATCGTGGCCGTAGGCGCCGATCATGCTGCGGTCGAAGCCGATGTCAACGGCGCGGAAAGCCGGGACAAACTCGAAATCGGAGGAAACGAAATCCTCCTCCGTCATTCCGTATTTGTCGTGAATCAGCTTCATCACATTGAGCTTCAGGAGATTTTCCCCCTCGCCCGCACGCACCGGACGGCTCCCCGTCAGGATATTGAGGTTCTCGCCCTCGATTGCCTTCGAAAGCGTCTTCTGCATCTGCTCCGCCGCAAGGTGCGGCAGAAGATCGGTTACGCAGAACTGGGGTTCCCCCGGCTCCTCACCGATGCACAGATCCACTCGGGTAC
>JAEWRF010000011.1 GCA_023460155.1 Bacillota bacterium | reverse complement strand
TATCCCCGAGGTAGAAGGCCTCCTGCAGATGATTCCTCTCCATCAGGAGCCGGATATTGGCGCCTTTTTCCTTCCCGGTGTTCCCGTAGCACTCGAAGTCCGAGACAGTCGGGCCAAGCCCGGTTTTTTTGAGGAACAGCTCAATATAGCCGGTCTGGCAGTTGCTGACGATGAACAGGCGGCATTTTTCGGAAAGCCGTTTCATGGTTTCCTCTACTCCCGGATACAGCAGGCAGGCTGTTTCCGCCGTAAGCGCGCGCGACTCTGCCTCACAGCACTTCTGCATCGTCCGATCCTGCGTTTCCCGGTCAACGCCGGGAAACAGGTCGTCTTCGATCACCGACGTGGTTTTTCCGAACTCCCGCTTCAGAATATCGGCCGTCAGATTCGCCGGGAATTCACCGCTCTCCGCGAGTGCCCGGTTCCATGCCCTGGCTACGACTTCTGTGGTGTCCCATAAGGTGCCGTCTACATCAAAAATCAAATTCCGCGTAATAAAACCCGCTTTCTTCTGAATCATTTACTGTTTCCTTCCCATGGGGACGAATGGTGCTGAAAAATCTTCGGATCAGAGCCGGCCACCCGAAAGGAGTTCGTCTGTTTCGACAACCGCGGCAAAGGTGCCGTTTAAAGAGGCCATAACCGTCCGGTGCACCGTTTCGGCGGGGATCACCGCGCCTTGCCAGACAAGGTCTTTGGTTGTGCAGGCGTCCTCCGGCACCGTAACGGAAAAGCCATAATCCTGCGCGGCCCGGACCGACGTGCTGACGCACATGTGGCTCATCATCCCGCAGATCACCAGATGATCGATCTGCTTTCCGAGCAGTTCCTCGGAAAGTCCGGTCTTTAGAAACGCGTTCGGGTAATGCTTGTCGAAGATTTTTTCGCCTTCCCGAGGTGCCACCGCCGTATAGATTTCCGCACCCGCGGTTCCCGGCAGAAAAAAGGTTCCGTTCGGGCCGCTGATATGCCGGATATGGCAGACCGGCAGGCCATGGCTGCGGAAAAACTCCAGCACGCGTGCGGCCTGTTCGGCGGCGCGCTCCGGCAGGTGAAGCTCGTTTTTTCCGCCGCGGAAATAGTCGTTCTGGAGATCGATGAGAACAAGTGCGCTTTTCATAAGAATCCCCCTTACCATTACGAAAATCAGAATGAGGTTTTTTCCGCCGGCGACCGTTCCCAACTGCAGCCGGTGGGATCGAGCGTCTTTTCAAACTTGCGGGCTGCTATGCTCAGGGGGCGGCCCGTATCCTTTACCAGACAGATGGAGCGCTCCGGAATCTCCTCCGCGAGGAAAATGCGGAATACCTCCCCGCGCGCCAGAGAGTCCGCCGCAAAGCTCTCCGGCAGAAAGCCGATGCCGAGGTCGCTCTTTACCAGCGGCAGAACCTGATCGGTCGTGGCGGCCTCCGTATCCGGCTGCAGGGAAAGCCCGTGGTCCAGAAAGAAACGGTTGTAGAATTCATAGGTGAGCGTTCCCTTCCCAAGGCAGATCAGCGGGTAATCCTCCAGCTCGCTCAGGTGGAGCGTTTTGCCCGCCAGAAAGGCAAACTGGGGGCCGCCGATCAGAATTTCCCGGAACGGCTTGAGCGGAATCTCCCGAAGCGGTTTGCCGATGCCGGTCGGCGTGGTGACCACTGCGAGGTCGACCAAGCCGCTTTTCAGCGCGGCGACCGCCTGCGGGGTGGATTGGTTTGAAATCCGGATCCGGATGCCGGGGTAGTCCATGTGAAAGCTGCGGAGTTTTTCCAGCAGAAGGCCGTACAGCGCCGTTTCGCTTGCACCGATGGAAAGCGCGCCGCTCTGCAGGCTTTTGTCGCCGGCAAGCTCGTCCTCGCCCGCCCGGATCTGCTCGTAGGCAATTCGGATATGCGAATACAGCCGCTCGCCCTCCGGAGTCAGCGTAACGCCGCGGTTTGTGCGCACAAACAGCTTGCAGCCCAGCTCGTGCTCCAGATTGTTCATGCAGCGCGTAATGTTGGGCTGGTTGTTCAGCAGAATATTCGACGCCTTCGTAAAACTTTGGTACCGGGCGACATAATAAAAAATCCGGTAATAATCGTAGCTTGCAGCCATCCTCATCCCCGCTATGCAAAATAAATATGGTCGTTATTTCAAATATACTTTTTACATCTTCCCGCATTTTTAGTATAATGGAAATGCTATGAAAAGACAAGCCCAATACCCTGAGCAGAAAAGGGCTGACTCTGAGTTCGGCCTGCTTTCGTTCGGCGCCGAACGGGACGCATATCTTCTGAAAGGAGCCATGCTATGAGGCATTTGATCGACCCAATGGATTTTACCGAGGAGGAAACGGAGCGGGTGCTGAACCTCGCCGACCGGATCCGCTCCGACCCGGAGGCGTACAAGGACGTTGCCCCGCGCAAGCGGCTGGCAACGCTGTTTTATGAACCGAGTACCCGCACCCGGCTTTCCTTTGAGGCAGCAATGCTGAACCTCGGCGGGCAGACGCTGGGCTTCCCGACTGCGGAGGTTTCCAGCGCGAGCAAAGGCGAAACCGTCGCGGATACCATCCGCGTAGTGAGCTGTTATGCAGACATCGTCGCCATGCGTCACCCGAAGGAGGGCGCTCCGCTGCGCGCCTCCATGTTTTCCGGAATCCCCGTGATCAATGCGGGGGACGGCGGGCATAATCACCCGACGCAGACGATGATCGACCTGATGACGATCCGCCAGCGGAAGGGGAAGCTCGGCGGGCTGACGGTCGGCCTTTGCGGGGACCTGAAATTCGGGCGCCCCGTACACTCGCTGGTGAAAAGCCTTTCCCGCTATCCAGGAAACCGGTTCGTCTTCATCTCGCCGACGGAGCTGCGCATCCCCGGTTATCTTGCGGAGGAGACCCTCAAGCCGGCCGGCACCCCCTACCGGGAGGTGCAGAGTCTGGAGCAGAGTCTGCCGGAGCTGGACGTTCTCTATATGACCCGCGTTCAGCGCGAGCGCTTCTTTAACGAGGAAGATTACGTCCGTCTGAAAAACTCCTACACACTGACCCGTGAAAAGCTGAAAGCGGCAAAGGACGACATGCCCGTGCTCCATCCGCTTCCCCGCGTCGGGGAAATCGCGCTGGATGTTGACAGCGACCCGCGTGCGGCTTATTTCGATCAGGTGCAGAACGGCGTTTACATCCGCATGGCGCTTATCATGGCGCTGCTGCATCTGAAAGACCCCAAAACCGGAGAGGAGGCATTGCCGTGCTGAACGTAGACGCCATTCAGGAGGGCATCGTAATCGACCATATCACCGAGGGAAAAGGCCTTCTGATTTACGAAATGCTGCACTTGAAAGATATGAAGTCGGTTTCCGTGGCCGTGCTGCAGAGTGTGCGCAGCCGGAAATTCGGGCGGAAAGATATGATAAAAATCGAGGGGCAGACCGATTTGCCCTCCTTCGATATTCTGGGTTACCTCGACCCGCAGATCACGCTGATCGTCATCAAGGACGGGGCTGTCGTCAAAAAGCTTCGGCCGGAGCCGCCAAAGCGCCTCGTCGACGTGATCCGCTGTGCCAATCCGCGGTGCATCACAAGCGTTGAGGCGGAATGCAGCCAGATTTTCGAGCTCACCGCCAACCGGAAATACCGCTGTGAATACTGTGACCAGGAGTTTGTCCCGCCCCTGCGGTAAAATGAACCGGACCGTCTGTCCCCCCGCGGGCAGGCGGTTCTTTTGTCTCTAGGAGGAATGCCCCGCCCACGGCGCTTGAATTTCACCGGTGAAATATTATAATGGGATTATAAACGGGAAATGAGGCGCAGTTATGGAACAGAGGAAAAAGGAAATACGGCTCGCGGTTTCAGCGGCCCTGCAGGATGCGGGGGAGGCCACGCGCTCGATGGAGATCGTAAAAGGTCTGCAGGAAACCGCGCCGGAGGGCGTTTCGCTGAAGGTTGTATTTCTCTCGCACGGCGGTCGTTTTGAAAAAAAAGCAGAGGAAAGCGGCTTTGAGATTTATCAGAGCTCACCCCGGCTGGAGGGCGTCGGCTTCCGGCGGGACCTGAAGCCCTCCAAGGTTGATTTTGTCGGGGACGAGGCGCTTGCCTGCGAACTTCTCCGGGGGGAGATCGATGCGCTTAAAGCCTGCCGGCCGGATTTTATCCTCTACGGTTTCTGGCCGTTTGCGGGGCTTGCCCGCAGGATGACCGAAACGTCGGTGCCGGGTATCTGCTTTCTGCCGCTTCCGCTGGAGCGGAGTGTTTACTGTTCCGGCCTGATGACGGACGTGCCTGACCAGCTTCGGCCGCTCACCTATCTGCCCGCCGGTGCCCGGCGGGCGCTGATGAAAGCCCTTCCGGCACAGGTGAAGCAAAAGGCTCCGATCCTTCGGCAGACGATTCTCCGGAACGCGGCTCTGGAATGCGGATGGGCGGGCGGGGAGCTATGCGACCTGTTCGATCTGATGAAACCGGACCTGACGGTGGTCAACGATCTTCCGGAGTTTTACCGGGGCCTCCAAATTCCTGCCGATTACCGGATCACCGGTCCCCTGTATTCGCAGCCGGAGCCCGGGGAACAGGCCGGGGAGGAGATCGAGCGGATTTTTCAAAAGGACGGCGGAAAAACGAAGATTTTCTGCACAATGGGCAGCTCCGGCAGCAGCGAAAGTCTTCTGGAAGCGGTGAAGGCAATCGCTTCGCTGCCGGAAGAGCGGTTCTGCGCGGTGGTGCTGGTGCCGAAGGCCGTCTGTTCCATGGAGGACGCGGAGCGCTTCGCGGCCGGGCACGCAAACCTGTATCTGACCGATCGGTTTGTGCCCGCAAAGCTGATCAGCGCAATGGCGGATGTCGTCGTCAGCCACGGGGGTCAGGGCACCGTGCAGACCGCGATGGCGGGCGGCGCGCCCATCGTCGGGGTTGCCATGCAGCCCGAACAGCAGATCAATCTGGACCACGTTGTCCAAAGCGGAGCAGCGGTCCGCATTCCGGCGCCGCGGTGGAACGCGCGGAATATCCGCTCCGCGGTTCTCCGGGTGGCCGGAGACCCGGAGTTTTGCAGGAATGCCCGGAAACTCCAAAGCTTTATGGAGCAGTCGGACGGCCGGGCGGCGTGCTCGGCGGTGATCTGGAGTTTTCTTACAAAGACCTCTGTGCCGGGATCCTTTGCAGAATCTTAACACGGAACCGGAAACGATAACACCGCGCTAACACGGCGAATGCTACACTACAATAGAATCCGGACCGCGTGTGGGCAGCTTGACACCGCCGTAGTGCCGGACGATAATGAGGGTTAAGACAGGGACTGCCGCCGGGGCGTGAGAAGCTCGACGGAAGTTCGGAAGGAACCGAGGTGAATCCGATGGAGGAAGACCGTCCCAACCCGGAGGAACTCCTGCGGAAAATCCGCGGAGAAAGCGAGCCCGGCAGGGGAAAACTGAAAATCTTTCTGGGATACGCGGCCGGCGTAGGGAAAACCTACGCCATGCTGGATGCCGCCCATACGGCTCAGCGGGCAGGGATGGACGTAGCGGTCGGCTATATTGAGCCGCACACCCGCCCCGAGACGATGGCCCTGATGAACGGGCTGGAGTGCCTTGCGCCGAAGATGGTTTCCTACCGGGGGATCACTCTGCGGGAGTTTGACCTTGACGCGGCGCTGCAGCGGAAGCCGCAGCTCCTGCTGGTGGATGAGCTCGCGCATACCAACGCGGCGGGATGCAGGCACACCAAGCGCTACGACGACGTTGAGGAACTCCTGAACGCGGGAATCAACGTCTACACGACGGTGAACGTGCAGCATTTGGAAAGCCTGAACGATATCGTCGCGTCCATCACCGGCGTCCGGGTGCGGGAGACGATCCCGGATTCCGTTTTCGACCGCGCGAACCAGATTGAACTGGTGGACGTGGAGCCGGAAGAGCTGATGAACCGGCTGAATCAGGGAAAAATCTACCGGGAAAATCAGGCGAAGCGGGCTCTGCACCATTTCTTCTCCGCGGATAATCTGGTTGCCCTTCGGGAAATCGCCCTGCGCCGGACGGCCGACCGCATCAACCGGGAGGTGGAAAGCAACCGGATCGAATCCAACACCTCCTACCATACGGGGGAGCATGTGCTGGTCTGTTTGAGCAGCGCGCCCTCCAACGCAAAGGTGATCCGAACGGCGGCACGGTTCGCCAATTCCTTCCATGCCTCGTTCACGGCGCTGTTTGTGGAAACCCCCAATACGACGGAGCTCCGGGGCTCCGGAAGAGAGCGTCTCCACGACAATCTGAAGCTTGCCGAGCAGCTCGGTGCGAAGATTGCTACGGTCTACGGCAGCGACATTCCGTTCCAGATTGCCGAATATGCCAAGGCGAGCGGCATCTCCATCATCATCATGGGGCGCTCGACCAACGAGCACCGGCTTTTCGGCATCCGACCGAAGTTTGTGGAGCAGCTCACTTCGCTTGCCCCGGACCTCGACGTGTATATCATCCCGGACAGCCTCCCCTCCGCTCGGCCGGAGCTCCCGCATCGGTTCCCCAAAGTCAATCTCAACGGGCCGGATACCCTTCTTTCCCTCGGAGTTCTGGTCCTCTGCACACTGTTCGGACTGTGGTTCGACAGCCTCCAATTCAGCGATTCCAATATTATCATGGTTTATATTCTCGGCGTTCTGTTTATCTCGTCGCGGGCACGCAGCCGGTTTTACGGCCTCGCCGCTTCGGTGATCGGCGTTCTGGCATTTAATTTCTTTTTTACGGCGCCGAGGTGGACCCTCACCTACGGTCCGGAATATACGGTAACCTTCGCCGTGATGCTGATTGTTTCGCTTCTCACCAGTTCTCTGACTGGTCAGGTGAAACGGCAGGCCAAGGCGGACGCGGTGAACGCCCACCGCACGAATCTTCTGCTGGAAACCAGCCGCGGACTGCAGCGGGCGAACGGCATGGAGGAAATTGTGACCCGATCTTCGGAGCAGCTTGCCCGCCTGCTGAACCGCTCCATCGTTTTCTACCCTGTGCGGGAGGGCGAACTCCGGACACCGTCGGTCTATTCGGTCGATCCGCAGCAGCCGCTGCAAAGCGTCTACACGGATGCCGAGGAACAGGCGGTGGCCGCTTGGGTTTACAAAAATAAAAAACATGCCGGCTACCGTACGGAGACCCTGCCGGGAGCGAAGGGGCTTTATCTGCCCGTCAAAAACCATGGGGAAGTTCTCGCCGTGATTGGCATCGCCATGGAGGCGGGCGACCCGGTGGAAATCAACGAGCAGTCGCTGCTTTCGGGCATCATCGGCGAGGTTTCGTCCGCAATTGAGAAATATAATCTCAACGAAAACCAGAAGCAGATTTCAATGCAGGCGGAGAAGGAACGGATGCGCGCGAATCTGCTGCGGGCGATTTCTCACGACCTGCGCACGCCGCTGACCAGCATTTCCGGCAACGCGAACGTGATTCTGTCCGACGGGGACCAGATCGACCCGGCCACCAAGCGGAAGCTGGTCGCGGATATCTACGACGATTCGCTCTGGCTGATCAATCTGGTCGAGAATCTTCTGGCCGTTACAAAGATCGACGACGGCCGACTGAACCTGAAGCTTCAGCCGGAGCTGCTGCAGGACCTGATTTCGGAAGCGCTGACGCATATCAGCAAAAAGAGCGCGGAGCACCACATCACGGTCAAAATGGAGGACGATCTGCTGATGGCGCGGGTCGATCCCCATCTGATCATGCAGGTGATTATTAACATCATGAACAACGCGATCCAGTATACGCCCGCGGGCTCGTCCATCCGCATCACCGCTTTCCGCCGCGGGGAAACCGCGGTGGTTGAGATTTCCGACAACGGCGGCGGCATCCCGGATAAGGACAAAAAACAGATTTTCGACCTTTTCTATACGGCCGGGAACGTATCGGGGGACAGCCGCAGGGGACTCGGAATCGGGCTTTCCCTCTGCAAGTCGATCCTCACGGCGCACGGCGGTGAGATCTACGTGAAAGACAGCAAACCCTGCGGAACGATATTCGGATTTTCACTTCAGCTGGAGGACTGGAACAAAAATGGAAAAGCGAACCATCTTGGTAGTTGAGGATGACCGGGCAATCCGGAACCTCATTGCGGCGACTCTGGAAATGTCGCACCGGTACAACTTCCTTTCGGCGCACAACGGCGCCGCGGGTCTGATGCAGGCGATTTCCAGGCGCCCGGACCTCATCGTTCTCGACCTCGGCCTGCCCGATATGGACGGGGTAGACATCATCCGGAAAATCCGGTCTTGGACGAACCGGCCGATCATCGTCGTAAGCGCGCGGAGTGAGGATAAGGATAAAATCGGCGCCCTGGATGCGGGGGCGGACGATTACCTGACGAAACCGTTCAGCGTGGAGGAGCTTTTGGCCCGCATCCGCGTGGCAATCCGGAAAATGAACTTCGGCGGGCCGGACCCGGCGGAGTCTGCCTTCGTGAACGGAGGCTTAAAGATAGATTTCGCAAGCTGTACCGTTTCCGTCGACGGGAAAGAAATTCACCTCACCCCAATTGAGTATAAGCTGCTCTGCATTCTTGCGCGGAACGAGGGCAAGGTGCTCACGCACCGGTACCTTCTCTCGGAGGTCTGGGGCACCGACAGCGATGACGGCAGCTCCCTGCGGGTCTTCATGGCGACGCTCCGCAAAAAGGTGGAAAAGGATCCGGCAAACCCGGTGTACATTAAAACCCATATCGGCATCGGCTACCAACTGATGGAGGTTCCCGATTAAAAAACACACCGCAGAGCTTTAAGCCCTGCGGTGTGTTTTTTACGGTTCCGTTTTGCCGGCGTTCCTTTCCCAAAGCGCTTGAAACTGCCGGAAGGCCTGTTCGTCGGAACGGAAAAACGCAATCAGAGCGTTCAGACGGCCGACAGTCTGAATGCTGAGGGAATGCTCAATCAGCTCGGTCTCCTCCAAAGGATTCGGACTGCCGATCTGGGTGAGGAATTCCTCCAGAATCCGGTGGCGCTCCAGAAGATACGCGCCGGCTTTCCGCCCTTCCTCCGTCAGGAGAATGATCTCGTACCGGTCGTATTTGACGTACCCCATTTCTGCGAGCTTCCCGAGCATCTTCGAGGCGGAGGAAGGCTTCACGTTCAGCATTTCGGAGAGCTTCCCGACGCGCGCGTAGCCCTCCCGACCGCAGAGCCGGCAGATCATTTCAAGGTAATCTTCCACGGCGGAGCTGACCCCGCCCTCCTGCTGACTGATCTTCTGGTAGCCCCTCGAAGTCCGGAACTCCGAATCGGAATTGCTGCTCATGCGCCCCCACCCGTTTCACTTTGCTGCAACAGTATATTCACAGTGCGTTCCAGCGCAGAACTGTTCTGCTCCGGAAAAAGTTTTTGGCGGGGTTTTCTCCAGCGTTTCCGGCTTTTCGGAAGGACTTATTCCTGAGAAAACAGAAAAAAGCGAAAGGATTTTTAAAAAAAGTATTGCATAAATAATCATTATGTGCTATAAATAATGTATATTTATAAATTGAGGCGATGAATCATGGTTAAAAATATGCTGGATTTCTCGAACTTCTCGGCTGAGGAGCTGACGGCGATTCTGGACCGCGCCGCGGCCATCAAGAAAGACCCGGAAAAGTTCGGAGACATCCTGAAGGGCAAAAAACTTTACATGCTGTTCGAAAAAACATCAACCCGCACCTTCCTTTCCTTTGCCGCCGGTATCACGGAGCTCGGCGGAAGCTACTACAACCAGCTCTGGAAGGACAGCAACTTCACCATCGGAGACCCGGTTTCGGAGCTTCTGTATGTCTGCCGCAACGTGGACATTATTATGGCGAGGCTGAAATACAATAAGACGGTGAAGCTTTTCGGGGAAAAGACGGCGCGCCCGTTCATCAACGGCTGCGACAACACCTTCCACCCCTGTCAGGCGCTGGCCGACGTCATGACGGTGAAAGAGAACTTTGGCACCTATCAGGTCAAAATGCTGTATATCGGCGCGAAAAACAATGTGCTGAATTCGCTGATCGAGATATTCCCACGCCTCGGCGGGGAACTGTATTCCTATACGCCGATCGAGAACAAAACGGAAGTGGATGCGGATTTTTACGCGAACGCCAAGAAGAATGGACATTATACGGAGTTGGATCCGTCCATGCCGGCGGCGGAGCTCAAAAAATTGGTCGGAGAGATGGATGTCGTCTACACCGATACTTGGGTGGATATGGAGTTTTTCAGCAATCCTCAGTATGCCGATTACAAGGAGCAGGTCATCAAAAAAATGATGCCCTGCCAGCTCAGCGAAGACCTGCTGGAAAACAGCAAGGCGATCGTTCTGCATGACATGCCGATGCATATCGGCTACGAGATTTCGCAGGGCATCGCGGATAAAAATCTGGAACATATTCTGGATCAGGCGGAAAACCGCAGGCACGCGGAAAAAGCGGTGATGGTCACCCTTCTGTGGGAAGACAAAATGCAGTCCTATTTTGACTGATTCCCGGTTTCCGTGAGCGTGTAAAGGTCCGTTCTTCTCTGACGCATGACCGGAATCCGCTCCCGCACCGCGACGGCGTAGCCGGGGTCGATCTCGGCCAGCAGCATGGTTTCTTCCGAGCCGGCGCGCACGATTACCTGCCCGTACGGATCGACGGCGAGGGAGTTCGCGTAGGAGACATAGGAAGCGTGCTCATCCCTCGCGGGAGCACAGGCCGCGACGAAAAGCTGGTTGTCGAGCGCGCGGGCGCGCAGCAGGGTTTCCCAATGCGCCGGGCCGGTCGTCATGTTGAACGCGGCCGGAACGATTACCAGATCCGCGCCCTTTAAGGCCATCAGGCGGAACAGCTCGGGGAAGCGCATATCGTAGCAGATCGCCGCGCCGATTTTTCCGAATTCGGTGTCCACAACCGTTATCCGGCTGCCCGCCGAGAGCACCTCGGATTCCATGAACCGAATTCCGCCGGGGACGTCGATGTCGAACAGGTGCGCCTTGCGGTGCTTCCCGATCACATGCCCGGCGGAGTCGAAAATAAAGCAGGTGTTATAAAGCCTGCTGTTCTCCCGCTCCGGAATCGACCCGCCGAAGAGAGTAATTCCGTTTGACCGGGCAGCCTCTGAAAGCGCGCGCACGGTTTTGCCGTCCTCCGCTTCCGCGTAAAGCCCGAACTGATCGTTCTGGTACGGGCAGCTGAACATCTCCGGCAAAACGGCAATTTGCGCCCCGGATTCTTTGGCGCGGCCGACGGCGGAAACGGCGCGGGCAATATTTGCTTCCTTGTCCGGCGTGACCGGATTCTGGCAGATGGCCAGCGTGAATTTTCGAGCCATGCTTTTTCCCTCCCGAATCGAAGGGCGCCGCGGTTTGCCGCGGCGCCCTTGTCGTTTCTCACAGCCTGATTATACCGGAAAATTGCGGTGCCCGCAAGGGGAACAGGCTGTCCTTTATTTGCCCGGAATGGGCCCGGATGTGCGCTGCGGCTTTGCCGCAACCATCTCCAGAACCGTTTCCATGTCCGTAACCTCGGCAAACCGACCGTTCCAGACGGTGTGCAGGTAAAAGTCGTTCAAATCTTCGGCGGAGAACTTCGGCCCGTCGCAGGTGGTTACCGCGCCTTCCGGAATCACAAGCCGGTAGCCTGCTTCAAATGCGGCCTTGCAGGTAGCGTCGATGCAGTATTCCGTCTGCATCCCGGTCAGAATCAGTCTGCGGATTCCCAGTTCCGCGAGATATTCTTTCAGTCCGGTTTCTTTCAGCGCGCTGTTGAAGCGCTTTTCAAAAATGTGCTCTTCCGGTAGGGGGACAATCTCTTTCCAGATTTGCCAGCCTTCCGACCCTGACTCCAGATCTGTTCCCACCCCGTCGTCATGACGGACAAAGATTGCCTCGATTCCGGCGCGGCGGCAGGTGGAAAGAAGCCGGTTGATATTTTGCACCGCAGTTTTCCCGTTCAGCGGGCGGTTCCGCATGATGGCGGTCTGCATGTCCACAACGAGAAGAGCGATTTTTTCCTCCGACCGGTCGATCGGTTCGGCAGGTCTGCCTTCCAATAGAGCGTGGGCGAATTCCCGCGCGCCGGCAATCGCCTCCGGAGTTTGGAAGGACGCCTTGTCGTCCAGGTCCCGCACGGAATACATGCCCCGGTAGCGAAGTTTTGCGTGCTCGCAGAACCGGCGGATTCCGGCTTCAAACGGACCCGCGCCGTACTGCGCGTCGTATCCGTGCGTCGCGAGAATGGCGCACTGCTTCCCTTCCCAAAGGGAACCGGTTCCTTTCCCGTAGTATTTGTTCATGCCGTAAAATCGGTCCAGCATGGCCTTCATCTGAGAAGGGCAGTACCAGATATAAATGGGAGCCGCAAGCACGAAACAGTCCGAACGGACGACGGCATCCACGATTTTCTGCATATCGTCTTTTTGAATACAGCCGTATTCTCCGGTACGATTCTGACAGGCGTAGCAGCCAAGGCAGGGTTCGATTTTTTGGTCGGCCAGCACGATGGTCTCCACCTCGGCTCCGAGCCTGTGCAGTTCGTCGGCAAAAGGCTTTACCAGTTCGGCGGTGTTTCCGTCCCGCCGCGGGCTCCCCATTAAAATACAGAATTTCATAAATACCCCCCTGCGCGGATTCCATATTTCTCACTATATCAGAATTTTGTGGCGCAGTAAAGCGTTTCGCGGGCTTCCGCTTCTTTCCGTGCGGTGTTATAATAGCGTTAATTAATTGATTTGCTCAGGAGGTGGCTTGAGTGGTACGGATGAATGCAACGGCTCCATGCAAAGTCTGAACCCGGATGGGTTCCTGCATGGAGTTTCACTGCCGTCCGATCGGACTTTGCATTTCTTACGAAGAAATAAAATCAGGTAAGAAAGGCCGAGTCTATGAAACATTCCAATTCAATTTTCTCAGGACTGAAATTTTTTCTGTTTTTCTGGGGCAGTCAGGCGGTTTCCACGCTCGGAAGTGCCATGACCGCGTATGCACTGATCGTTTGGGCGTATGAAAAACAGGGGACCGCGATGAGCGTTGCCCTGCTGGCGGTCTGCGCAAGTCTGCCGCCGATTTTCCTCGGCTTTTTCGCGGGTGCGGCAGCCGACCGATGGAACAAGCGGACCATTTTGCTGGTCTGCAACGCCGCCGCCGCCGCGGGTACGCTGGCGGCGCTGGTTCTCTTTTGCGCTGGCCGGCTCGAACTGCGGTATCTGTACGGAATCCATCTTGTGATCGGGCTGGTGAATACCTTCCAGATCCCTGCGGCATCGGTGGCGGTTTCTCAGCTCGCGCCGCCGGATCAGTACACTCGGGTCGGGGGACTGCAGGCGTTTTCAGATTCCCTCATCACGCTGTTCGCACCCGCGGCCGCCACGGCTCTGTTTGCTTTTGCGGGGCTGCGGGCGGTGCTGATTCTTGACCTGGCAACGTTTGGGTTCGATTTTCTGGTCCTTTGCTTTATAATCCGTATTCCGGACTGCCCGCGGAGCGAAAAAAGACACGAATCCTTTTTTAACGCGAGCCTGAGCGGGTTGAACTTTCTGAAA
>JAEWRF010000010.1 GCA_023460155.1 Bacillota bacterium | reverse complement strand
GCATGGAAGTCTGGTTGTGCAGCATCTTATGGAAAACGTTCGGGATGATGAACTGCGGAAGCACGACGGAAAGCGTCTCATGCTTTTTCAGCGTCTCCAGACGTTTGTCCAGATGCGCAACCAAAGTCTCGTTGACATTGCGGTACGGCGCTTCATCCACAATCAGCGGGAACTCCACGTCGAGCTGCGTATATTGGCGGCGGAGCTTTTCCGTCCGCACGGGGTCGGTGCTGACATGGTAAACCTCAATGTTGTGGCTGATTGTCATGGCGTAATTCAGCGCCTTGATAAACGATTTGTTGACCGACTGAACGGGGAGCACCAGATAGTTCTCCACCGGTTCCCGGACAATCAGGTTGCTTGCGCTGCGCTCGATCGCCAGATTGTCGCGCACCTTTGTGTAGTGCTTGCGCACCATCAGCATCATGGTGACCAGTACCGGAATGCAGATCAGCACAACCCAAGCGCCAAGCATGAATTTCGTAACGGCCAGAACGACGCAGGTAACCGCGGTCATACATGCGCCTACTCCGTTAATAATCGCCTTATGAACCCAATGGCCCTGCCTCCGGGTGATCCAGCGCTTGGTCATGCCGGACTGCGACAGCGTAAAGGAAAGGAACACGCCGACGGCATAGAGCGGAATCAGATGATGTGTACTGGCGCCGAATACAACAACCAGAAGGGAAGACAGAGCGAACAGCAGAAGAATCCCGTTAGAAAAGCTTAGTCTCGCCCCGCGGTCGCCGAAGCTCCTTGCCACAAACCCGTCTTTCGCCAAAAGGGAAAGCAGCAGGGGCAGATCGGTAAACGCGGTGTTGGCAGCCATAATCAGGATTAAGGCCGTCGTCACCTGCACGTCGAAAAACATAAAGCTGTTGTTTCCGAACGTTTTCTGAGCGATCTGTGCAACCAGCGTAATGTTATCCATCGGGTAAACCCGGTAAAGGGACGCCAAATAGCAGACACCCAGGAAGATAAACAGAACCAGGCCCGCCAGAATCAGAAGCACTTTTTTCGCATTCTGCTGAGAAGGCTTTTTGAAGTTCGGGATGCCGTTGCTCACGGCCTCCACGCCGGTCAGAGCCGTGCACCCGGAGGAAAACGCCTTCAGAATCAAAAAGATTCCGGCATCCTCAATCGGCTGCTGCAGCGTTCCGGTCATGGGCGGAATATCGTGGAACACAAAGACCTTGACCATTCCTGTCACGATCATGGCAAGGATCGAAACGATGAAAAGATAGGTCGGCGTTCCGAAAAGCACGGAGGATTCCCGGATTCCCCGGAGATTCCCGAGCGTCAGGAACAAAATCAGAACCAGCGTCAATTCAACTTTGTACGGCACCAGCGAAGGAAAAGCGGAAACAATTGCCGCCGTGCCGGAACATGTGCTGACCGCAACGGTCAGCACATAGTCGACCGAGAGGGACGAGGCCGCAACCAGACCAGGCAGCTTGCCGAGGTTGTCGCTGGCCACGCTGTAGGAACCGCCGCCGTGCGGGTAGGTATCAATTGTCTGGCGGTAGGAGAACGCAATTACCATCAGCAGGCCCACAATCGCCGCGGCAATGCCCAGCATCGGCTTGTAGGAAGCAACGCCGAGAATCGGGATCAGAACCAGCAGAATTTCCTCACTGGCATAAGCGACGGAGGAAATGGCATCGCTTGACAGGATCGGCAGGCCCCAGAAAACTGAAAATTTTTCCGATTCGCTTTCGGAACTTTTCAGCGCTCTTCCAATCAACAGGGATTTTACCTTTTTCAGCATACGCAACACTCTCCTGAAGGTTTAAGAAATACGGAGGACCTGTCTTGCATCCGGTCGCGGCGACAGTTTCAACGAACTTAACATATTTTTGTTAAAATTCGCATAATGATTTAGCACTTTGCATAAATCAGCATGACTTTTTTCTACTATAACCGAGCGTTCATTATACCGCAGTGCCATGCCGTTTTAAATAGAATTCTCGTTAAGATTTTATAAAGATTTAATTCTTAATACGAATATATTCCAAAATGCAGCGTTTTCGGTGCCGGTAAAGGTGAAAAAACAATAAATTCAAGAGGCCGTACGGGAATGTTTTCAATTGACTTTCGCCTGCCGTGAACACTATAATTGAAAGTGAAAACTCAAAAGGGAAAGGCGTTGAAAACAGATGAACAGCGATGCTGTCACAAAAGACACTCCAAAGCGTGCCCTGTTCCATGCGCTCGGTCTGACCGACGAAGAGATGGAACGGCCGCTGATCGGCATTGTAAGCTCGTATAATGAAATAGTCCCCGGACACATGAACCTCGACAAAATTGTGGAAGCGGTAAAGCTCGGAGTAGCAATGGCCGGCGGAACACCCTTGGTCTTCCCCGCCATCGCCGTGTGCGACGGGCTTGCTATGGGGCATCAGGGCATGAAATATTCCCTTGTCACCCGCGAGCTGATTGCGGATTCCACGGAATCGATGGCTTTGGCGCATGCGTTCGATGCCCTTGTCATGGTACCGAACTGTGATAAGAATGTCCCCGGTCTGCTGATGGCAGCCGGAAGACTGAACATCCCCACCGTGTTTGTCAGCGGCGGACCCATGCTGGCGGGAAAAGTGGACGGGCAGAAGGTCAGCTTTTCCAGCATTTCGGAGGCGGTCAGCAAATATCAGACCGGCCAAATCACAAAGGAAAAGCTCCGCGAATACGAATGCAAGGGCTGCCCGACCTGCGGTTCCTGCTCCGGCATGTACACGGCCAACTCCATGAACTGCCTCACGGAGGTTCTCGGTATGGGTCTTCCAGGCAACGGGACCATCCCGGCGGTGTATTCCGAACGGCTGCAGCTCGCGAAACGCGCGGGGATGCAGGTGATGGAGCTGCTTCGGAAAAACATCCGTCCGCGGGACATCATGTCGGAAGGCGCCTTCCACAATGCGCTCACCATTGACATGGCTCTGGGCTGCAGCACCAACAGCATGCTGCATTTGCCGGCGATCGCGCACGAATGCGGGATTGATCTGAACCTGGACATGGCGAACGAGATCAGCGACAAAACACCGAATCTCTGTCACCTCGCTCCGGTCGGCCATACCTATATTGAAGAACTGAACGAAGCCGGCGGCGTCTACGCCGTCATGAACGAAATCAGCAAGCTCGGTCTGCTGAAAACCGATCTGATCACCTGCACCGGAAAAACAGTGGGCGAAAACATCGCAGACTGCAAAGACATGAACCCTGACGTGATCCGGCCTGTGGAAAATCCCTACAGCAAAACCGGCGGCATTGCGGTGCTCCGCGGAAATCTTGCGCCCGATTCCTGCGTGGTCAAGCGTTCCGCAGTTTCCGAGGAAATGCTCCGGCACGAAGGACCCGCGCGGGTATTCGACTGCGAGGAGGACGCTATCACGGCAATCAACGCCGGGAAGATCGTACCGGGCGACGTTGTCGTTATTCGCTACGAAGGCCCGAAGGGCGGGCCCGGCATGCGCGAAATGCTCAACCCCACCTCCGCTATCATGGGGCGCGGCCTCGGCGACAGCGTGGCGCTGATTACAGACGGACGCTTCAGCGGGGCAACACGGGGCGCGGCCATCGGGCATGTTTCCCCGGAAGCGGCTGTCGGCGGCCCGATTGCGCTGATTCAGGAAGGCGACCGGATCCGCATTGACATTCCCGCCGAGACGATTGAAGTGCTGGTAAGCGGAGAAGAGCTCGCCCGGCGCAAAGCAGAATGGAAACCCCGCAAGCCGAGGATTACCACCGGCTACCTTGCGCGGTACGCGGCGCTGGTCACCTCGGCGAACCGCGGCGCAATTCTGGAACTCCCGAAAGCGTAACGCTTTTTAAAATTGGAAAAGGGGCCGCCCCCGTGTGAGGCAGCCCCTTTTCGCTGTTTTCAGGTCGGGGAAAGGTCTTTATTTCATGCCTTCCTCGTACTTTTTAATCATGTTCTTGACCATCTGGCCGCCGACGGAACCGGCTTCCTTAGAAGTAAGATCACCGTTGTATCCCTGCTTCAGGTTAACGCCGACTTCGGACGCAGCTTCCATCTTGAACTTGTCCAGAGCCTCACGAGCTTCAGGAACCACATGTCTGTTGCTACTTGCCATAATCAATACACACTCCTTACATCATTTCGAATAATGTTTCTTTGCTGCGTTTGCTTTACTATTTTGCGTATGGTCCCTTCGATTATGAATGCTAATTTTTTCAAATGATATAGCCATCGGAGGAATCGATACCGGAAAGAAGAAGCGCCGCACTGACCGACAAAAGCTGATGCGGGCTCCGCTCCTCCGAGCATTTTACCGAAAAGTCGTGCGGCTCGACAATTTCTCCCGCCAAAGTACGGATGCTCCGCTGAAGGCTCAAAACCGCCGCGGAACCGTCCAGCGCCGCCACACTCAGCGTATCCTTCGTGCTGGTGCCGCAGGTCACTGCGGAGGCTCCCGCATTCTTCAGCAAAGCGGCGGCATTCGTGTTTTTCGTCCCCAGGATGCACAGAAAATCTTCGGGAATTTCCTCTTGCTGCTGCCGGCGGATACTGTTTTTAAAAAGGATAATTCCGCGTTTCAATTCGATTTTCGGAAGTTTTTCACATTCGTAAAGAAAAAATTCCGCAGAAACGCCCCGTTCAAAGATCCGATCATGTCTGAAGCACCGCACCCCGCCGTATAAAGCGAGAGTCGAAACCAGCGCGTCGGAAACGGAACTGTCTCCCTGATCTCCGCAAAGTATGATGTCGATCATCCCACCGCTCCGTTTCATTAAGATGGAGTAAAGTATGTTCCTTTTCCTGAAAAATATGCGAAAACCGCCCCGGCAGAGCCGGAGCGGTTTATGCTCCCCGAAAGGAATCGTCCTCCATGAAGCTTTCCGCGAAAAGCTTCATGGCCTTTGCGCTGTCAATTTCTTCCCCGTGTTTTTTCACCGCTTCCCGCACATACGTGGGAAGCCCGGAAAAATACTCCATCGCGCCGGCATCCGAATGCAGAAGGCGTTCAAGACAGTCCGCCATAGTACAATCACCCCGACTCTATTCTGCACGGGGCCGACCGGGTTTATCCCGGAAATTTCCGGAAATCACATTCCCGCTTTCAGGATTTCCGCGACGTCACGCAGGCTTGCCTCGCAGTCACGGATGCCGAGTTCATAAATTTCGCGCAGCTTTTCCGGGTCCGCTTCCCAGCGGCCGACCGTAATGGGAACCCGGGGCCGGATGATCACCGCCTTTTTTTCAGCCTCTCTGCGGCAAATCTCCAGCTCTCCGTTATAGACCTCCGCGCGCATGAGCATGGCCTCCACAAAGTTCGGGTAGCCGCCGTATTCCGCCTGCAGTTCGGCCCGCGGATATTCCGGGCGAGCATCCTTCCGGTAGGAAGCGTCGCGCGTCAGGACGATTACGTTCCGTTCGTTCCCGTCAGAAATCGACTGTTCAATGGGAATCGGCATGGAGCACCCTCCGTCCATGAGCTCACGTCCGCGGAAGAAAACGGGAGCGGAAACAAACGGCAGCGAACAGGAAGCCCGAACCGCCGTAAAATCTTTGTCAAGATCCGATTTGTTATAAAAAACGGGCAGTCCGCTTTTCAGGTCGGTCGTGCCCGTGACCAGATTCACCGGGGAGCGAAAAAAAGCATCATAGTCAAACGGAAGAAGCGTATGAAACAGCTCACCGAACAGGAAATCAAAAGTGAACGCGGAACCGGTATTCTTCGGATTTTCGGCGCCGGCGCGGCGTTCTCCGAAAGCGAGGCGCAGAAAAGTCTGGTTGTATTCCCGGCTGTTCTGCCCGGAAATATAGCTCAGCGCATTGAGCGCACCGGCGGAGATTCCGTATACGCCCGGGAAACGGATTCCATGCTCAGCAAGAGAGGTCAGAACCCCGCAGGTATACCACCCACGCATTCCCCCGCCTTCCAAAACCAGCCCAACTCCCATCTTCCAAGCCCTCCCGCAGCAAATTATGCCTTATTTTTTATTATAAATTCGCAAACCTTGAATTTCAAGGCATTAAAAAAATCAGATTTCGCGGATTTTTGTCTTGATTTTTGCAGTCGGGTGCGCTATAATAAACAAGCGCTGTAAAAATGGATGTTTAGCTCAGCTGGCTAGAGCGTTCGCTTGACGTGCGAAAGGTCATAGGTTCGAGTCCTATAACGTCCACCAAAACAAAAAAGGGTCCGCCGCAAGGCGGGCTCTTTTTCGTTTTGCTGACACTGCCGCCTCCGCCGGGCCATGTACGGCCGCATTGAAAGTCGTCCAATATAAAATAAACTAAACCGATTGAAAATCAGCAACAATCTGTTATTATTATGAAATCAAAACATCGGAGGGATCTTATGAAAAAAATCATCGCAGAATTCCGTGAATTTGCAATGAAAGGCAACGTCCTGGATATGGCGATCGGCGTTGTCCTTGGAGGCGCATTCAGCGCTATCGTTACCTCGTTGGTAAAAGATATCATCATGCCGCTCTTAAGCATTATCCTCGGGCGTATCAATATTGCGAATCTCAAATTCACGATTCCCGGATTATTTGGCTCATCTGACATTGTCCTTACTTATGGTTCCTTCTTACAAACGGTAATCAACTTCCTTGCAATTGCATTTGCTCTGTTTATCTGTGTCAAAGGTATTAATAAGACAAAGGACACGCTGAATCGCAAAAAGAAGATTGAAGAAGAGGCGGCAAAAATTGAGCTTTCAAAATCGGAGCTTCTTCTCACTGAGATTCGGGATCTGCTTAAAAATCAAAGCCCGGAACGATAAACCAGCAAAAACAGGGCCCGCCTTGCGGCGGGCCCTTTCGTATTTGATTCATTGCGCTCTATTTTATTCCAGCACATGTGCCAGACCCTGGTCGAAAATATTCTTTACATGGTCGTCATTCAGCGAATAATAAACGACCTTCCCGTCTCTTCTATTTTTAATGAGATTGGATTCTTTTAAAATACGAAGCTGATGGGAAATTGCCGATTTGCTCATCTCCAGCAGCGCGGCAATGTCACAAACGCACATTTCCGACTCAAACAGGGCGCAAAGGATTCGTACTCTGGTTGAATCTCCGAAAACCTTGAATAGATCCGCAAGATCCAAAAGATTCTCCTCATCCGGCATTTGACTTCGGACCGCCCGGACAACCTCTTCATGTATCATTGGGCAATCGCATTTATCAATATCAGGAGTATAGGGGTTCATAAACGGCATCTCCTTTACAGCCTACAGTTGTTTATTGGTTCAACTATATTATACCTTTTTTATTCTATTTGTCAATATAGGGTGTACCCATGGAGGTGCAGGCTACAACATACGGGTCTAAGGCATTTCTGTATTCGTTCCTGCTGCCATTTATCGTTAAAAATTTCCTGCAATGGATCAAAAAGGTCTTGACAGTTGAGCGTGTATTCAACTATAATGAATTCGACAGTTGAAGAGTTACTCAATTGAATATTGGGAGGCAATGACAATGAAAAAAGCATTTCGGCTTGAGGGATTGGATTGCGCGAACTGCGCGGCTAAAATTGAGAACGCTGTGAAGAAACTGGACGGCGTTACCGCTGCGTCTGTTAACTTTATGACTACCAAAATGGTGATCGAAGGCGATGACGCGAAAATTGAGGAAATTATTAAATCCGCACATAATATTGTCAAAAAAATAGAGCCGGATGTAGTCATTAAAAAGGCGTAAACTAAGAGAATCGACTTCTATTATCCTTATTTGGGAAACAAGCGCAAACGGCTATCTATAAAGTTGTTTTGTGCCTGCAGTTCAAGAAAAGGAGCAATTCGTGTGAAAAAGCTGAATTCAAATCAAAAGCGGCTCCTGAGAATTTTGATTGGTGCGGTGGTGTATGCATTTGGAATTCTATATAGAACAAATCACAGGATCGTCCCCCTGATCCTGTTTTTAGTCGCCTTTCTAATCGTCGGCGGAGATATTGTGTTAAAAGCAATCAAAAACATCGCTCACGGACAGGTGTTTGATGAAAACTTTCTGATGAGCATTGCAACCATCGGCGCGTTTTCCATCGGCGATTACGCGGAAGGCGTCGCCGTCATGCTGTTTTATCAGGTCGGCGAACTGTTTCAAAGCTGTGCCGTGGACAGTTCCAGAAAATCCATAGCGGGCCTTATGGATATCCGCCCCGACTACGCCAATGTGCAGCGCGGCGAGGTGCTGGAAAAAGTCGATCCCGACGAGGTGAAAGTCGGCGAGATCATCGTTGTCAAAGCCGGTGAAAAGATTCCTCTTGACGCAGAGGTGACGGAAGGAACCTCCATGGTGGACACATCCGCGCTGACCGGCGAATCCGTTCCCCGCGAAGTTGCTCCGGGCGATCAGCTCTTAAGCGGCTGTATCAATATAAACGGCCTGATCACCGCGCGCGTGATGAAGGAGTACGGTGAATCCACAGTCAGCAAAATTCTTGATCTTGTTGAAAACGCCAGCAGCAAAAAATCCAACTCTGAAAACTTTATTACGAAGTTTGCGCGTTATTATACCCCGTCCGTCGTAATTGTGGCGGCGCTGCTTGCGATTCTGCCCCCTCTTGTGTTGCCTGGCGCGGTGTTCAGCGACTGGCTTTACCGGGCGCTTGTCTTCCTCGTGATTTCCTGCCCCTGCGCCCTTGTTATTTCCATTCCTTTAAGTTTCTTCGGAGGAATCGGCGGCGCGTCTAAGCGGGGAATTCTGGTGAAGGGAAGCAACTACCTTGAGGCGTTGGCTCAAACCGAGATTGTCGTGTTCGACAAAACTGGCACCTTAACAAAAGGCGTGTTTCAGGTACAGGAAATTATACCAAGCGGAACTTCGAAAGAAGAACTTCTGGAAATGACGGCATATGCGGAAAGTTACTCCAACCACCCGATCTCGCTTTCCCTGAAGCAGGCTTATGGCAGGGAAATCGACAACGCCCGCATTGCAGCTGTGGAAGAAATTCCCGGTCACGGCGTTGTGGCGAAGATTGACGGGAGATCCGTGGCAGCAGGGAACACAAAGCTGATGAAGAAGCTTAACATCTCTTTTCAGGAGCCTGACGACGTTGTTGGGACAGTTGTTCATGTCGCGGTCGACAGCATCTACAAGGGATATATCGTGATTGCAGATGAAGTCAAGGAGGACTCGCAGGAAGCCATCCGTGAACTGAAGGCAGCCGGAATCAAACAGACCGTCATGCTGACCGGAGATGCAAAGAAAATCGG
>JAEWRF010000009.1 GCA_023460155.1 Bacillota bacterium | reverse complement strand
CGCAGGTTTACTGTGATGTTTCGCTTCAGCGGTTCGACACGGTTTATCCGGCGGGGGGAAGCGCCGATTCCTGCGTGAAGCTCTCCTGCGACGAGCTTTCTGAACTTGGGAAAAGCAAAAAATGGGTCGATGTCTGCAAAGGATGGGATGGGGCCGCTTCATGAGAATGCGAAACAAACCCTGGGCGCGCCCGGAACTTGACGCCTGCTCCTTTTTCATCCGCAAGCCGGAACAGTATCTCGGGAAATGGCATTCTCTCTTTGCACGTGAGCAGCCGATTTTTCTGGAACTCGGCTGCGGGAAAGGCCTTTTTCTGGCCGGGGCCGCCCCTGTAAATCCGCAGATCAACTATATTGGCATTGACCTGAAGGATTCCGTTCTCGGACCGGCCCGCAGAAATATCGAAGAGGCATTTGAAGCGGCGGAAAAACCGACGGACAACGTGCTTCTTGTGGAGATGAATATCGAACGGATTACGGATTCCATGGGGCCGGAAGATTCGGTGGACCGGATCTGCATCAATTTCTGCAATCCATGGCCGAAGAAGAAGCATCAGAAACGCCGGCTGACCCATCCCCGCTTTCTGCAAAACTACCGTAGGCTGTTGGTCCCCGGCGGCGAGCTTCACATGAAGACCGACGACGACGGCCTTTTTGCCGATACGCTGGCTTATCTGGAGGAATCCGGGTTCGAGGTCGTGTGGAAGACGTATGATTTGCATGCTGATCCCCCGGCGGACAACATCCTTACGGAACATGAAAAGATGTTCCTTGCGAAGGGAATTCCTATCAAAGCGCTGACGGCGCGCATGCTTCCATAGAGACAAACAAAGGGGCGGATATGCGAAACGCATATCCGCCCCTGCCTGTTCTTTGAATTACTGGATTTCAACCTGCCGTGCCGTCGGCTTGGTTTCCGCCAGCTTCGGAAGAGTCATGGAGAGAACTCCGCCGTCGTAGGCCGCGGTAATCCCGCCCGCATCGATTCCCTCGATGTCAAAGCTGCGGCTCACTGCGCCGTACCGGCGCTCGCGGCGGATATAATTCTTCTGATCACTGTTGGTTTCTTCGTTATGTTCCGCGGAGATGGTCAGCCGGTCGCCCTCGATGCCGATCTTGATGTCTTCTTTCTTGAAGCCCGGCATGTCGGCTTTCAGAACAAATTTATCGCCCTGATCGAGGATGTCGGTACGGCAGGGGGCAATGCCCTTTTCAAATTCGTTAAAGAAATTGTCGTTCATCATCCGGTCAAAATAATCGAACAGCCCATTGTTCCTGCGTTCAAACGGAATCAGATCAAACATAATTCATACCTCCAAAATCAATCTTTGATTTTTTTCTGGGGGAACCTTTTCCGTTCCCCTTTGACAATTATCAGTATAGAGGCATTCTGTGAACGAATCTTGAAGTATCTATGTATTTTCTGTTAAAATTAGCAGTTAAATTAATAGAGTGCTAAAATTGGAAGAAAATAGGTAGAAATGTGAAGCCGATTCGGCCTGATTGGCAAAAAGAACTGCTGCAAAACGAAAGCTTTGCAGCGGTTCTTTTCAGTTTGCAATTCCATACCGGAGAATTTTCAAACCATTGTTTTGCTGTTGTACAGAACGTATCGGATGGAGCCATAACTAATCTGCTCCGGCAGAATCTCCTTGATTGGTGTCAGTCGGTCGCGCCCGCATTTCTGTATTGCCTCTATAATCAGCCGCTCTTCTTCTTCGGTTACAAACAGGCGGGCATCAACCGGCATCCCGCTTTGAACGCAGCTCAGCAGATGCTTTTCCACAGTATCCGGGGTAAGGCCGCGCTTTTTTGCGATTTCAGCGATGGTAAGGCCGTCTTTCGAAAGCCGGTAGCTTTCTTCCTTTGTGTCGCTGACGGTTTCCGACGCGTTCCGTCTCGTTTTCTCAGGTATGTACGCGGAATTATTCCGGGAGACTGAAATATTATTTTCTTTAACGTAGCTCTGAATGGCTTCGATAAAACATTCCCCGAATTTTTCCAGCTTCACGGCGCCAACCCCGGAAATTCCAAGCAGACTTTCCCGATTGACCGGATAGGCTCCGCACATCTCATTTAAGGTTGCGTCCGAGAAAATAACAAAAGGCGGAACGCCCTCCTCCTGTGCCAGCCGGGTTCGAATCCCGCGAAGAATCTCGAAGAGTTTTTCGTCGGAATGAGCCGCTCTTCTTTGGGCCGAACCTTGTTTTTGGATGGTACGTTTTATGGAAACGGCAGCCTTGCCGCGCAAAACATCCCGGGCGGAGGGTGTTAATTTTAGTACCGGATACCGATCACCGAAAAGCTCAATGTACCGTTCCGCAACCAGAAACGATAAAATCTCCTTTATTGTTTCCGGGGAATATTCTTTCATAATACCAAAGGTGCTGAGTTTGTCAAAGCCCAGCGCTTTGATTTTTTGCGTATTGCCGCCGCGCAGCACACCGGCGACCATTCCGCTCCCGAACCGCTCACCCATACGAACGATGCAGGATAGGATTTTCTGCGCTTCCACCGTGATATCCGTACTCTCAACATTGCTGTTGCAATTGCCGCAGTTTTCACACCGGTTTTCCGTATCCAGCTCTCCAAAGTATTCCAGAATATAGTGGCGCAGGCATTTGTCCGTGTTGCAATAATCCACCATATCGTTTAGCTTTTGAAAATTAATCGACTTATCCTTTTCATTTGTGCTGTTTTCAATTAAAAATTTAATCGTAACAATATCAGCCACGGAATAATAAAGAATGCATTCGGCTTTTTCGCCGTCACGCCCTGCCCGTCCCGCTTCCTGATAATAGCTTTCGACGGATTGGGGCATATTGTAGTGGATCACAAAGGAAATGTTCGATTTGTCAATCCCCATGCCAAACGCGTTGGTTGCGACCATGAAACTGACACGGTCGTAAATAAAATCGTCCTGATTTTCGGCTCGTTCCGCCTCCGGCATCCCGGCATGATATTTTGCTGCCGGATATCCTGCGCTGTTCAGTCTCTGACACAGAGAATCCACCGTTTTTCTGGTTGAAGCATAGATAATCCCGGATTGATTCTTGTGTCTGTTCAGGAATTCAAGGAGCGCGCCGGTTTTATTCCGGGGCTTTTCTACCGCAAAATAGAGATTTGCCCGGTCAAACCCGGTTGTCAGTGTAAACGGCTGCCGCAGCTGCAAAAACCGGATGATGTCTTCACGAACCTGCGGTGTTGCCGTCGCGGTAAAAGCCGCAACAACCGGGCGGGATGGCAGTAAGGCAATCATCTCGGCTATCTTTGTATAACTCGGCCTGAAATCATGCCCCCACTGCGAGACGCAGTGGGCTTCGTCTACGGCAATCATAGAAATAGTAAGCTTCCCGATTAGCTCGCGAAAGCTTTCCGTTTCCAGACGTTCAGGAGCAACATAGATGATTTTGTATTTTCCGTTATCGGCGTTCTCCAGCACCATGCTTTGCTGGGAGGATGACAGCGCGCTGTTGAGGTAGGCCGCGTGGATACCGGCCTGTGACAAGGCGTCGACCTGATCCTTCATGAGAGAGATAAGCGGAGAGATTACGAGCGTAACGCCTTGGAAAAGCAGGGACGGAATCTGGTAACATACCGATTTTCCCGCGCCTGTCGGCATAACCGCCATTACGTCTTCTCCGTGTAAGATAGTTTCAATAATTTCCAGCTGTCCGGGCCGGAACGCGTCATAACCGAAATAGCGCTTTAACAGCGACTGCGGATTCTCCGTTAAAATATGGATCACTCCTAATTTTGAGTCGTAATTGTAACGGTTCTATTTTAATTCAGATGCAAAACAATTACAAGTCGGGGGGACACTGCAAAACACTCCGAAAAAAGCCGAGGCAGCCACACAGAGAAGGATCCTTGCAAAACGAAAGTTTTGCAAGGATCCTTCTCTTAGAAAGAGATCAGCCGGTTTCCACGATGGAATCCAGACCTTCAAACTGCATATTGTAATACTTTGCGTATATTCCACCCGCTTCTAACAGTTCGCGGTGGGAACCGCGCTCCTGAATTCCGTCTCCTGCAATCACGATGATCTCGTCGGCGTTGCGGATCGTGCTCAGGCGGTGTGCGATCACAATGGTGGTGCGGTTCTTTGCAAGATGGTCCAGTGATTCCTGAATGCGGCGTTCGCTCTCGTTGTCCAGCGCGCTGGTCGCCTCGTCCAGAATCAGGACCGGCGGGTTTTTGAGGAATACGCGGGCAATGGCAATCCGCTGCTTCTGACCGCCGCTCAGGCGGGTGCCGCGCTCTCCGACATAGGTGTCGTAGCCGTTTTCCAGTCCGGCGATGAATTCGTGGATATTTGCGCATTTCGCGGCTTCCATGACTTCCTCATCCGTGGCGTCGGGCTTGCCGTAGGCGATGTTGTCGCGGATGCTGCCGGAAAACATATAGACGTCCTGCTGCACGATTCCGATGGCGCTGCGGAGCGATTTCAGCTTAAGGTTGCGCACATCTTCCCCGTCAATCCGGATGCTGCCGGAAGTCACGTCGTAGAATCGGGGGAGAAGGGAGCAAAGGGTTGTTTTGCCGCCGCCCGAGGGCCCGACCAGAGCGACCGTCCGCCCGGAGTCAATATGGATGGAAATATGATTGAGCACTTCCTCGTCGCTGTTGTAGCGGAACGAAACGTCCTCAAAATCAATTTCACCCCTGACGTCGGTCAGCTCCTTCGCATCCGGCTTATCCGTGATTTCCGGATGTGTTTCAATCACCTCAAGAAAGCGGTGGAATCCGGAATATCCTTTTTGAAACTGCTCGGTGAATTCCACCAGCACGTCGATCGGGTTGATGAAGATACTTATGTACAGGGCGTATACGGCAAGATCGGCAAGCCGGAGCGAACCGAACGCCACAAACAACCCGCCGCTGATCAGGACGGTGAGGTACAGAAGACCTTCGAAAAAGGAGTTGCCCGCCCGGAAGGTTCCCATAATTTTGTAGCTGCTGACCTTGGAATCGAGAAACTTCAGGTTGCTCTCCTCAAACTTGTCGTGCTCCAGATCTTCGTTTCCGAACGATTTTACAACGCGGATTCCCGCGAGGCTGTCCTGCACCTGCGAGTTGACGCCTGCGATTTTTTTTCGGTTGTCCATGAAAATGGCCCGCATTTTTTTGTTTTCATAGATGCTGAACCAGATCATGACCAGCGTAACGGCAAACAGAATACCCGTCATCGGGATGTTGATCGCCGCGAGCAGGATAAAGGAACCCAGAATCTTTACAACGGAAATAAAAATATTTTCGGGGCCGTGGTGCGCTAGTTCGGAGATATCGAACAGATCAGAAACCAGCTTGCTCATCATCTCGCCGGTGTTGTTCTGGTCGTAATACGAAAAAGAAAGACGCTGGAAATGGTCGAACAGGTCCTGACGCATGTTGCTTTCCATCCGCGCCCCCATCACATGCCCCCAGGAGGTGATGAAGTACTGACAGCCGAAGCGGACGAGGTACATGAGGAGCAGAAGAACCCCGATGATCCACAGAGAGTGCAGGATTGCCGCCGGTCCCTGTGTGAAAAGGCCGTTTGTCAGCCACCGGAGAATCTGCGGGAAGGAGATGTCGATGGCGGAAAGGGTCAGCGCGCAGAACATGTCAAAGTAGAAGATGGCCCGGTAAGGCCGGTAATATTGGACAAATTTGCGAAATACCGACATTTTGACCTCCGAAATTCAAAAGCTGCCGTTTTTTCCCGGAACCGGCAGAGGCGCCTCAGCGCTCTATTTTCGCCGGTTCCCCGTAATCCGTTTCAAAGGTTTCGACGGTCGCTGTTTCAAGAACCTCTTCATCCAGCGGCTTGTCGTCATAATCGCGCGGTACCGAAACGATCCGGTCCACTTCCTCCATGCCTTTCAGCACCTTGCCGAAGGCCGCATATTCCCCGTCCAGATACGGCGCGTCGTCCACCATAATGAAGAACTGGGAGCCGGCGCTGTTCGGGTTGACGGCCCGCGCCATGGAGACAATTCCGCGCGTATGCTTCAGCTCGTTTTTAAAGTGATTGGAAGTGAATTCCCCCTTGATGCAGTACCCGGGGCCTCCGGTTCCGTTGCCGCGGGGGTCGCCGCCCTGAATCATGAATTTGGGGATAATGCGGTGGAATTTTGTGCCGTTGTAGAACCCTTTGCTGACAAGAGAAATAAAATTCTTTACAGTATTGGGCGCCACATCCGGATACAGCTCGATTTCAACAGTTCCTTTAGCGGTTTTTAAGGTTACGATCGGATTGTTCATAAAAGCACCCTCCATCAACTTAATGTCATACGATTCTTTTTATTATAAATGACCCACGGAATTTCCACAAGGCGATTTTATAAAATGGAGTTTTATGAGATAAATTTTCATCGGAATTTCATATTAATGTGTTATATTCCTAAAATAAAGTGGTAAATATTTCTTCTTTCGCGAAGGGAGGTGAATAATAATGATTTCACCCATTACATCAGATAGCAACAATGAATATCTATCCACGCTGGCGGTATCGTCGGAGAGCGGCAAGACAACAGATTCCCAGACGGAGAAAACTGCTTCGGGTACTCAGACTTCAAGAACCGATTCGGTGGAAATCAGTGAACAGGCTCGGGCAGCCATGGAACAGACAACCTCGGTTGCTACCACACAGAGTACGACGGAGGCTTCCTCTGCAGCCGAACAGGCTGAAAAGGAAGCGGCAGCGTCTGCCTCTTTCACCGATTCAAAGACCGCCGCAACAAGTTCCAACAGCTCTTTGTCATACACCGATCTTTCATCCTTGACCAAAGCACAGATGGATAAACTTGTTTCTGAGGGGACGATCACTCAGCAACAGGAACAGGCTGAACTCGCAAAGAGAGAATCAGAGAAGGCTCAGCAGTCTTCAGCATCATCTGAATCGCAAGGTATTAAAGCTTATCAGGCACAGCAGTTTACCGCACACACTACAGAAAATGCAACACTTGACATTGTGGCCTGAAACTCAGAAAACTGCATAACGCAATATAGTTTTGCGTTATGCAGTCGGTGTCTTAAAAGCAGAGAGAAGAGTTTATGCTCTTCTCTCTGCTTATTTTATCCGTGCTTGTTGAATGTATTCCTGTTGTATCCTCTCCGGACATGATATAATAATTAAAAACTGGGAAAACAGGAGGGGCAGCCGGTGAAATACCTGTCTTGGAATGTCAATGGCCTGCGGGCCTGTCTTGGCAAGGGCTTTCTGGAATATTTCGGGTCTGCGGACGCCGACGCGTTTTGTCTGCAGGAAACAAAGATGCAGCCGGAACAGGCGGAGCTGCTGCTGCCGGGCTACGAACAGTACTGGAATTCCGCGGAAAAGAAGGGGTACTCCGGAACCGCCGTCTTTACCCGGGTTCCTCCGTTATCCGTGCGCTATGGGATCGGTGTACCGGAGCACGACGGGGAGGGCCGGTGCATCGCGCTGGAATTCTCCGATCACTACCTCGTGACCGTTTATACGCCGAACTCCCAGCGGGGGCTGACGCGCCTGGATTACCGGATGCGCTGGGAGGATGCGTTCCGCTCGTATCTCGCACAGCTGGACCGGGACAAGCCGGTGGTCGTCTGCGGGGACATGAACGTCGCCCGCACGGCGATTGACCTGAAGAATCCGAAGAGCAACGAGGGAAACGCGGGATATACTCCGGAGGAGCGCGCGAAAATGGAGGAACTGCTCGGCTCCGGTTTTGCGGATACTTTCCGCCTGCTGCACCCGGACACGCGGGACGCCTATACATGGTGGTCCTATATGTTCCACGCGCGGGAGCACAACGCGGGCTGGCGCATTGACTATTTTCTCGTATCGGACCGTCTGAGCGGTCGGGTAAGGGAAAGCAATATTCACCCGGAGGTAATGGGCAGCGACCATTGCCCGGTGGAACTGATTTTTGACTGACGGAGGAAAAACGGATGCAGCTGATTTTTTACGGCGCGGACAAAGAGGTTACCGGGAGCTGCCACTGCCTGACGGCGAACGGGAAGCGGATCCTGATCGACTGCGGCCTTCAGCAGGGCTCGGACGAGGACGATAACCACAAGCTCCCGTTTTATGCCACCCAGGTGGATTATGTGATCGTAACGCACGCGCACATCGACCACAGCGGGCGCCTTCCGCTGCTGATCAAATACGGGTACCCGGGCAATATTTACGCCACGGGCGCGACCTGTAGTCTGCTTTCCATCATGCTGCGCGACAGTGCGCATATTCAGGAGATGGACGCGGTCAATGAGAACCGCAAGGGAAGGCGTGCCGGCCGGGAGCCCGAGGAGCCAATCTACACGCTTGAGCACGCTCAGGAGACGATCAGCCGCCTTGTGCCCTGCGTCTATGGCGAAATGGTGGAGCTCTGCGACGGCGTGCGCTTCCGCATGGTGGATGCCGGTCATCTGCTCGGCTCCGCTTCGGTGGAATTCTGGGTTACCGAAAAGGGAGAAACAAGGAAAATTGTTTTCTCCGGCGACATCGGGAACCTGAATCAGCCGATCATCCGGGATCCACAGTATATTACAGAGGCGGACTACGTTGTGATGGAGTCCACCTACGGGGACCGGGAGCATGATCCGGTCGCAAACTACATCCCGCAGCTTGCTGCGGTGTTCGACGAAACATTTGCGGCGGGCGGGAACGTGGTGATCCCGAGTTTCGCGGTGGGCCGCACGCAGGAGCTTCTGTATTTCATCCGGGAAATGAAGGAGAACGGGCTCGTCAAAAGCATTCCGGATTTCCCCGTATACGTCGACAGCCCGCTTGCGGCGGAGGCCACGAAAATTTACAGCGGCGACCTCAGCGGCTATGCGGACGAAGACACCATCCGGGTGATCAACAGCGGCTTTCGCCCGCTGAACTTTTCCAATCTGAATCTCTGCGAGAGCGCCGAAGAATCGAAGGCCCTCAACGAGGACCCGGCCCCGAAGGTGATCATTTCCTCGAGCGGCATGTGTGAAGCCGGAAGAATCCGTCACCACCTCAAGCACAACCTCTGGCGAAAGGAATGCTCGGTGGTTTTCGTCGGGTATCAGGCCAACGGCACACTGGGCCGCGCGCTGATTGAGGGCGCAAAAACCGTGAAACTGTTCGGCGAGGAAATCGCGGTCAGCGCGAAAATCCATAATTTCCGCGCGCTTTCCGGGCACGCCGACCGCTCAGGCCTGCTGCGGTGGATCAATTCCTTCACGGTGAAGCCGAAGCGCGTGTTCGTGGTGCACGGGGAACAGGAAACCTGCCTCGAATTCACGGAAAGCCTGAACCGGCTCGGCTTCAACGCCTATGCGCCGAATTTCGAGGCGGCTGCGGACCTGATCGGCAACCGCATCCTTGAGGAAGGGCTTGAACTCGCTAAACGCCGCCCGCAGAAGGAGCAGAAATTCTCGCCCGCCTATGCGCGCCTCCGGGAATCCGGCCAGCGCCTGCTGCGGCTTATTTCGAGCAGTGAAGGCGGAGCGAACAAGGACCTGGCGCGGTTTGCGGATCAGATCAATTCCCTGTGTGAGAAATGGGAACGGTGAAAACAGCCGACCGGAAGCTAATGCTTCCGGTCGGCTGTTTGTTTCCTTTTGGGAACAAGTACTAACCCCGGCAAACGACGCTGGCCGTATGAGGCTTTTCATAGATGCAGAATTGATCCTTCCCGTGCTCCTTGGCATTATAAAGGGCGATATCTGCTTTCTGATAAAGCTCCTGATAACAGATGCCGTTTTCCGGATAAATCGCGGCCCCAATACTGCCGCTGATCCGTAAGGTGGGGTTCTCCAGACGGATGTTCTTCAGCGCGCAACGGATATTCTCCAGCTTTTCCTGCAGCGTCCGGCTGCAGTTCAGATCCTTCAGAAGAAGCAAAAACTCATCGCCTCCGACCCGGCCAACGACATCTGTGGTGCGAAAGAGATCCTGCAGAACCTGAGCTACTTCACTCAGCGCGGTATCGCCCTGAACGTGGCCAAACGTATCGTTAATGCCCTTAAAATTATCAATATCAAGCATGATGACGGCGTGGGTTCCCTCAATGCCTTCACCCGCAAGATAGTTCTCAATTAAAGACTGTGTGTATTTTTTATTATAGAGGCCGGTCAGACCGTCTTTTTGGGACATTTTCAGAATTTCAAGATCCTGCTTTTTCCGGGCGTCTATATTTTTTATGTATCCAATAATTTTGCGCGGTCCGTTTTGGACGGAATTCAAAAGAATCACCGTGGAGCTTTCCCAAAAAATTTTCCCGTCCGGCATGACCCTCCGGTATTCCAGCGTGATTTCGGAAGAACCCTTTTTCTGAAAGGTTTCCAGAAGATTCTGCCGGGCAAATGTTTGAAGAAAGCGTTCTCGGTCTTCTTTATATACAGCCTTTTTTGAGACGCTTTTGACCATTTCGTCGTAGGTTTCTGTTTTCAGAAAAGGAAACGCCCGACGGCAGGTCTCATGACCGTTAATAAAGCGATTGTGGGTCAGGTCCGCCTCATAGACGCAAACGCAGGTCAGTTCCAGAGCGGTACGGTAAATCCGCTCGTTTTCATGAGACTGATTCGCGAGCCGCTTGTTTTCCCGAAACTCTTTTGTCTGGTTTTCCATGTGCTCCATGAACCGGTTGAACACAGCGGAAAACTCTTTACTTTCGCTTTTTCCATGAGAGGAGAGCCTTGCTTTGTAATCCCCGTTCAGCGCGCGTTGAATGGCATTACGACCGTTCTGCATCGGCAGATATGCATGCCGGTACCAAATAAAGCTCGCAAGCAGCAGACAAACAAGGCACAAGAAAATATAAGGCAGGTACACCGGGTTTTGAAACCAGTCGGTGAGCATTCCCAGTAAAAGGGAGGGTGAGATGAAGCATGCAG
>JAEWRF010000008.1 GCA_023460155.1 Bacillota bacterium | reverse complement strand
GGATGACGCAGTGTTCCGGGTCGGCCCGGTACTCCCGGTGCGGGAAACGGAAAAAATGCGAGCCCTCGGAGGAAATCACCTGCAAAAACGCGGTTTTCCGCCCCGAAGCGTCCTCCGCCTCCCCCGGGATCAGGGAAAATACCCTCCCGCCAGCGCAGTGTTTGAAATACCAGCCTTCAAACCAGGCTCCCATTAATCCGGCCCCCTCTTCTTCAGGCTGCGCAGGGCGGGACCCTCCAGCAGCCGCCCGCCTGCGTCGTACCGGGAACCGTGACACGGGCAGTCCCACGTTTTCTCCTCCGCGTTCCACGAAAGGGGGCAGTGCATATGCCTGCAATACGGCTTCACACCATACAGGGCGCCTTCCCCGTCGCGGTATGCCCCGATCTTCTCCCCGTGGTATTCCACATAGCCGGCCTCCCCGTTTTTCAGTTCTGGGAGAGTTTTATCCGGCCCCGCGGCATATCCGCGTACAAAATTGACTACCGTGTCCCCGGTTTGAGTAAGGAACTGCTTTGTCTGCAGGGGAACGGTCGGACGGCCCGGAGAAAATACCGTCTCATATTCGCTTTTTCCCGAGACGGCCAGGTTGCTGAGGAGTTCCGCGGCAACCATACTGCCGGTCATGCCCCACTTCCGGAAGCCGGTCGCAAGAAAGACGCGCCGCCCGAACTGACTGTAGTGCCCGATGAACGGGATGCCGTCGCTCGTCTCGCAGTCTTCCGCGCTCCATCGGCAGCGCACGGCGGCTTTGGGGAAATAGTCGGCCGCCGATTCCTCCAACGGCGCATAATGGAGCACATCCCCCTCATGCCCGGTTTTGTGCGTGCCCCCGCCCAGAAGGAGCACCCCGCCGCAGGGGTCCTCCTGCCAGCGGAACGAAAGGCTCTTTTCATCGCAGCCGAGGTACATGCCCTCGATTTTCGGGGCGCCCTCCAAAGCGAGCAGATAGGATCGGCTCTGCACGATGCGCGCGAAATAGAACCCCCGCAGATTCATGAACGGATACCGTGTGCAGAGGAACACATACTTGCCGTATACGCGCCCTTTCTTTGTGAAGACGGTGTTGTCTTCCAGTTCAAGGGCTTCCATGTTCTCATAGATCTTCACTTCGCGCTCGACAAGGAGCTTTGCGAGCGTATAGGCGAACTTCAGCGGATGGAACCGGGCCTGCCCGCCGAATCGGACCGCGCCCGCCACAGGAAACGGCAGCTCGCAGTCCTTGGTAAACTCGGCGTCGATGGAAAGCATCTGCGCCGCAACCGCTTCATCCTCGAGCTTCCGCACGCTTTCCTCCCGCACGCCGTAAAGATAGGCCGGGCAGGACACAAAATCGCAGGGAATCTTTTCTTTTTCAATGATCTCCCGGTAGCGCCCGATCGCACGCTCGTTTGACTGCGCGTATCCGCGCGCGAACTCTTCGCCCGCCGCGGCAATCAGGGTGTTGTAAATCAGATCGTGCTGAGAGGTGATCTTTCCGGTTGTCCGGCTTGTGGTTCCCCCGCAGATTTGCCCGGACTCCAGAAGCACGATGCTCCGCACACCCTTCTCCCAAAGCTCATAGGCGCACAGCAGTCCGCACAGCCCGCCCCCTACGATTACAGCCTCGGCGTTTTCGTCCCCTGCAAGGTTCCCGAATTCCGGCCGCTCCACCTCCTGCCAATACGGCAAAAACGGATCACTCATATTTTTCCGCCCCCTTCTTCCGTATCTTTCCGCCCGACCGCGAAAAAATACCCAGAGGCAGGGCATCCGCTTCAGTGAAATCAATAAATCACAGAGTGAATGAACAGAGAAACTATTTGGTTTTCACAAATCGGTGGTTTTGGTTAAATTTAGATATTGACTATTAGTCATTTCTTGAGTATACTGACACTTGCAAGATGAATGACTAAAAGTCAGTTTTGATAGAATCGCGCTTTCTTCCGGGGAATGCCCGAAAAAGGGAGGGAACTTTGGTTATGGGCGGAAAAATTCTGGAAAACAAAAAGATGAAAATGGCAAAGCTGTACGACGCCGCCTACGAGCTGTTCACGTCGAACGGCGTGCACAACACCGTGATCGACGACATCGTAAAAAACGCCGGGGTGGCGAAGGGTACGTTTTATCTGTACTGCAAGGATAAATACGATCTGGTCGACAAAGTGATTCTGCGAAAGACTTCGGCGCTGTTAAACGGTGCCATGGAGGAGCTTCGGAAAAAGCAGGAAAGCTCGCAGGAGCAGTTTACCATGCAGCAGAATGTTCTTTTGGTGGTCGACTACCTGAGCGGGTATTTCGTGCGTGACCCGAAATTCCTTGAGCTGATTTTCAAGAATCTCTCGCTTCCGCTGTTTGAAAAGCTGATGTACAGCGACGAGATGAAAACGGCGTGGGAAGCCTTCACAAACCACTTTATGCGCAACGGCGGCAGCACCGAAGCGGCGGGGCAGCGCCTGTACATCATTGTTTCCATGGTCGGTTCCGTTCTGTACAACTGCATCGTTCTGAAAGGTCCCTATAAATTTGAAGACGTCAAACCCGAGCTGTACCGTTCGGTCGAGCAGATTCTTGCCTGAAGCATTTTCTCTTTCCCGCTGTTAATCTTTGAAAAAGGAGCGGTCCCATGAACTTTCTGAAATCAATCCGCAAGCATTTGGGCGCCGGCGCCGTCGTTAATTTCATCATTTGCCGGAGAAGATGGATCGAAATATTTTTTGCCGTTCTGACCGCCGCCAGCGCCTTCTGTTATTTCTTCGTCGGAGTCAACTATGACCTGACCAAGTACCTGCCCGCCTCGGCGACCTCCCAACAGGGGCTGAGGGTGATGAAGCAGGAATTCGGATACCCCGGAACAGCCCGTGTCATGATTGACGACGTTACATACGATCAGGCGAAAAGCTATAAAGATCGGATCGAAAGCGTTCAAAACGTCAATTCGGTTGTCTGGTGCGACAGCGTGAACCCCGCTTACCAGGCGAATTCCTTTAACCGGGCGAATGACATCAAGGATTATTACAAGGACGGCCATTCCGTAATGGACATCGTGTTCACTTACGGAGACACTACACAGCAG
>JAEWRF010000007.1 GCA_023460155.1 Bacillota bacterium | reverse complement strand
CTTCTGACCGCCCAGTGGGCCCCCGAGGCCGCCTCTTCCTCCGCTTCGCAGCAGGCCCCCTCCTCCAGCCCGGCCGTCTCGGTCGACACGCACCAGAGCGAGGTTGACGCGGCCGCCTCGCAGGCCGACGCCACCATCAGCGAACCGGACGCGACTTCCTCGGAGGACTGGAACTCTCTTCTTTCCTCAGGCAATTCGTCTTCTTCCGATTCGGCCATGGGCGCGCTCCAATCCTCTCAGGCTTCCTCCGGCGCGGCGAAGAACGGGAGCGGATTTTCCTCCCTGCTTGCGATCGGCATCGGGCTGATCGTGCTGGCCCTCGCCGGGATCGGCTTCTTTATCTACCTGCAGTTTTTCCGGGGGCGGAACGTTCCCCCTCAGGGCGGCGCAGGCCCCGGCCCACGCGTTTCAGACAGCACCATTGAGTTCACCGACATCAGTTCCTTCAGCGGAAAGAAGGAACACGGAAGCGCGGCGGACCCCCATGCGGAATTCGACCGGAAACCCGCCCACAGCCGGACGGAACCGGAAGTCCGGCCGGTCCGGTCGGACCGGGATGACACCCGTGTTCTGCCCCAGCGCTTCCCGGAAGCCCCTGCGAAAGCACCGGGCGCCGCAGCCCCTTCCCCCATCGCGCAGGCAAGACCGGTCTCCGACGCAAAAAGCGAATTCGACTGGGAAAAGTTCTTCGACAGTGAGAAATAAAACGTGACAAAGCGGCGGCCGGAACACAAAATTTCTGTTCCGGCCGCCGCTCACGATTTATTCCGGAGCCCGGATCCGACGCTATTTCGGATTTTTTCCGTTTTCTCCGAAGAGATTGAAGCGGAACAGCCTGGATTCATCCCCGGGGTCGTCACAGGTGATGTACGCTTCCTCGATCTTTCCGCCCTCGATGAGCTTGGTCAGACCGACCAGCTGGCTCAGCTTGCTTTTCAGGTTCAGGCGGTCGCCCTCCTTGGTTACAAGGAACACGTTGCCTTTGCATTCGTCAAGAACCCCAAGAAAAGCCGGTACGTCAATGTCATGCAGTTCTACCGGTGTTGCCATATGCACGCCCCCTTTACCGAATTGGGAAATCGGTTGAACGGTGATTTCCTGACTGTATTATAACATGGCGGAATTAATTGTCAAGAAATGGCAGACCGGCAAAACCACCAAAGTTTCCATTTTGCCTCAGAAAAAAGCGCTCAGGCAACCACTGTTCCATCCTGCAGGCGGATCACCCGGTCGGCGGTGGCGGCGATGCGGTCGTCGTGCGTGATGAGCACGATCGTGCGCCCTTCGCGGTGCAGGCCGTTCAGAATCTCCATCACCGCCTCGCCGGACTGGGAATCGAGGTTGCCGGTCGGCTCGTCGGCAAGGATGATCGGCGGCCGGGCCGCGATGGCCCGCGCGATTGCCACGCGCTGCTGCTGCCCGCCGCTCATCTGAGCCGGCCGGTGGCGCATCCGCCCCTCCAGCCCGACGCGGGAAAGCGCCTCCTCCGCGAGCCTGCGCCTTTCCGCCCGGGGAATTCCCCGGTAAAAGAGCGGCAGTTCCACGTTTTCCAGCGCATCGCGCTCCCCAAGCAGATTGAAGCCCTGAAAAACGAAACCGATCCGCCGGTTGCGCACCTGTGCGAGCGCTTTGTCGCTCATGCCCTCCACATTCTCCCCGCCGAGCCGGTATTCCCCCCGGGTGGGCGTGTCCAGGCACCCGAGGATGTTCATCAGCGTCGATTTTCCGGAGCCGGAGCGCCCCACGACGGCCACGAACTCCCCTTCCCCTACGCAGAGGGAAATTCCGTTCAGCGCGCGCACCTCGCTTTCCCCGATGTTGTAAATTTTAAAAACATTACTGATTGTAATAAGTGATTCCATGTTCCGCACCTGATTTACAAAAAGATTGCCTGAGGAAAGCTCAGGCAGCGTACCGGCCGCCGGAAATCGCGCAGGGCCTGTTCCGCTTCCGGAGAAATCGGCGCCTGTTGATTTACAAACCGCAAACCGTGTTTTATAATAGAAGCAACAAAAGCAACTGAAAGGGGATAAATCCTTGCTGACAAAATACTGGAAATCCTTCAAGAGCGGAACCGACATCCGCGGGGTGGCGAGCGAAGGCGTCGCAGGGGAGGAAATTCTGCTGACCGACGAAGCCGTCGCGAAAATCACGGACGGTTTTGCTCTCTGGCTTTCCCGCCGCGTGGGAAAACCGGTTGCCGGACTGAAGATCGCGATTGGGCGCGACTGCCGGATCTCCGGCGAACGCATCGCCTCCTGCCTGGAAAAAACGCTCGCCGCCGCGGGCGTGTCCGTTCTGGAATGCGGCCTCGCGTCCACCCCCTCGATGTTCCTCGCGACCCGGGACCTCGGCTGCGACGGCTCCGTGCAGATTACGGCAAGCCACCATCCGTTCAGCCGCAATGGCCTGAAATTCTTTACGCAGGAAGCGGGACTGGACGGCCCCGATATCGAGGCGATCCTTCAGAGCGCGCAGGACGGGGAGCGCCCGGAGCCCGGAACCGGAACCGTGCGGGAGTTCGACTACATGTCGGTGTACTGCTCCCACCTGCGCGAAACCATCCGGAAAAGCGTCGGTGCGAAGGACCCCCATCCGCTGGCGGGCTTTCACATCGTAGTGGACGCCGGCAACGGTGTGGGCGGCTTCTACGCCAGCGACGTTCTGCGCCCGCTCGGCGCGGACGTTTCCGGAAGCCGGTTCCTTGAGCCGGACGGCCGGTTCCCGAACCACATCCCGAACCCGGAGAACGAGACGGCCATGGCCTCCGCGCGGGAAGCAACCCTTGAGAGCAAGGCGGACCTCGGGGTCATTTTCGACACCGACGTCGACCGCGCCGGCGTGGTGGATGCAAAAGGCGACGAGATTAACCGCAACCGCCTCGTGGCGCTCGCCTCGGCCATCGCTCTGGAAAAATGCCCGGGCGGCACGATCGTGACGGATTCGATCACGTCCTCCGGCCTGAAGGATTTCATTGAGAAAACGCTCGGCGGCAAGCACCGCCGCTTCAAGCGCGGCTACCGCAACGTAATCAACGAGGCCGTGCGCCTGAACCGAATGGGCGTGGAGTGCCCCCTGGCCATTGAGACCTCCGGCCACGCGGCCATGCAGGAAAATTACTTCCTCGACGACGGCGCCTACCTTGTGACGAAAATCATCATCCTGCTGGTTCGCCTGCGCGCCGAGGGCAAAACGCTGGAAGACCTGCTCGCACCCCTCGCGGAACCCGCCGAGGCGCTGGAGCTACGCTTCCCGATCCTCGACGAAAACTTCCGCGAGCGCGGGGAAGCCGTAATCGGCGGGCTGACCTCCTACGCCGCGAAGCAGCCCGGCTGGACGATCGCGCCGGATAACTGCGAAGGGCTGCGCATCTCGCTCGACAAGGAGCACGGGGACGGCTGGTTCCTGCTGCGCCTGAGCGTACACGACCCGATCCTGCCCCTGAACGTGGAAAGCGACACCGCGGGCGGCGTGGAAATCATTCTGAAGCAGCTCGCCGCTTACCTGACGACCTGCCAGGGAATCGACCTTTCAGCTCTGGAAAAGCACCTGAAATAAAAACAATTTGCCTCCCGCAGAATCTGCGGGAGGTTTTTATTTTAAGCCTTCAGATAGACCAGGTGCGCGACGCTCGGAATGGTTCCCCCCTGCTGGGAGGAGGTGGGTGACATCAGTGCGCCTGTGCCGAGGAACAGAACGTTGTGGAGCTGCCCCTCGGTCATCTGCCGCAGGATGACCGAGCAGAGCACCGCGGCCGAGCAGCCGCAGCCGGAACCGCCCGCGTGGACGTCCTGCTTTTCGCGGTCGTAGATCATGATGCCGCAGTCGTTGTGGACCTTCGCAATATCGACGTTCTCCTTCTGCATCAGCTCTTCGAGCAGTTCGCTGCCGACGTAGCCGAGGTCCCCGGTCAGAATAAGGTCGTAGTCGAGCGGCGAGGCGCCGGTGTCGTGGAAATAGTCAAGCAGAGTCTGCGCGGCAGCGGGCGCCATGGCGGCGCCCATGTTGGCCGGGTCCTTCACGCCGTAATCGACGATGCGCCCGAAGGTGACCGCCTGAAGGCCGACTTTCGCATTCTGATTTTCGGCGCGCGAACCGAGCAGCACGCAGCCCGCCGCCGTGGCCGTCCACTGGGCGGTGGGGGTGCGCTGGCCTCCGTATTCCAGCGGGTAGCGGTACTGCCGCTCGGCGGAGCAGAAGTGGGAGGAGGTGACGGCCGCGGCTTTGCGCGCGGCGCCCGCCTCCACAACCAGCGAGGCGACTCCGAGCGTCTGCGCCATGGTGGAGCAGGCTCCGTACTGCCCGAGGAACGGGATATCGAGGCTCTTCAGCCCGAAGGTGGAGGAAATGCACTGATTCAGCAGGTCGCCCGCGAAGATGCAGTCGATATCCGTGTTTTTCAGATTCGCCTTGCCCAGCGCGATGCTGACCGCTTCGTTCTGCAGACGGCTCTCGGCCTTTTCCCAGCTCGATTCGCCGAGCGTGGTGTCCTCATGGCTGCGGTCAAACCATTTCGCATAGGGGCCCTCGGCCTCTTTCTTCCCCACGACGGCGGCAAAGCCGAGCACGGCGGGGTTTGTAGTCAGCTTGACGGTATAGGTTCCGACTCTTTCCGGCATGGTGCGCCCCCTTTCAATACAGATGGAAAAACCACAGGATCAGTCCGTAAACGATGGATGCCGCCGTGCCGTAAACCAGCACCGGACCGGCGATGACGAACATCTTCCCGCCGATGCCGATCACGTAGCCTTCGCTTTTGAACTCCATGGCGGGCGACACGATCGAGTTCGCAAAGCCGGTAATCGGCACGAGGGTGCCCGCGCCCCCGATCTTGGCCAGATTGTCGTAGGCATGCAGCGCGGTCAGAAACGCGCTCAGGAAAATCAGCGTGATGGAAACGAGCGTCCCGGCGCTCTGTTTGTCGAATCCCCAGTAGCGGTAGAGGTCGCTGATGCACTGGCCCAGTGTGCAGATTCCCCCGCCGAACAGGAAAGCCATCAGCAGATTTTTCCCCCACTTGGTATTCGGCGAAGCTTTTTTCGCCATTTGCTTGTATTCGTTTTCGGAAACCGTCAAAGCAATCGCTCCCTTCTCAAAAACCGCCGGAGTTCAACCGGCGGTTCTTACTTCTTATTTTGTCAGCAGGGAGGCAAAATATGCGAAAAAAATCGGCCCCGCCCAAAAAGGCGAAGCCGGTTTTTAATTAAGCGCAAGGCAACATCCATAATCTGCGCCGTATGTTTTCAGTGATCCTGCATTAATTTTTTCAGATGTTTGCTGCGGTCGATCCACACCGCGAGCGGCAGGCCGAGGCCATAGCAGATGACAAGCTCCCCCAGCCCGACCGAGGTGAAATTCGCCCAGAATAAAATCCAGTTGAAATTCTGAAACGCGCCGGGCGTGAGCTGTCCCCCGGCGACGACGGTGATCTCAAGCCCGACCATCAGCGCGTTGACCAGCACCGGCGGCAGCGGCACCAGCACGGGAATTCCCCGCCAGCGCACGTTCCGCGCCGCCCGCGACAGAAGCGCGGCAAAAAGTGTGGCCAGCGTGCCGAAAACAAGATCGTACACGCCGTAGCCGCTGAACAGGTTCGCCAGCAGGCACCCGAGGGTCAGCCCCGGCACCGCCGCGCCCGTAAACATTGGCAGAACGGTCAGCGCTTCCGAAAAGCGAAACTGCACCGGCCCGTAGGCCAGGTTCCACGCGGCGGCGGCCAGAGTCAGCACCGCGTAGGCGGCCGCGACGACCGCCCCCCGCGCGAGGTAAAGCGCGCGGTTCGACTGTTTGTTCATTTTTCTGATTCCTCCGTAGTTTTGTTTAAGGTCAGGATGTTGCGACTGACCGGCGCCGGAATGTTTGCGGCGTCCTGTAAAGAATAGCGCAGATCACGGGAATAATCAACCCGCAGGCAGCAAAAATCGCGCAAGTGCAAAAATTGCCTTGCACGATTTTCGGTGGCCTGCTGATTTATTCTTCTTCCGGTTCCTCCGGGTTTTCGGGGTTCGGCTCTTTTTCAATGAGGATGCGGGCGATGCGCCGCTCCTCCATATCCAGCACCGTCAGGGTCAGGTTGCCAATCTTCACTTTGGGGTGCTCGCCCTGCTTCGGGATTCGCCCCAGGCGCTCCATCATCAGGCCCGCCACGGTGTCGTAATCGCCGGAAGGCAGTTCGGCTCCCGTCATATCCGAGATTTCGTCCACCGGGGCCGAACCGTCCACAAGGAAACGGTTCTCACCCTCACGGCGGATCTCTTCCTCCTCATGGTCGTATTCGTCCTGCATGTTCCCGACGATTGATTCCAGCAGATCCTCCATGGTGATGATGCCCTCCGTGCCGCCGTACTCGTCGACCACGATGGCGATCTGAAGCCTGCGCGCCGTCATTTCGGAGAACAGCTCCGAGCACGGCTTGCTCTTCGGGATGAAATACGCCGGGCGCATCAGCTCCGTCAGCTTCAGGGATTCCGCCACGGGCTTGCCGACAAACTTGAGCAGGTCCTTTACATAGATGATGCCGAGCACACTGTCAAGGTCCTCATGGTACACCGGGATGCGCGAATATCCCCCTTCGATGGAAAGGGCAATCACGTCCCCGACCGATTCCGTGTCCTCCGCCGCGACCACATCCGTGCGGTGGGTCATTGCCTCGCCGGCGGTGCTGTCGCTGAAATCGAAGATGTTCGAGATCATGTCCTTCTCGTTCTTATTCAGGACGCCCTTTTCCTGCCCCGCATCCACCATCATGAGGATCTGCTCCTCCGTCACGGTTTCCTCCGAGGCGTTCGGGTCGGTGCCCATCAGCCGCAGCACCGCGTTCGTGGAGGATGTCAGCAGGGAGATCAGCGGGCGGAACACCGTTGCGGTGGCGTCCAACGCCCCGACAAAACGGAAGGAAAGCTCCTCAGCGCGCTGCATGGCGATCTTTTTCGGCACCAGCTCCCCGAAAACAAGAGAAAAATAGGAGAGCAGCAGCGTGATAAGCACGGTGGAAAGCCCCTGCGTGATGGACGGTGAAAGGCGCAGGAACGAAAGTGCCTGCGCGAGCGCCCCCGCGAAATTCTGCGAGGCCGCCGCCGAGGAGAGGAACCCGGCCAGCGTGATACCGATTTGGATGGTGGAGAGGAACCTCCCGGAGCTTTGGGTCAGCTTCCGGATTTTTTTCGCCTTTTTGTTCCCCTCCTCCGCCATATGTTCAATCTTGGCGTCGTTGAGCGTAATCACCGCGATTTCACTTGCGGAAAAGAAGGCGTTGACCATGGTGAGCAGAATCAGAATGAGAATCGGGATGAGAAAACCGGACCCGCCGTTCCCCCCCGCCTGCGAAAGCGTAAGCGGAAAGTTCGGGTACGGGCCGTCGGGTGCTTCGGACATAGGTTTACCCCTTTCAAAAGCTCGGATTGCAAACACGGCATTTTATTAATTCTATTTTACCGTTTCCGCGACGCGCTGTCAACGCGCCACGGAACGCCGAAAAGGCCCCGAAAAGCCCAAATTCCCGGCGCAGGCCCGTCTTGCGCGGCGTCTTGCACAATTTTCGCCCGCCTGCATGTTTTCCGGCGCTTCGGGGCACTCTTTTTATCGTCGTGCGCCCCCCGAAAAAAACGTCGGGGCTTCGTTTTCTTTTCAAAAAGAAGTCTTCCCCGGACCCGCGCTTTCATTTCTCAAAACTTTGTTAATCTTTTGTTAATCTTCTTCAAATTGTCCTATTTTCCTTTACATGGAAGTCAAAAAATGATAGAATCTGTTTAAGTACAGGTCAGCCGTCTGTACCACTTGGAATCAATTATCCGTAAGGAGGAAACTATTGATATGGATTCAAGAAAAATGAAGACCATGGACGGCAACAACGCTGCCGCGTACGTTTCGTATGCGTTCACGGACGTTGCCGCGATTTACCCCATCACGCCTTCATCCGTCATGGCGGATGAGACGGACAAAATGGCTGCCGCGAACCGGAAAAACCTGTTCGGCAGACCGGTCAAGGTCACTGAGATGGAGTCCGAGGCGGGCGCTTCCGGAGCCGTGCACGGCTCTCTTGCCGCCGGTGCTCTGACCACCACCTACACCGCATCGCAGGGCCTTCTGCTGATGATCCCGAACATGTATAAAATGGCCGGCGAATTTCTTCCGGCTGTTCTGCACGTTTCGGCCCGTTCCCTTTCCACGCAGGCTCTCTGCATCTTCGGTGACCATTCCGACATCTACGCCTGCCGTCAGACCGGCTTTGCGATGCTGTGCTCCAACAGCCCGCAAGAGTGCATGGATCTCGGTGCGGTAGCGCATCTTTCCGCCATCAAGGGCCGTGTTCCCGTGATGCATTTCTTCGACGGCTTCCGCACCTCCCATGAAGTCCAGAAGATTCACATCTGGGACGACAAGGACCTCGGCGATATGCTCGACTGGAAGGCTGTGGACAACTTCCGCCGCGGCGCCATGAACCCGGAGCACCCGGCAACGAGGGGTACTTCCGAGAACGACGACCTGTTCTTCCAGGTCAACGAAGCGAGCAACAGCCATTGGGACGCGTTCCCGGATGTGGTCGTCGACTACATGAACCAGGTCAATGCAAAGATCGGCACGGACTATAAGCCGTTCAACTACTACGGCGCTCCGGATGCCGACAAGGTCATCATCGCGATGGGCTCCGTCTGCGAATGCGCAGAGGAAGTTATCGATTATTTGACCGCGGCGGGCGAAAAGGTCGGCCTGATTAAGGTTCATCTGTACCGTCCGTTCATTTCCAAATATCTGCTTGATGTGATCCCCTCCACCGTGAAGAAGATCTCCGTGCTCGACCGCACGAAGGAACGCGGCTCCATCGGCGAACCGCTGTACCTCGACGTTGTCGCAGCTCTGAAGGACACCGCCTACGAGACTCTTCCGATCTACTCCGGCCGCTACGGCCTCGGCTCCAAGGACACCAACCCGGGCCAGATCGTCGCCGTTTACCGCAACATGGAATCCGCTTCCCCGAAGAAGCGCTTCACCATCGGTATCACGGATGACGTTACGAATCTCTCCCTGGAAGTCAAGGAGAATCCGGATACTACCCCGGCCGGCACCCATTCCTGCAAATTCTGGGGTCTCGGCGCAGACGGCACCGTCGGCGCGAACAAGAACTCCATCAAGATCATCGGCGACCACACCGATATGTACGCGCAGGGCTATTTTGCCTACGATTCCAAGAAATCCGGCGGCTTGACCATTTCCCACCTGCGTTTTGGCAAAAAGCCGATCAAATCCACCTATTATGTCACGAAGGCTGACTTCGTCGCCTGCCACAAACCCTCCTATGTTGACACCTACGACATGGTTCAGGATCTGAAAAAGGGCGGCAGCTTCCTCCTCAACTGCGAATGGGACGAGGCGGAACTTGACAAGCACCTTCCCGGCAAGATGAAGAAGTACATTGCCGACAATGACATCAACTTCTACACCATCAACGGCGTGAAGCTCGGCAAGGAAATCGGCCTCGGCGGACGCATCAACACGATCCTCCAGTCCGCATTCTTCACCATCGCCAACATCATCCCGAAGGATGAAGCAACGAAATATATGAAAGACGCGGCCACGAAGTCCTACAGCAAGAAGGGCGAAAAGATCGTCGCCATGAATCATGCTGCTATCGACCGCGGCGCAAACGAGTTCGTCAAGATCAACGTTCCGGAATCCTGGAAGAACGCCGTTGACGATTCCACAATCGAGAAATTCGACTGCGGCGACGAAGCTCTGTCCGATTACGTGAACAACGTTATGGCTCCGGCCAACCGTCACGGCGGCGATCAGCTGCCGGTTTCCGCCGTCCTCAAGATGGCTGACGGCACCGTTCCGGCAGGCTCCGCCGCTTACGAAAAGCGCGGCATCGCAATCGACGTTCCGGAGTGGATTCCGGAGAACTGCATCCAGTGCAACACCTGCTCCTATGTCTGCCCGCACGCCGTCATCCGTCCGGTCATCATGACCCCGGAAGAAGCGGCCGCTGCTCCGGAAGGCATGAAGACAAAGGACGCCACTCTGCTGCCGGGCTTCAAGTTCTCGATGACCATCTCCACGCTCGACTGCACCGGCTGCGGCTCCTGCGCATCGGTCTGCCCGGGCATGAAGGGCAACAAGGCTCTCGTTATGAAGCCGATGGAAAGCCAGCTTTCTAACCAGAAGATTTACGAATACGGCCAGTCTCTGCCTGAGAAGCCGGAAGTTGCCGCGAAGTTCAAGGCAACCAGCGTAAAGGGCAGCCAGTTCCGCAAGCCTCTGCTCGAATACTCGGGCGCCTGCGCGGGCTGCGGCGAGACTCCGTACGCGAAGCTGATCACACAGCTCTTCGGCGACCGTATGTATATCGCGAACGCAACCGGATGCTCCTCCATCTGGGGCGGCTCCGCACCGGCCACGCCTTACACCGTCAACAAGAAAGGCTACGGCCCGGCATGGAACAACTCCCTGTTTGAAGACAACGCCGAGTTCGGCTACGGCATGGCGCTCGCAAACGACGCGATCCGCGCACGCCTGAAGGACGACGTCAAGGCGGTTGCGGAAGGCACCTCCACCGAATCGCTGAAAGCAGCGGCGGAAGAATACCTTTCCACCTTCGACAGCAGCATTGCAAACCGTGATCCTGCCGACAAGCTGATCTCCGAACTTGAGAAAATCAAGGACGGCACCTGCGAAATCGCAGCGCTTGCCCGCAAGATTCTGCCCGATAAGGACTACCTCGCGAAGAAGTCCATCTGGATCTTCGGCGGCGACGGCTGGGCCTACGACATCGGCTTCGGCGGCGTGGACCACGTGCTTGCCTCCGGCGAGAACGTGAACATCTTCGTCTTCGATACCGAGGTTTATTCCAACACCGGCGGACAGGCTTCCAAGTCCACCCCGATCGGCTCCGTGGCACAGTTCGCGGCAACCGGCAAGGGCACCAAGAAGAAGGACCTGCCTGCCATCGCAATGACCTACGGTTACGTTTATGTCGCGCACATTGCCATGGGCGCCGACTACAACCAGACCATCAAGGCCATCACCGAAGCGGAAAGCTACAACGGCCCGTCTCTCATCATCGGTTATGCTCCCTGCATCAACCAGGGCATCAAGGGCGGCATGAGCATTTCGCAGATGGAAGAGAAGAAAGCGGTAGCCGCCGGCTACTGGAAGAACTTCCGCTACGATCCGCGCCTCGCGGACGAGGGCAAGAATCCCTTCCAGCTCGACAGCAAGGCTCCGACCGAGTCTTACCGCGACTTCATCATGGGCGAGGTTCGCTACAACTCCCTGACCCGTGCATTCCCGGAGCGTGCGGAGGAACTCTTCGCAAAGGCCGAGAAATTCGCGAAGGAAGATTACGAACACCTCGAAAAACTTTCCAAGCTGTAATTTTTTAAAATTACCGATATACAGAATCCCCCGTGCGGCTTACGCCGCACGGGGGATTCTCTTTGATTTCAGCCCTGCGTTATCGGGCTTTCTGATAAGTTCCGCTGAAAACGTTTCTCTTATTCTTTGCCGAAACCTCACGGAAACCGGCCTCGGACATCAAATTGCGGATCTCGGAAACCGGCATGCCGTCGTATTCGCGCTGCGGCTCCTGCAGGCAGACACGGCCTCCCGGTTTTACCAGCCGGTAAAATTCTTTCACGATGCCCGTGCGCAGTTCCGGTGAAACCTCATGCAGCACATAGTGCATGCAGATTACGTCAAACGACTCCGGGGGAAGTCCCAGTTCTTGGAGCGGGTCGTTGAGATACCGGACGTTCCCGTATTTTTTCATCCGCTTTTTCGCGATGTTCATCAGATAATGCGAAGTGTCGACACAGGTAAGGCTTCCGCCGCCTTTCGCGAGGATTTCCGCGAGATACTTCGAGCCCGCTCCCGATCCGCTCCCGAAATCCAGAACCGCTTCGCCGCCGTTCAGCCCGATTGTTTTGATAAAGCCGGTATAGATGAACCCGAAAAGCCGAGTGTTGCCCAGCGCGTCGCCCAGCCTAAAAAGAAGCGGCGGCGATTCCCATTCCTCGATCATCTCTAGGCTCCTTTCTTTTTGCCGCCGATATTGCGGACCATCCGGTAATACGCCTTTTTCGGCAGAAGCCCCAGAAACCCGATGAAAAACTTTGTACTGAAGCCCGGCTTGCTGACGACTTTTCCTTTTTGAAGGTCTTTCAGTGACAGCTCTACAATTTTTTCGGGCGACATCCACCGGATCACGCCGTGATCGGTCTGCCGGGATTTTGCGATGCCCATTTTCTCGTGAAAATCGGTGTGCGTTGCACCGGGACAAACCGTCAGCACCCGGACACCCGTGCCGTCCAGATCGAGGTGCAGGCTTTCCGTAAAGACTTTTAAAAACGATTTCACGCCCGAATAGACGGAATTGCCCGGCATCACAAGATAGGCGCTCTCCGAAGAGAGATTGATGACCGTTCCGCTGTGTCGCCGGATCATGTCGGGAAGAACGGCGCGGATCAGTTCCATCGGCGCCAGAACGTTCACCTTTGCAAGCTGTTCCATCACCTGCAAATCGCTGTCCTGATAGCGGGCGGCTACGCCGAATCCGGCGTTGTTGACCAGAACATCGATCTCTTTTCCCCGCATGGCCTCCAGAACCTTTTGGATGCCCGTTTCCTCCGAAAGCTCCGCGAGCACCACTTCCGCGCCGACCGAATAAGCCGAGCGGATTTTTTCCGCCTGCGCTTCGATCTTTTCCTGTCTTCTGCCGGTCAGAATCAGATCGTACCCCTGCCGCGCAAAGGCTTCCGCGTAGGCCGCGCCGATTCCGCTGGTGGCGCCGGTAATCACCGCTGTTTTATTTGCCATTTTACTTCTCTTCCTTTCCCATTGAGGAAATGCTGCCTGCCAGAATCTTGAGCAGCCGGACCAGTTCCGCACGTTCTTCCGGGGTATAAGCCCCCAGGACGCACCGCAGCACGGTTTCTTCCTCTTTTTTATGTTCTTCCTGCGCCCGGAGCCCGTCCTCGGTAAGCTCCAGCCCGTAGGAACGGCGGTCCCGCGCGCTGATTACCCGGCGCAGCAGGCCGCGCTTTTCCAGACGGTCAACGGCGCTGGTCAGCGTGCTGGCCGGAATCCCCAGTACCCCGAGGATTTCCCGGAGGATCACGTCGGGTTTCCGGCTGACGATGGCCAGCACGCTGATGTCCACGGTGGAAAGCCCTTCAAGCCCTCCGTGCAGAAACGCTGTGTTCGCCTTCTGCATGACTAAAATCAGATCGTGCCAGACGCGGTCGAGCTGCCCCATTTCTTCCTGTGTAATCGGCTCCGCCATAGTTCGCCTCCATTTATTACGATTGTCGTAATATATTATAATCGTATTATACATTTTCGTATTATCCCTGTCAAGCGAATTTCTCGCCGGGAAGATACAAATTTTCTAAAATTTGTTCACAAAAATATCAAGTGGCCATCATATTTATTTCACAGGCATCGGCGATAATGGAGCCATAAGATCAAACGAAAGGGTGAAATTGTTATGTATGATCCCAACTTCAACAATCCGAACGGATCCAACGACAATTATAATAATACCGAAGGCGGAAATTATCGTGCCGATCCGCAGAACAACGCACAGCAGCAGAACACCGAGTGGCACGGCGATTGCTACCACTCCTACCGCAACCCCGGAGCTCCGTCGCAGGAGCGCCCGATGGTAAACACCACGGAGTACATTCCGGGTGCGCCACCGAAGAAAGCAAAAAAGCACAGGGCAGGGAAAACCTTTGGCAAAGTTCTCGCGGGCGTCCTCGCCTGCCTGGTGATTTCGGGCGGATCCGTCGCAGGCTTTGCCGCGCTGGTGAACAACGGTACCATCAAGATGAGCGGAGGCAGCGCATCCCCGGCTTTCACCATTGAGAAAAGCAGCGCCTCCTCCGGTTCGGGATCCTCGGCCTCCTCTTCGGGCACACCGGCCACCGCCACGGCGGCGGTTGGGAGCCTCTCGCTGGAGCAGATTGCGAAGAAGGTTCTTCCCTCCGTGGTGTGCATCCAGAACTACCAGGTAAATGAGCGCACCAGCTACGCCGGCAACTTCAGCGGGCAGGACAACGGTTCGCAGAACGGTTCGGCCAACGGCACCTCCGGGAACGACAACAGCGGCGTTTCGCCCGCCAGCGAGGGCAGCGGCATCATTGCCACCTCCGACGGCTACATCATCACCAACGCGCACGTCGTGGACGGAGCCTCCTCGCTCAAGGTAATCCTTTCAAGCGGGAAAACTTATCAGGCAAAACTGATCGGCAGCGACAGCATCACCGACCTCGCCGTAATCAAGATTGAGGCAACCGGCCTCACCGCAGCGGAATTTGGCTCCAGCACCGACCTTCAGGTAGCGGACACCGTAATGGCGATCGGCAACCCGGGCGGCATGGAATTCAATTCCTCGGTTACCGTCGGTTATGTTTCGGCTCTGAACCGTGAAATCACCAACTCGGAAACCGGCTACACCATGAAGTGCATCCAGACGGATGCGGCCATCAACCCGGGCAACTCCGGCGGCGCGCTCGTCAACATGAAGGGGCAGATCGTCGGCATCAACTCGTCGAAGATCGTCGCCACCGGCTATGAAGGTCTCGGCTTCGCCATTCCGATCGACGAAGCGCAGCCGATTATCAGCGAACTCAAGCAGTACGGCTACGTGAAGGACCGCGCAGTGCTCGGCATCTCCGGCCAGTTTATCGACAGCATGACCTCCCGCTTCTACGGGCTGCCCAGCGGCATGTACGTGGCCTCCGTGACCAGCAGCGCTGTTTCCAACGCGGGCATCCAGAAGGGCGACGTCATCACCAAGATCAACGGAACGGAAATTGCCAGCCAGAACACCATTACCGCGGTGGTTACCACCAAAAAGCCGGGAGACACCGTCACCCTGAGCGTCACGCGTCCCCTCTCCGGGCAGACGTTTACGGCGACCGTGAAGCTCTCGCAGGCGACCGGAAAATAAAGCAGAACATAAGAAAGGGATTGCCGCAATTCTTGCGGCAATCCCTTATTTTTTTGCGTTTGTATCGGGGCCCTGTTTTTTCTCGGCCTTTTTTTCCTTCTCTTCGGCAATTCCCTTCGCGCGCGGCAGGAGGAAACGGCTCATCTGCTTGGTGAGGCGCCCGACCGAAATGCGCTCCCGCAGCAGCCGCTGCAGTCCGCCGCCCGCGTCCAGCGTATCCATCAGGGTCTCGGCCGCCGCCTTCGCGCCCGGCGTTTCGTCGAAGCGGATTAGCAGCTTTTTCTCATAAAAAATGAATTTCATTTCCCGGGTGCACGGGGTGCCGAGGAAGCAGATGTAAAGCTTCAGCACCGGGCGGCCGTCCTCGTCCTCCGCCGGACGGGCGGTCGAAGCAACCGCATAGCTCTCGCCGTTGCGGATCACTTTTCCGGGGCGGGGCTCGCCGTCCAGCCCCGCTTCGATTTCGGAGGCTTCGCCGCCGTCCTCAAAGCGGATGCGGCAGGATCTTTCGCCGAACGTGAACGAAACGCGCGTGAGCGGCGGGCTGAAATTGTTGGAAACACACTGCAAAATCAGCGGGAACAGCGTACCGTACTGATTTTCCAGCCGGAAGCTCTTCTCCCCGACCGCTTTGGAAAAGCTTTTGATCCTTTCGCGCCGCCGGGCCTCCTCCGGGTCCGGCAGCATCCGCAGAACAGGCAGGCTCCGCCACGCGGCGGCGGGCTTCGGGGCCGTGTCCGCAACCGCGTAAAGCCCGCCGAGCATCCGGCGCAGGGCGGCGGTTTCTTTCCGGTCCGGCCGGAGCGGAACATCAGAGAAAGCGGGGGCATTGTCCCCGAAATACTGCTCGATAAAGCCGAGCGACCGATCCCCGAAAAAGCCGCCGCTTCCGCTTGTGACGGCGACGACCATATCCCGCTCCGGCAGAACGACGACGTACTGCCCGAACATCCCGTTGAACTGGTATGCTCCCTTCGCCCGGAACGTCCAGATCTGATACCCGTAGCCGGAATTGGTTCTCCCCTCCGGTATACCGGGACGGCGGGAAATCACCGATTCCGCCACCCAGCTTTCCGGCAGAATCTGTTTTTTCAGGCTGCCCTCACCCCAAACTCCCCTCCTCAGGTAAAGCTGCCCCAGCTTCGCCATATCGACGGGGCGCAGCCAGAGGCCCCATCCGCCCTTTTCCACGCCGAGCGGGCAGACGTCCCACACGGCGCCGCAGATGCCGAGCGGTTGGAACAGCCGGGGCGTGAGGTATTCCGTCAGGCTTATGCCGGTCCGGCGGCAGACCGCGGCGGAGAGCATATAGGAATTCATGCTGTTGTAGCAGAATTCCGCGCCGGGCTCAAACGCGACGTCCGACTGCAGAAACGCCCGCACCCAGTCTTTATCGGTTACGGAGCCGCCCTCGTTGAACTTCACCCCGCTCGTCATGGTAAGCAGGTGGCGTACGGTGACGGCGTTCATGCGGGAATTGTGCAGCAGCGGCATACGGTCCGGGAAAATATCGGCGATTTTCTCATCGAGAGTCAGCAGACCCTCCTGCACCGAGAAACCGACCGCCATGGAGACGACGCTTTTGGAAAGCGAGAACATCATGTGGGGACAGTCGCCGCCGTACGGGCGCCAGTGGCCCTCCGCGATCACCTTCCCGTGCCGGAGGACCAGCGCACTGTGAATGCGGATTCCTTCGAATTCATCCAGCGCGCGGAAGAATTCCCGCACATGGGCGGAGGGCACCCCCTCCGCCTCCGGCGTGCTGCGCGGCAGGTCGTCACAGTCCGGAAAAAGCTCCGGTTCCTTCTTCTGTGGGACAAACGGGTAGGAGGCCAGATGGCGCACGTCCCCCCGGAGGAATTTCAGCGTCAGATCTGCCGTTTTCATCTGCGAGCGAAGGTCCATCACAGCGCTTCGGCCTCCTCTCGGTCAAAGCTCTCCGTCACCAGCGCCTCCAGATCCGGGACCTCCCGGGTTGGAATCTCACCCTCCAGCCCGAATTTTCCCTTCAGCCGCGCGCAGGCGGCGGGCAGCATCTCCAAAAGCTCGCAGGGGTCGTCGGGCAGCAGCAAAATAGCCTGTTCACTGCTTTCAATCAGGTATCCGGTGACCTTCCTTCCGCGGAGGCGCAGCACGCCGCGCGGCTCACCGCGCGTGTCGAGCGGAATTTTCAGGGTTGCGAAAAGCCGTGAGGCGCAGTCCGGGCGCCCTCCGGCAGAGGGGCAAAGCAGGCAGACAGCCGCGGCATTTTTCAGCAGCGCGGCCATTCCTCCGTTGATCCGGTCCGCAGAAGCGCAGGCGCGCACTTCCTCCACGCGCAGACCGAACCACCCGAAGGTGCGGGAAAGCAGTTTCTGGCAGACCGAGGTCCGCCGCGCGGAACAGAATAGGATTCCTGCCTGCATGTTTCCCCTCCTTTTTTCCGTCAATTCCAATTTTATAATCTAAGTGCGGCATGATTGCTCTTAGCGAACGCGGGCGGTGATTTCTCCCCGTAAGCGACCGGAATTTCCAACCCAACCAACGTCGCCTTAACAAGCTCTCTTCAAGCGTTCCCGGTGCAGCGATTTCGCCCTTTTTTCATTCTAAAGATGCGTCCGCCGTAGGCGCCTAAAGAAACGCTTGGCGTTAGCCGGCGGGGATGTTTTCCTTGGTGTAGGCCGCGTTCTCAATGCCGCCCAGGTCAAACAGGCGGCGGCGCACCATATCCAGCGCGTTGGAAGCCGCCAGATGGCGGATGTAGCCGCGCCCGCGGCGGGCGGTTCCCAGCATTTTGCGCACCCAGGTATGTTCACCGTCGCACAGCGCGAGGTAGACAAGGCCGACGGGCTTTTCCGGCGTGCCGCCGTCCGGCCCCGCGATTCCCGTGATCCCCACGCCGAAATCGGCTCCGGAGACGCGGTAAATTCCCTCGGCCATGGCGCGCACGGTCTCCGGGCTGACGGCGCCGTGTTCCTTCAGGGTTTCCTCCGGCACGCCGAGCAGCTTCGTTTTAACCTCGTTCGCGTAGGTCACCATGCCCATGTGGAACACCTCGGAGGAACCGGGGATGTCGGTCAGGCGCTCGGAGAGCATCCCGCCCGTGCAGGATTCCGCCGTCGCGATCGTTTTGCCCTGTTTCGCAAGCTCGCGAACCACAAGCTCCTCCAGACTTTCCACATCCACGCCGTAAAGGTACGCGCCAAGGCGGTTTTTCAGGTCTTCCAGTTCCGGCGCGCACAAGGCCTCGGCGGCCTCTTCACTCTCCGCGCGGGCGGTGACGCGCACAAACATCTCGTCTTCCTTCGCGTAGGTCGCCGCCGTGGGGTTTGTTCCGTCGCACAGATCAGTGATCTGCTCCGCCACATAGCCCTCGCCCAGACCGAACACCCGCACCATGTGGGAGACAATCACTGCCTGCTCCCCCTTCGTGAGGAACGGCACGGCGTAGTTTTTCAGCATCGGGATCAGCTCGGAAGGCGGGCCGGGAAGCATGATGACAACTTTGCCCGCGTCGGTGCGGAACGCGCATCCGGGCGCCGTTCCGTTGTCGTTCGGCAGAACGGTGCAGCCCTCCGGCAGCATCGCCTGTTTTTTCTGCGTTTCGCCGAGCGTACGGCCGCGGAAATAATTTTTGATGCGCTCCAGACTTTCCTCATGCATCACCAGCTTTTTGCCCGCCGCCTCGGCGACGGTTTCCTTCGTCAGGTCGTCGCCCGTGGGCCCGAGGCCTCCGGTCGTCACGATGAGGTCGCTGCGCTCAAACGCCGAAAACACGGCGGCGCGCAGGCGCCCGGGGTTATCCCCCACGGTGCAGGAGTACAAAAGGTTGATTCCGAGCGGGGAAAGCTCCCGCGCGACATAGGTGGTATCCGTATTGACGGTATGGCCGAGCAGCAGCTCGGTGCCTACGGAAATAATCTCTGCGTTCAAGGGTTTCCGCTTCCTTTCTCAGTTCAGGCGTCCGGCGCAATCTGCGTGCGCTTGACACGGGCGACGCAGTCCTCAATCAGCGCGTCGCAGTCGAATTTCTGTTCGGCCTGCAAAATGTATTTCAAAACCGGCTTTGTCCGCGGATGCTTCGGCGTAAAGACGGTGCAGCAGTCCTCATAGGGCAGGATGGAGAGGTTGAAGGTGTCGATGCGGTTCGCATAAGAAATAATCTCCACCTTATCCATCCCGATCAGCGGGCGGAACACCGGCATGGCGGCAGCCTCGTCGGTGCAGGCGATGGCCTGCAGGGTCTGGCTGGCCACCTGCCCGAGGCTTTCGCCCGTGATGAGCGCGCCGCAGCCCTCACTCTGGGCGATGCGCTCCGAAACGCGCATCATGAAGCGGCGCATGATGACGGTGAAGAATTCCTCCGGGCATTTCGCCATGATCTCCTCCTGCACCTTCGCGAACGGCACGGTGAACATGGTCATGTGCCCGGCGTACCGGCCCACGCGGGCAAGCAGGTCGGCCACCTTCTGCTCCGCGCGCTCACTGGTGTAGGGTGGGCTCGCAAAATGCACGGCGGTCAGCTCCACGCCGCGGCGCGCCATCATCCAGGCCGCCACGGGGCTGTCGATGCCGCCGCTGATCAAAATAGCCGCTTTTCCGCCCGTCCCGACGGGGATTCCGCCCGCGCCGCGCTCCGGATTGCCGTGAACATAGGCGGCGTGGTCGCGCACCTCCGCCCGCACGATGAACTCCGGGTGGTTCACGTCCACGCGCAGGTTCGGGAAGCGTTCCAGCAGAAACGCGCCGAGATCGGCGGAAATCTGCGGAGAATTGAGCGGAAAGCGTTTATCCGAGCGCTTCGATTCCACCTTGAAGGTTTTCGCGCGGGAAAGCGGCTCCCGCAGGTATTCCGCCGCGCCCTCCCGGATGGCCTCCATGTTCTTTTCCACCTCGCGGGCACGGGAAAACGCCGCGATGCCGAACACATGCCCGATGCGGTCGGCGGCGGCGTCCAGGTCGGCACTGTCGTCCAGCGGGCTGACCGTTACGGTGGACTGCGCCTCCCGCACCGAAAAGCCGCCGAGGTCCCCGACGCGGCGGCGGATGTTGCCGAGCAGGACCTCCTCGAAGCTGTGCCGGTTCAGGCCCTTGAGCACGACCTCGCCGAGCTTAATCAGGATAACTTCTTTCATGAATCAATCTCCCTGTAGTATCAAAGCGGCCGCTTTGTGATTTCGGTCAGACCGTCTTTCAGCGCGGCGAGGAAAAGCTCCACTTCCTCTTTCGTGCTGAAGCGCGAAAAGCTCAGGCGCAGCGCCGAGGCGATTCGCTCCCGCGGAAGGCCCATGGCGGAAAGCACCGGGCTTTCCTTCCCCTTGGAGCACGCGGAGCCGGAGGAAACGTAGATTCCCCGGCTGGAAAGGTAGTGCAGCATGGTCTCCGCGCGGACGCCGCCCGCCGAGAAATTCACGATGTACGGCAGCGCGTCCTTGGGAGAATTCAGCTCCACACCGGGAATGCCGGAAAGCCCGTTCCGGCAGAACGCGCAGAGCTCCGTAAGAACGGCAAGCTCCTGCTCCGTTTCCGGCAGAGCCTGCACCGCCGCGCCGAAGCCCGCGATCAGCGGGGAGCTTTCGGTGCCCGGACGAACGTTTTTCTCCTGTCCGCCGCCGAAGGTATACGGCTCGATGTGTACGCCGCGGCGGACGTAAAGCGCGCCCACGCCCTTCGGCCCGTGAATTTTATGGGCGCTCACGCTCATCAGGTCGATTCCCATCTTTTCCGGGCGCAGCGGCAGCTTGCCGAACGCCTGCACCGCGTCAACATGCAGAAGGGCGGGTGCGCCCGCTGCCCGGATTGCCTCGGCGGCGGCCTCGACGGGGAGAATGGTGCCGACCTCGTTGTTGACGCGCATCATGCTCACTAAAACAGTATCTCCGGTAACGGCTTCCTTTACCTGCTCCGGTGAAATTTTTCCGAAGGAGTCCGGTTTGAGGGACACAACCTCGAAGCCCTCCTGTTCCAGGCGCTTCATCACATTCGCCACCGAAGGGTGCTCAATCGCCGTCGTCACAATCCGCCTGCCGCGCTTTTTTCGGGCGTATGCCGCGCCGAACAGAGCCAGATTGTTGCTTTCCGTTCCGCCGGAGGTAAAGTAAATTTCTTCCGGCTTTGCGCCGAGGAGCCCCGCGACCGCTTTACGTGCCGCAGTCATTTCCTGTTCCGCGCGAAAGCCCAGCGTGTGCAGTGAAGAGGGATTTCCGTAATTTTCCGTCATCATCTCCATCACTTTTTCCGCCGCTTCCGGGCAGACTTTAGTAGTGGAGGAATTGTCAAAATAAATTTCTGCCAAAGGGATGGCCTCCCGTATTGAATTCTTCCTTATTATACACCATGTCCGTCACCGGGGCAATCGCGGTTCGGCCCCTCGGGGATTTTCTTTCATTTTCCCGAAAAAATCCGGTTTGGCTGTTGACAAAATTTTAACCGCCGTTTATCATAGAAGAGATAAAATAACGGGTTCGGCCCGGTGGATCAGCGAAGCGGGAACAAGAGGTGTGCGACGGGATTGCACATGGAATGGCGTTCCTCCGCCCCATCGGCGCTTTCCTTCACGGAATGCGGTCACGGCGCCGCGGAACCTGATAAAAGATTTCAGCACTGCAACTGCCTGCACGATTTTACCGCAGTCCGGATTCCTGCCACACTTCCAGCGGAACTGCCGTTCCCGCCGGAGAAAGCGCAGCTCCGGGGTGCGGTTTTTTATTATCCCGCACGGTGTAAGGCGGTGCCGGAATCCCGCGGGGCATTTAAAACCTGCCCCGCGGCAGAAAAAACGATAAACTGTTTTCCGCAAAGGAGTTTTCAATGAAAAAGTTTTTACAACGAAAGCTGCTCCCGATTCTCCTTGTTCCCGCGGTCTTCCTCCCGCTCGCGGCCTGCGGCTCCGGATCGGCGGCTTCCTCCTCCCAGGCTTCCTCGGCGGCCTCCGCTGCGGCTTCTTCCGCCGCTCCCGCTGCTTCGTCCGCAGTGTCCTCAAGTGCACCGAAACAGGGCGGCGAATTCGTGTTCGGCCTGCAGACCCAGCCCGACCACCTCGACCCCTTCCTTGCCACAACGGCAGACACGCGCTCCATCCTCTTCAATATTTTCGAAGGCCTCGTCAAGGCGGATCCGGAGGGCAATTTGCAGCCCGCGCTTGCCGAGAGCTATACCGTTTCCAAGGATGCGCTGACCTATACATTCAAGCTGCGCAGCGGCGTAAAATTCCACAACGGGAGCGCGGTCACGCCCGCGGACGTCAAATATTCGCTGGACACGCAGGCGGGCCTCAGCGGCGGAAAGCTCCTCAACGCCAACCTTTCAAACATTAAATCCGTGAGCGTTTCGGGAAGCGACACCGTTGCAGTGCACCTGAAAAAGGCCGATTTTGACTTCCTGCCGTACCTGACGGCGGCCGTCGTTCCGAAGGGCTATGCCGACCAGGATACGCATCCGATCGGCACCGGGCCGTTTAAGTTTGACTCCTTCACGCCTCAGCAGTCGCTGGTGCTGACGCGGAACCCGGATTACTGGCAGCCGGACCTGCCGCATCTCGATAAGATCACCTTTAAGCTGGAAAGCGACTCCAACGCCCTTCTGCTCGCCCTGCAGGGCGGCAGCGTGGACGGCGCGAGCATCGCGAACAACGTGGCCTCTCAGCTCGACACCGGCTTCGGCATTATTCCGTCGAACTCCAACTCTGTTCAGCTTCTGGCCCTGAACAACAAGGCTAAGCCGTTCGACAGCAACCTCGTGCGGCAGGCGGTCAGCTACGCCGTTAACCCGGATGAGATCATCAGCTCCGTCTGCTTCGGCAAGGGCGTGCGCTCGGGAACCCCGGTCATCCCCGGCCTGAAAAAATATTTTGATGACAGCCTGACCCACGCCTACAACACGGACACCGCGAAGGCAAAGCAGCTTCTCACCGAGGCCGGTTACCCGAACGGCTTCTCGTTCACCATCACGGTGCCGTCAAACTACACGGTGCACGTGGACACGGCGCAGGTGATCGTAAGCGAGCTGAAAAAGGTCGGCATCACCGCGCAGATCAAGCAGGTTGATTTCGCGACCTGGCTGAGCACGGCCTACACCAACCGCGATTACGAGGCGACGATCATCTCGGTGGACGGCACTGCG
>JAEWRF010000006.1 GCA_023460155.1 Bacillota bacterium | reverse complement strand
CGCCTCGGTCGATAAGCTGTATCTGGTCGACGGAGTAAATCCGAATTCCGTAATGCGCGTCAAGCAGGTGATCAATACGGCGGGCGGGAAAGGGCTGAACGTTTCCCGCGTAGCGGCCGCTGCCGGTGAAAAAGTGCTGGCGACCGGGTTCCTCGGAGGTTTTTCCGGCGAGTACATAAAATCGCTGCTTGCGCAGGACGGAATTGATTCGGATTTTGTAAAAATCGATGGAGAGACAAGGTCCTGCATCAACGTTGCAGACCTTACGACGGGGAAGCACACGGAGTTTCTGGAACCCGGCGCAAAAGTCTCCGAGACCGAACAGCAGACGTTTCTGGAGCAATATAAAAAGTATCTGCCGCTTTGCAGTGTGGCGGTGCTTTCCGGGAGCCTTCCGCAGGGAATTGAGCCGGAGTTTTACGGAACGCTGATCTCGCTTGCGAAAGAACAGGGGAAAAAAGTAATCCTCGACACCAGCGGCGAGTCGCTGAAGAAGAGCCTGACATTCCGCCCGACCCTGATTAAACCGAATGCGGATGAAATCCGGCAGCTCTGCGGCCTTTCCGATGATTCGACCGAAAGCCTGCAGCATGCGGCTTCCGAACTTTACCGAAGCGGAATTGAGATCGTGATCATTTCATTGGGCAAAAAGGGATCTATGGCGGCATGCGAAAAAGGAATCTTTTTGTGCGATTCGCCTTATGTCGATGTGGTCAATACGGTTGGCTGCGGCGACAGCATGGTTGCCGGCTTTGCAGTCGGTCTTGCGCGGGGATATTCCTTTGAGGATACCGTACGCATGGGCGTCGCAGCGTCCGCTGCAAACGCCGCCACAATGACGACGGGCAGCATCCGTCAGGAGGATCTGCAGCGCCTGCGTCCCCTCGTTCATATTCAGCGTCTGGGTGATATCTGAAAAGCCCGGCGGGGAACCGTGATTATATCCGGAATGCCACATGCAGGTTGGCGTTCCGGGTATCTTTTTTTGGGGGCCTAACTTTTATTCTGCATGTCGGATAAGCTCTTTGACAGGTTGGAAGAATCAACCTTATTTTAGATGAGATTTTCCTCATCTGGGGCGGAAAATGTTGAAAACAGACAATGTAATATGTATAATAAAAAAAACTGGTTTTTCACTGGCAGAGCAGGTGAGAATTGCCATAAAGATACTGCGTAAAGAGCAGGTTCAGCGGGGAAAGAGGAATTGAGGATGGCGAAAAAAATATTGTTCTGTGCCTCAACGGTCTCACACATCTTGAACTTTCATCTGCCTTACCTGCAGTCGTTTCATGAGCAGGGATACGAGGTTTGGGTGGCTGCCGACAAACAGACGGACGTGCCGTATGCTGACCGTGTCGTCGCTCTCCCGTTTGCGAAAAACATATTGAGCTTTAAAAACATAAAAGCGGTTTTTTTAGCCAGAAAGCTTTTAAAAAGGGAGAACTTCGAGATCCTCAGCACTCATACATCCCTCGCAAGCGCCGTAGTCCGTGCGGCGGCTCTTTTGCTGCACAAAAGGCCGAAGATTGTCTGCACCGTTCACGGATATCTGTTTGAAGAAGACAGCGGACTAAAAAAATGGATTTATCTGATTCCCGAAAAGCTCTGCGCGCGCGTTACGGACCTTTTGATGGTAATGAACCGCGAGGATTATGAAATTGCCGTAGAACACAGACTTTGCAGCGGCAGAATTGTTTGCATCGACGGCATGGGAATCCGTTTGGAAAGATTTGCTCCTGCCCAAGATGGGGAGAAGGAACAGATCCGTCATGAATATCATATTCCGGAGACGGATTTTGTTTTTGTCTATGCGGCGGAATTTTCCAAAAGAAAAAATCAAGCATTTTTAATTCGTGCTTTCGCTGAGATTTGCCGCAAATATCCGCAGATGAGACTCATCCTTGCGGGGAAGGGCGCTTTACAGGAAGACTGCAGAGAACTTGCGCGGCAGCTCGGTGTACAGGACAGCATCTGCTTTCCGGGGCATATTGCCGATATTGGGCACCTGTATACGGCCTGCGATGTCTGCGTTTCTTCCAGCAGGATTGAGGGCTTGCCGTTTAACATCATGGAAGCCATGGCCTGCGGCCTTCCGGTCATTGCGAGCGATATCAAGGGGCACCGGGAACTTGTTGCTGAGGGAGAGACCGGCTGGCTCTATCAGAGCGGCGATTCAGCCTCTTTACAGGAAAAATTGGAATTTGCCTGTCAGAATCGGGCTTTTGGAGAAAAACTTCGGAAAAAGTGCGTGAGCCGTCTGGAGCCCTTTGAGCTTCAAACGGTACTCCCCAAAATTATGAAAAATTACGAAGATATTTTGAAATAGGGACTTATGCGCTGCTCTATATTTCTTATCCTGTGCACGATTTCGGAAGTCAGCCGGTAGATGGAGGTGTCCGGTTCTCCGAAATGTTTGCTTCTGAAAATGAAGCGCTTATTATTTGGAGGAAAATAAATTGACTGATGGGAAAAAAAGCAGGAAAATAGTCGTGATCGCTGCTGCCGTGATCTTTTTTCTGTGTGTATTGATTTCGGCCGCTTACGTAATGCTAAAGGTTCATTCCGCTTACGAAGCAAAAATTGTGGTCATTCCCAGCCAGCACGTCTCGCTTACCGTCAACGGAACCGCGATTGATCTCGATATGAGTACACCGGATAAGTGGTACGACATCCCCATGATGACCACGGAACGGGATACGGAGATTAAGGTCGGTGACTTTCAGGGATATGACATGACCATCGGGGGGAAGCATGCTTCCGCGGCCAGCACAGTGAAAATCCGTCTGGAAAAATTGGAGGAAGGGGGTTCCATTCCAATTGTCCTGAAGAGTCAGGGCAGCAGTGTGGAAACCAAGTTTTACATAGCGGCCAAAAACAGTTCTTTCCCGGCAATCAGCACGCTGGGCAAGGGGATCGGCAAAGGCTACTACTATTCGGCTTTTAAGGATTTTATTTTCAAAATGGACTGCAGCGGGAATCTGGTGTTCTATAAGTATGTGCCCGGCGGTTTTGATTTTAAGATGACGAAAGTGGACGGGAAAACAAGATATTCTTATTTTGAAGCGACCACGAGCCTGCAAAATTCGCTTTCGACAGGCGCCGGAGTGCACAAGGCCGTTATCATGGATCAGAATTACAATGTAGTTGACGAGATCCCTTTTATGCAGCCGAAAGGGAATACCCCGGAAGATTATCCTCTGGATGCACATGATATGACGATCCTCGGCGATCAGCACTATCTGATTGAATCGTCTGTGGGTGAGCGTGCCACCAATATCCCGGCCGATGTGCCGCACTCCGCGTTCGGGGCGCGCGTCTATGCAACCGTGATTCAGGAAGTGGATCACGGCAAACTGCTCTGGCAATGGGACAGTACGGAGCATCCGGAG
>JAEWRF010000005.1 GCA_023460155.1 Bacillota bacterium | reverse complement strand
TTGCAGAGCGGCATGTCCGCCGCGGAGGAAAACGCCACTTTAAATTATTCGGTTTTTAGGTGTAAATTCCTTACCATAGAATGGCAGGACCTTTTTATGGAATATTGACAAACTTTATTTATGATTTATACTGATAATAGTGATTTATGGATGGTTTTTGCGCCTTGTCCCAGCACGGAGGACCGTGCGTTTTCCAGCAAAATTCCACTATGAGGAAGGAAGCGTCGCTTTATGAAACATTATGCCATCACCATCGCCCGCGGCTACGGAAGCGGAGGCCGCCGGATCGGCCAAAAGCTGGCGGATACGCTGAATATTGATTTTGTCGACCGGGATCTGCTGAAGCTGGCGTCTATTGAGAGCGGAATCAACGAGGCACTTTTCGGCGTGGCGGACGAGCGGATAAAAAAACCTCTTCTATTTAAAAATATGAGGAAAAGCCGCGAATTTGAAGTCCTGAGTCCGGAGCAGGACGGTTTCATTTCCGATGAAAACCTGTTCAATTTTCAGGCCAAGGTTCTTCGGAGCCTGATTGAAAAGGAATCCTTCGTCGTAATGGGCCGCGCCGCGGATTTCGTTCTGAAGGATTACCCGAACGTGCTGTCCGTGAACATTCAGGCGTCCCATTCCTACTGCGTCAAATCAACGATGGAGCACATGGGCTTTTCCGAGAAGGACGCGGAGGCCTGCGTAACAAAAACCGACCGGTACCGCGAGGAATTTTACGAGTATTACGCCGGACGCCCGTGGAACAAACCGTCCAATTTCGACCTGTGCCTCAACAGCGAACGCCTGGGGAATGAAACCTGCATCCGGATGATCGCAGAGTGCGCCAGAATGAAATTCGGTCCGGGATTCATCATCGAAGAAAACGACAATGTAATTCGCATCTGATAAAATGTGGCCCCGCCGGAGAATCCGGCGGGGCCATTCCCATCAGGTAAAGTAAATATCGTTTTTGGGGATTCCGTATTGCTTTGAAAGAACAGAGCGGATCTTTTCCTGGTCCAGAAGCGGGAGCGCATTGATTTCGTCGATCAGTCTTTTGGTCGAAGGAATGTGCAGTCCGCGTCTTTCGTCGTAAACATCTACGGAAATCACGCTGATCCCCTCCAAGGTATTGTTTGCAACCACAGTAATTCTATGGGCCGCCATAAATTCCCACCTCCCTTTCCACCATAATAATTCTCAATATAAGAAAAGTCAACAAAAATGGACTAAATAAGCACATGCTTTTAGTTGAATATTTTTACTGATGACCGGCATGGTATATCGGAGCGGTCCGGCTTGTTCCGAATGAGCCAGTGTGCTAAAATATTTACTGGGAAAAGCTCATAAGCGAGATTCAATAAAATTAGCGAAAGGGTTTTATATTTCATGGAATGGGTTATCAACTTACTACTGATTGCTTCCATTATTTATGCGCTGCTGCTTATGAAAAGGCAAAACGGATCGCTGAAAGAATATTTAAAGCTGGAGACAAGCAAAGATACGCTGAAAAACATAGTGGGAGGACTTGCAATCGGTTTTCTTGCGATGCTTTTCATTTATTTGATCGAATTACAATTTGGATTTATCGGCTGCAAAGCGATTACCGGACCTGGTACAGGTTTTCCATTATTCCTTGCGGAACTGGTCTTAGGAGCGTTCGGGGAAGAATTAATGTTCCGCGGTTTCATGCTGAACGGAATCATACATATTTCGAAAAGCAGAGTTCTCGCCGTGATCGTAACTTCAATTCTTTTCGGCCTTGCGCATGCGGGAAATCCAAATGCAACACTTCTTTCCATTGTGAGTAATGCCTTAGGGGGACTCATGTATTCCGTTGCGTTTATCTTGTGCGACAGCATTTGGCTTTCCTTTGCAATCCATTTTTCCTGGAACTTCTTTCAAGGGCCAATCTTCGGATTCCCCGTCAGCGGCATGGATTTCGGCGGAATCGTAACACAGCAGATCCTTTCAGACAAACTGTGGCTGTTTGGAGGAAAGTATGGGCCGGAAGGCGGCATCATCGGCATTGCATTCAGATTGTTCGTCATTCTTATGACCGTATTGTATTGTAACTATATACTGAAGAGAAAATCGGCAGCGATGCAGCAATCCTAAGCACGGTTCAGGACGAGGGGTAAAAATGCGTTCTCAGTCAGAGATGATGGATTTGATCCTCGGTGTGGCAAAAAAAGACGAGCGCATCAGGGCCGTATATCTCAACGGTTCAAGGGCAAATCCCAACGCCCCGAAAGATATTTTCAACAGCGCCGGCGGTCGGGGAAGCTTTTGGGTTTGGGTATAACAAAGAAGAAGCGGACAAGAGTTTTGCATATATCAGGCATATCAAGGAATTGCCGCAGACGGCTGAGGAAATCTATTAGCTTAAGAAAAACAGAAAAGCAGGGACCGGTACAGCTTTTGTACCGATCCCTGCTCTTTTTATCATTAATACGATTATCGGGTTTCCGTGAGATAGGGGGAAAGAGGGCATTTCCATTTTTCGTGCTCCGTATGAAGCAGCTTGTGGGAGCGCTCCGAGAGCGGCTTTTCAAAATAATCCTGATAGGCCTTGATGACTGCCGGGTTTTCATGCGAAAAACGGAGCTGATTGTTTCGGTCAAGTGCGTTGAGGTTTTCGCCTCTGACTTCGGCATACTCCATTCCTTCGGAGATCGGCTGTCCGCCGCCGCCCGCGCAGCCGCCCGGGCAGGCCATAACTTCCACGAAATCATAGGACGCGTTCCCGCTGCGGATTGCTTCCATAAGGCGGCGGGCATTTCCGAGCCCGTTTACAACCGCAACGCGCAGGGTTGTGTTGGCAATTTGGAAACAGGCTTCCTTCCAGCCCTCCATGCCTCCGATTTCCTGGAAAGCGTCCGGGTCGGGATTTTTTCCCGTTACCAGATAGGAGGCCGACCGAAGAGCTGCCTGCATCACGCCGCCCGTCGTGCCGAAGATCACAGCCGCGCCGGTGCCGGTGCCGAGCGGAGCGTCGAAATCCTCTTCTTCCAGTTCGGAAACAAGGATATGTTCCGCGCGGATCATGCGGTCGATTTCCCGTGTGGTCAGAACCAGATCAACGTCCTGACCCGCTCCGGCGTCATTCAGTACTTCCTGCGCACATTCGTCCTTTTTCGCAATGCAGGGCATAACGGAAATGGAATAAATCCGGCTGGGGTCCACATTCAGGAGCTTTGCGTAATAGCTTTTCGCTACCGCGCCGAACATCTGCTGTGGCGACTTTGCGCTGGAAAGATGGTCTACCATGTCGGGATACTTCGATTTCAGGAAACGAACCCAGCCCGGGCAGCACGAGGTAAACATTGGGAATTTTTCCGTTTCCTTGTTTTTCAGCTTTTCGAGCAGTTCGCTTCCCTCTTCCATAATGGTGAGGTCCGCCGCAAAGTTCGTGTCGAAGATATACTGGAATCCCATTTTCCGAAGAGCCGAGACAAGGCGCTTCACGGTTGCTTGTTCGCGGGGCAGACCAAAGGCTTCTCCCCATGCCGCTCGCACGGCCGGCGCGATTTGAACGACGGTGATTTTTTCTTTGTCCGCCAGCGCGTCGAAGGCTTTTTCCGTATCGTCCCGCTCCCTCAGCGCGCCGACCGGGCAATGGGTGATGCACTGGCCGCAGAGCGCGCAGTCGGCGTCCTCAATTCTGCGGTTCCAGGTAACATCTACGGTTGTGCGGGAGCCTGTGTTGGCCACATCCCAGATATGCATCCCCTGCATCTGGTCGCAGACCTGAACACAGCGCATGCATTTGATGCACTTCGAAAAGTCGCGGACGAGCGGGAAATTTTTATTCCACGTTGAAACCGGCATTTCCCTTTGGTAGGGCAAATCAAGGATCCCCAGGTCGTTGGCCAATTTCTGCAGCCCGCAGTTTCCGCTTCTCACACAGGTTGAGCAGTAGCAGTCGTGCTGGGAGAGAATCAGTTCTACGTTGGTTCTGCGCGCTTTCCGAACGCGGGGACTGTTCGTGTAAATCACCATGCCGTCTTCCACGCGGTTGTTGCAGGCAGCTACCAACTTTTCCTTGCCCTCCAGCTCCACGATGCAGACGCGGCATGCTCCGATTTCATTGATGCCCTTCAGATAACAAAGCGTGGGAATAGCAATGCCGGCCGATGCGGCGGCTTCCAGAATCGTGGATTTTTCTTCCACTTCAACAGTCTGATTGTTAATTGTGATCTTTACCATCTGTCGGTTCTCCCCCCCTTGAATACTCCATAGCCAAAATGATCGCAGCGCAGGCAGCGTGAGGATTCCTGGCAGGCCTCCTGACAGGTCATTCCGTTCTCCATCAGGTCAAAGTCGTCTTTCCGTTCCTTCGATTCGCGTTCCGTCAGGGTCACTCTGCCGCATGCCGGACGGTCGTCCAGCCGTGCCGTCGGGATCTGCACGTCCGTCGTTATTTCATGGTTATACCCCAGATAGTTGTCGATATTGGCGGCCGCCACCTTGCCCGCGGCCACCGCCTTAATGACGGTAGCAGGGCCGCTGACGCAGTCTCCGCCCGCGAATAGATTCGGAATGTTGTCCACGCGGCTGCAGCTCTGCGCTTCAATAATTCCCCGGTTTACCGGAACCCCGTATTCCGCAAAAGGACCATATTCTACGCTTTGGCCGATCGCAAGTATAATGAGATCGCATGGAATCCGCTTTTCCTCCACATCCGCGTTCACCGGGCGCGGCCTGCCTGCATTGTCCATTTTGCCGATGATCTGCGGTTTTACCCACAGCGCGGTGACACCGGTTTCCTCGGAGGCTTCAATCCGGGAGGGTGCCTGCAGGCTCAAAATCTCACAGCCTTCATTCGCGGCACCCTGTACCTCCTCGGGCAGTGCGGTCATGTCCTCCTGACGGCGCCGGTAAACGATCATGACCCGTTCCGCGCCAAGGCGGACGGAGGAACGGGCAGCATCCATGGCGACATTGCCGCCGCCGATGACAGCCACCGTCTTGCCTTTGAAATCGGGCATCGCATTATTTCCGATCCTACGGAGCATATCCACAGCCGAAATCACGCCGCGGCTGTTTTCTCCTTCCAGACCAAGCTTTTTATCGGAGTGCGCGCCGATCGCGATATAAACCGCATCGTACTGCCCGGTAAGTTCCGAGATGGCAATATCCTTGCCGACGTTGACGCCGGTTTTTACCTGAACTCCGGTCGAAAGGATGGCCTCGATGTCGTCGTTCAGCCGTTCTCTCGGAAGGCGGTAACTCGGAATTCCATACCGCAGCATGCCGCCCAGATACGGCTGCTTTTCGTAAACCGTTACGCTGTGACCCATCAGCGACAGATAATAGGCAGTGCTCAGTCCGCCCGGGCCTGCGCCGACGACCGCAACCTGTTTTCCGGTGGACGGCGCGCAGGCAGGAGCGGGCACCGTGCCCGCATGGTCAACGGCAAAGCGCTTGAGACCGCGGATGTTGATGGAGGCGTCAATCATATTCCTTCTGCAGCGTGCTTCACAGGGATGCTCGCAGACAAACGCACACGCGGTGGGGAATGGATTGTCCTTCCGGATCAGTTTTACGGCATCCGCATATCTGCCGGCGTTAATCAATGCGATATAGCCGGGGATATCCACCCCGGCCGGGCAAAGAGCCACGCAGGGAACCGGCTGGTTGAGGCTGCTGGTGCATCTGCCGTTTACAACGTGCTCCACATAGTCCTGACGGAAACCGCGTACTCCTTTCAGCACCATATTGGCGGCTTCGTAGCCGATGGCGCAGTCCGCCGTTTCAACAATTACTTCCGCGGTTCTTTCAATCAGATCGATTGTTTCCATTGTTGCACGGTGATTCAGAACATCTTCCAGAAGATTGTCCAGCTGGGCGAGACCGATCCGGCAGGGCACACATTTTCCGCAGGTCTGCGCTCTGCAGAGCTTTAAAAAAGATGCCGCCAGATCGACCGGGCACAGGTTGGGCGGGCTGGCGATGATCCGGCGCTCCAGATCGCGGTAAAGTCCTTCCACCGTTGTTTGAGCTTTGTTCAGCGTGATGATTTCAAGCCTGCTCATTTACTCCATCCCCCTACGAGTTTTATTTCTTTCTCTATTTCCATCCACATTGGGTTTGACAAAAAAATAAAAGGGCAGTCCGCACCACAGCGAGGGCTGCCGATTGGTTCCGGGCATTCAGTTCATGGTTTCGAATCAACATAAAAACAGCCGTGAGTCAGGTAAACATCTTAATGTCTATCATTAATCTTCACGGCAAAATTCAGATGGAACGAAACAACCTTTTCAACTAAATTATAATATACTGTTAATAAATTGTCAATTAAAGTGCTGAAACTTTTATAGAAAGCCCGGGTTCATAAACCGTCTGGCGGCCTGCTCCGCAAGATTAGCCGCAGTATCAACGCTGCGACTGTCCGTCCGGATATTTCGAAAGGCTGCACCGGCACCGATCCGACCCTGACGAAAGCCGCACAGACGGATGGATTTTATCTCAGCCAACCATCCTGCTGCGGCCATGAAGAAGTGACGTTGATCCGTAAAAGCAGCGGAGAGCGCACAACGGTCATCACGGGCGAAGGGGAGTTCGCTGATTTTCCAGGTGTAACTTTAGAAGATTTCTGGTCTCGACAGATGGGGAATGGAAGCCTCGCCCCCGAGGTAAAATTCAGAGTGGATTTTGAGCCCACGGAGGACAAATGCTGGCTTGTTCTCTGGACCGTACAGCCCGACGGGAGATATTGGGAAGACGATGAAGGCTTTGTAAAACCGTTCCAAGTGTATCGTGTTGGAATCAATG
>JAEWRF010000004.1 GCA_023460155.1 Bacillota bacterium | reverse complement strand
CGGCTCCTGCATATCGGTGGACAGGCAATAAGGAATATAGTTCTGACCGCCTTCCTCCGCCACGGCCTTATTGCGGCGGGTACCCCAGCTGTAAAAACCGCAGCCGATGGGGCCGTGGGTAATCACGCACACGTCTTTCATGGGCCCGACCACAACCCCTTTGCAGCCCGCGTAGCAGCAGCCTCGGTTGGTCATGATGCCCGGCAGCGCCCGGGTGTTGGCCACAATGGCCTGCGTGCTGTTCTCCGATTCGATCTGGACAATATGGTCCCGCCGGTTTTTATAAACGCGGGCCGAGTATTTTTCGAGCAGCCTGGTCTTTTCATTCATGCCAAATTTCTCTCCTTTCCCTAGAAACTGTCCTCGGTTGCTTCCCCCGTTCGTACGGTATATGCTTCAAGCAGGGGAAGGATAAAGATTTTTCCGTCGCCCGGGTTCCCGGACTGGTTGGTGCGAATCAGGATATCGACAACATCTTTCACTTCGCTGTCTTTGACGATAATCAGAAAAAACCGCTTTGCGATCAGCCTCTGCGTCTCGGTAAGCGCCTCGCCCACAGCATTCTCGGGAAGGTCGCCCGTTCGGACGATGGTTTCAATCACGGCCTGGTCGAGCCTGTGCTTGCCCCGCCCCACGCATTTGCGACAGGAAAAAGATGGGTAGCCGCCGTCTGCCAGCGCCTTTTTGGTTGCGTTGACTTTGTTGGGCCGGATAAAGGCCATAATCTCTTTCATAATAGCCTCCTTCTCACAGACCCTCGGCGCCGGTGCTGACAGTGTAGGCTGTTTCGACCGGGGAGACGAAAACTTTTCCGTCTCCAAAATTACCGCTGCCGGTGCGCGCCGTGCGTAAAATCAGTTCCACGAGGCTGTCTTTGTCCGCATCTTCGCAGACGATCAGAAGCATTTCCTTCGGGATCTCATCGTAATGCACCTCGCCCACGCTGATACCTTTTTGTTTGCCGCGGCCGTAAACATCCATTTTAGTCATTGCGGGAAATCCGGCGGCAACCAGTTCGGACATCAGAACGTCCACTTTCTCAGGGCGGACGATTGCTCGAACCATAATCATACTGTCTCCTCCTCTTTCTTCAGATATCCATCAGCCCGTGCTCCATCAGGATGGCCTCCAGCCGTTCCTGCTTGAGCGGCTGCGGAATGACGAACATGTCGTTTTCGTCGATTTTTTTCGCCAGCTCACGGTATTTTCCCGCCTGCATACTCTCGGGTTCAAAATCAATGACTGTTTTTTTGTGGATTTCCGCGCGCTGCACTTCATTGTCGCGGGGGACAAAGTAAATCATTTGCGTGCCCAGTTCCTTCGCAAACGCAGACACCAGGTCGGCCTCGCCGTCCACGTTACGGGAATTGCAGATCAGGCCGCCCAGCCGCACGCCCCCCGTTTTCGCAAAGCGCATGATTCCTTTGGAAATATTGTTTGCCGCGTAAAGCGCCATCATTTCGCCGGAACAGACGATGTATATCTCTTTCGCCTTTCCCTCGCGGATCGGCATGGCGAACCCGCCGCAAACCACGTCGCCGAGGACGTCGTAAAACACATAGTCCAGATCATCCGTGTAGGCGCCCAACTGCTCCAGCAGATTGATGGAGGTGATGATGCCGCGTCCGGCACATCCGACGCCCGGTTCCGGGCCCCCGGATTCCACGCATTTGATGCCGCCATAGCCTTCCTTCATCACGAAGTCCAGATCGATGTCGTCGCCTTCCTCACGCAGGGTATCCAGCACCGTCTGCTGCGCAAGCCCACCCAAAATCAGGCGGGTGGAATCCGCTTTCGGGTCACAGCCGACGATCATGATCTTCTTGCCCATTTCCGCCAGCCCGGCGTTCAGATTCTGCGTAGTGGTCGATTTCCCGATTCCGCCTTTGCCGTAGATTGCAACCTGTCTCATTTTCAGCAGCCTCCTTTTGTGTCTTTGAAATATCGCTATTCATATGGTGTATGTTTCGTCCGCCTCCGATCGGGGCGTTTTCCCTACCGGACGTTGAAACTGTTTTCAGTATACCGCCCGCAAAAGGGTCGCACAATGCATCAGATTTAAGAAAAAGGTCCTTTGGCCTTTTCCTTTTTTGTGCATTTTTTAGTTTTGAAACTTTCATTTTGAAATTTACCAATTTTCTATTGACTTTTATATTCATAGCGTTTTATACTAAATCAGCACCAACAAATTTGTGGTGTTATTCAGTGAATTTCTCGAAAATCAGCTTGCTTTGGGTTTAAAACGAGGTGGCTGCATGGAATTTCGTATTGCCGTACATACCCAATATTTGAATAATGAGAATACGATAAATTCATTTCTAAAATCCGATTCTATTTTGTTGTTCGAACGGGAGCCGGACTGGCAACTCATCGAAACTATCCCGCTTGCCCCCATGCCGGCGGACAGCGTTGCTGCACTGCGCGGTTGGACCGCGGAGCTAATTCGGCAACTGCCGGACTGCCGGGTGCTGGCTGGAGGGGAAATTTGCGGGCTGCCTTATCAGATATTCACCCGCGCGGGCTTTTCCCTCTTTACCATCCGGGAAATCTCGCCCGAAGTGCTGGAGGGAATCGCGCAAGATGTGCTCCGGCTTGAGAATGTCAGCCCGGCGCGCCTCCCCGAATCTCCTGGGGAAACCGAGACACCCGGCATCTATTTCTTCGATCTCTCCGCGCTGCAGCGGGCAAAGCCGGAAATCAGCTCAAAAATGGCGCTGCAGCCATTTCTGAGTGAGACTCCGTTTTTGGAACTGCGGCTGCAGTGTGAGCACATCCCTCCCTGGCTTTCAAGGAACTACCAGGTGGAGTCCATCCCCGATGGAGGGCAGACGCTAGCTGTCATCACCAAAAAAGACTGCGACAGGAGGTAACATGCATGCAAATCAAGAAACAGGAGCAAATCCAAACGCCGTACGGCGTTTTCTGCGGCATTGGCGGCGGAGAAACGGACGAAAAGGGCCGTATCGCCAATCTGCGGCTGAATGAGCGGAACGTGGTTCTGACCCATGTTGGAGAACTGATTCCGTATTATCAGGAGGAAACACCGCGCCGCAGGCAGAAGCCCTCCATATCGTTTTACCCCAGCGGGACGGTGAAAACAGTCTATCTGGAAAAGCAGCAGGAGATTCAGACCCCCATCGGAGAATTCCCTGCGGAATGCGTCACCTTTTACGAAACGGGGGAGCTAAAACGCTTTTTCCCTCAGTACGGCCAAATCAGCGGATTCTGGTCGGAGGATGCGGAGCGCGAACTCAGCATCCCGTTCCATTTCCAGTTGGATTTTGCGGAGTTTACCGCAAAGCTCAGCGGCGTTTCGCTCTTCAAAAACGGCGGAATTCGCAGTGTCACGTTGTTCCCCGGCGAAACGATCTCTGTCCGGACGCCCCGCTTTGGGGAAGTTGCGGTACGGATCGGCTTTTCGCTATATGAAACCGGAGAACTGCTC
>JAEWRF010000003.1 GCA_023460155.1 Bacillota bacterium | reverse complement strand
GGCTCCGCCGGTGATGTCCCATCCGAGCAGCACGCAGGTGTAGCGCGCGGAGACCCAGGCCAGAACGGAAGTAAGTGTGGGGCTGTAAATCATCGCCATAAACCAGCCCACATAATAACCGTATTTTTTGCCGACGGTCATTTCGGCGTAGTCAACCACACCGTTGACCCTTTCGTATTTCGTGGCCTTGGTTGCGAAGGTGTACGAGCACACAATCATAATGATCCCGACGATCACCCAAGCAGCAATTCCAAGCGGCATATTGCCCCCTGTGGCCTTTAGCACTGCTTCCGCTTTGAAGAATACGCCGCTTCCGATCACAATGCCGACAACCATGGCGATTGCGGTCAGCAAACCGTATTTCTTCTCCAGTTTGTTTTCCATGCTTATTCATTCCTCCCATATGATCCGTTTTTCATTGGATCTGCTTTCCGGATCGGCCTCAGAACCGTCCAAATGCTGAATTTTATTTTATCACACATTAGAATAAAATCATATAATATTTTTTATTAAATTTGAAAAATTACAGCGAAATTCATAGGTCCAACGGCCTTTTGAAAGCGCTGGCCCGCGCGGAAATCACTCGCCTCATGTCCGTGTGGAAAAATCAATAAGCCGGATGGCTTAAGGCCATCCAGCTTAGGTGAATGAATTGTAGAGACCGTATTTTAGCCAGCCGCCGAAAGCAATTTTGAAGCTTTAATCTGCATCGGTGTTTTGCAGAAGCAAAAATTTTTCCACGAGCGCCGGATCGAACTGAATTCCGGCGTAGCGCCTGATTTCTTCCTTTGCGGCTTCATGGCTTGTGGCTTTTCGGTAGGGCTGGCTGTGGGTCATAACGTCGTAGGAGTCTACAATGGAAAGGATCCGGCATTCAAGCGGGATGTCTTCCTTGGAAAGTCCCAGGGGGTACCCTTTCCCGTTCCACCATTCATGGCGTTTTAGTATCCAGTCGGCATAGGGGACAAGACTTGCGGTGGCCTGCGCGATGCGGTACCCGATTTCACTGTGGCGCCGCATCTCTCTGCTTTCCTTCGGCATCAGAGAAGCGGGCTTCTGCAGAATCTGATCGGAGATTGCGACTTTTCCAATATCGTGAAAACAGGCAAAGCGCTGCAGGTCGGGGATCTTTTCTTCCGGGTAGCCGATCTGCCGCGCAAAAAGAGCAACCAGTTGCTGCAGGCGGATGCTTTGCTCCTGCGACATAATTCCGCGTTCCTCCTGAGACTTCATCACGGTGCGGAGAAGGTCCTTGTGAGTTGCTTCGCTGTTCCTGAGCTTTTCCTGATACATGTTGAAATCCGCTTCCCGCAGAATCAGTTTGGCGTTTAGAGAAGGCTTTTCCTTGCAGGAAAAACCAATCGATATGCTCAGGGGCATCCACGACAGGTGCTCCGAGTTGTACCGGCTGACCGCATCGCGAATTTTTCGGCAGAGGTCCTCGGCTTTCTGCAGCGGACATTCCGGAAGGAGCATGGAGAATTCGTCTGCGCGGATTCGGGCTGTCAGTGTTCCTTCGTCGGACAGGGAGCGCAGAATTTCAGCCGTTGCCTTTACAATCAGATCACCTACGCCGCGGTCGATCGTGTCGTTTGCCAGCTGCAGCTCGTCTACCTCGCAGACGATCACGCAGAACGGCCTTCTGGAAGTGAAGCTCTCGTCCTCCAGTGCCTGTTCATAACGGCTTTTGTTATAAAGTCCGGTCTCGGGGTCGTGAGAACTGGTGTATTTAATCTCACGGTCTGCTTTTTCGAGCTGTACGGTCCGTTCCGTCAGTTCCCTCGTCACATTGTTGATCAGGCAGGTCAGCGCTTTCAGTATTTCAATCTGGCTGTTTTCCGGATTGGCTTTTGGAGGGGGGGCCCAGACGGCGGGCTGTAAAGCCGCCGTCTCTGTTTTCCGGCTTGAAGCCGATTCCGAAAGCGCAAGCGTTGTCATCGTCGCGTGGAGCAGGTGGTTCATGTTGTTGCTGTGAAAAAACTCGCCGTAGGTAAAAAAGCCTGCCGTTGGCGCCAGACTTTGCAGCGGCATTGTTTCAATTTCTGCAGAATCCTGAAGAAAACCCCGCCGCAGGGAACAGGAGTAAATAAAAATGCTTTCCGCCGAGTGCGGCCCGATTTTTGCCGTCAGCTTGTCGATCGATTTCAGGATGATTCCGACATTGCCGTAGCTGAACCGAACCTTTTCGCCCTCCTCCACATTTGCGCAGAAAGAGATGGAGTCGTCCCCGTGCACTTTGATCGGGTGTCTTGCGGTATCGATTCCGTCCTCTGTGGCAAACAGCGGGAAGACATAGTTGACAATGGTGGACGGGTCGGTAAGCCCCAGATACTTTTTATAGATCTGGTAGGCGGGAATATGGTCAATGGTGTAGACGCGGTTTTCGTCCGATTTGGTTATGGTCATTTCTTTTCCGATCGGCGTCCAGCTCAAATGGCAATCCTGCCATACCTTTAAATGGCTGCTTTCCAGCGCCGCACCGACTGTCCCGCCTTCTGTCAAAAATCCGCCGCTGCAAAAAACGCATCCCTTTTTCCGCTCGAAATCGTTGCCGGCAACGCCGCCGGCGACGTGCAGCTTCGGGCACATGGATTCGATTCCCATCAGGAGCTGACTCGGAGACAGCGCGTCCCCCGCGGTAAAAAGGATCAGCAGCCGGGTTTTCTCTTGGTCCAGATTCCGGGCGAGCGACTGGCCAAGGTCGTAACCTTTCAGGGCTCCCTGCTCGATGCGAATCAGTTTTAACCGGCTTTTCTGAAATACCGAAATAGAAACGGCTGTTTTTTTGCCTGTTACTTTGCCGCTTGAGATTTCGCCGCTCGTCGTGGTGCCGATAATGACTGCCTGAGGGAGGACGGCCTCAATATCGCTCACGACAGCACGAAGATAATCCTGTTCGAACCTGCCGCTGAAGATCTGTACCAGCAGAGAATCGCCCTTTTGGAAAAGAGAATCGCGGTTTTCCTCCACAAAGCATTCCAACTGCTGACGGCCGACATAATAGAGATTGAAAGTATTCATTTCGGATACCTCCAAAATAATCCACTAAAATAGAAAAAATTTTCTTCAGCTTTTTATTATAACAAGAATTCATGCCGGATTAATTTCAATATCGCCTTATATTTTCAAGAGCAATAAACAGCAGCCGCCCCTGTTCGGGACGGCTGCTGAAAGAGGGAGTATTATGAAAAAGGTCTATTCAAATCCTCATCCGAGGCGCTTGTGATCGGGATAAATTCCGGCGCCCCGGTTTTTACCGAGGCTGCCGGAACGATGCGGTGCTGCGGGGTGTATGTTCTTCTTTTCACAATTAAAAGTATAGAGCCCCCATATGTCGGCAACATGAAGAACCCGTGAACAGAAACGGAAAAATCTGTGAAAAAATGAACGCTTTTGCGGCACAGCCAAAAATTCAATCCTCAGGGGATAATTTCGTTCTGATTGAAGCACAGGCCGTCCGTCGA
>JAEWRF010000002.1 GCA_023460155.1 Bacillota bacterium | reverse complement strand
ATCGCCTGCTGCGCATAATTGAATTCCGCATAGCCGCTCAGAATCACAAAGGAAGATTCCACCTGCTGCTCGACCAGCTTTTCGATCATCTCGAGGCCGTTCATCTGGGGAAGCTCAATATCCACGAAAATGAGGTCCGGTTTCTCTTCCAGGGCCATATGAAAGCCCTCGTCCCCATCGGCGGCTTTTCCGCAGATTTCATGCTGGGGGCAGGTCTTTTGAATGATTGCGGCAAGTCCCTCGCGGGAGTTAAACTCATCCTCAACGATTAAGATCTTCATTGCTCCACCCCGTTTTCCGTTTCTATCGGCAGAGAGGGATGATAATGGTTACTCTTGTTCCCTCGTTTTCCCGGCTCCAAATGGACATGCCGGCCGAATTCTTATAGTAGATTTTGAGGCGTTCACGAACGTTGTTCAGCCCAATTTTTTTATTTGTAACCTCGTCGGAGATCAGGCTCAGCTTATCGGCGGGAATTCCGACGCCGCTGTCCCGGATTTCAATGGAAATAAAATTCTCGTCCTTTTTTCGGATGCAGATCTCCAGCGTTTTCTCGGAATCACAGCCCTTAAACCCATGGACGACCGCATTTTCCACAATCGGCTGTAAAAGCAGTTTATAAATTTTGCATCCCAGAAGCTCCTGGTCGATGTCGTAGCTTGTGGTAAAGCTGTGGTGAAACCTTACGCTGTACAGATAGAGATATTTTTTCAGCCATTCCACCGCATCGTACAGGGTAACCTGTTCATTGATCGTCTGGATGCTGTACCGAAGAATGTCGGCCAGATTCCCGATCATCTGACTGATTTCAAAATCTTCGTTCCGGATCGCGATCCAGTTGATGCAGTCCAGCGTGTTATACAGGAAGTGCGGATTAATCTGGGCGACAATCGCGTTGATTTCCGCTTCCCGTTTCCGGTCGGAAAGCTCATAAATATACTCGTTCTGCTGCTTCAGGTTTTCAACCAGACTGTTGATTTTCAAAACCATATCGTTAAATTCGTTGCCGATGAAAATCAGTTCGCTTTCCCCCGTCAGCTGAATATGGGCGCTGAAATCCCCGCTCTTCGCTTTTTTCATTTCTTCCACGATGCGGTTCACCGACCGGTAAAACTTTTTCGTGAACAGAAGAATGAATACCGTGCATGCGAGAAGAATCAGGATCGCAATGACCAGGGTCAGCTTTCGCAGCAGGTTGATTTCGTAGAACATGCTGTCCCGGTCCACAAGGCTTACAACCTTCCAGTTGGCGTCCGGAATGGAGACGCTGTTGATGATTACTCCGTTCCTTGGATCCAGGGAAATCGATTTCATCAGACTGTCAGCATCGCCGCTGCTTTCCGTGAAGTTTTTGCTCAGAGTATGTCCGATATAATCCTTATTGAGAAAAGACAGAATTTTTCCGGAGTCGTCCACCACGAACGAGTACTCTTTCACGGTGTTATTGTCTGCGTCGCCGGACTGAAGATTGCAGATGTTCTGAAGCCGCTGTTCGTCAATGCTCAGAAGGACGATTCCCAGGTCCTCTCCGGTTTTGATGTTCCAGACTCTTAACCCGATATTATAGAGGTAGCTTTTTTCATTGTTGTAATAATACGGCTTCGTATTTAAAAACACCACCCGGTTGCTGTTGTGAACGGTATTGTAAATCTGCTCTTTTTCCTGCGGAGTGTAGACATCCCACAGGTAGTTGTTTGCGCTCATATTCCGCTTATCGTAGAACACGCTTTTGAAAGAACCGGTCACATAGGTGACTCCCACGATTTCGTCACGGATATCGGCATAGGCAGCAAGAGAGTCCCTCAGCTTCACGCCGAAGGATTCCCGTTCGGAGTCGCTCCCGTCTTTTACTTTTACTTCATCTTCCGTCACGGCATCGTCCGCGACGATCCGGTATAAGATGCCCTTGTAATATTCCAGGTCGGATTCGATATTCAGCTGAATATAATTCAGGTTTTTGCTGGTCAGCGCGTTGATCTTCTGTTCTATGTACTTTCCGCTCAGGTTGTAAAAAACAACCTGCATAATAACAATCGGAACAATTGATATGATGAAACATACAAACAGGATTTCAAACCGAAGGCTGTAATGAAAATTTTTCACAGTCCTCACCTCGATCATTTCTTTTCCACATTATACCGCTTTTACTCCTATAATTAATATAATGGTTGATTCATTTCATTGAATTTGTTCCGAAGAAAATGCAGAAGAAGGCCGCTCTGCAACAAGCGGCCTTTTCCGGGGTGTTAAACTAATAAACGCAGGTGCCCTGTCTTGTAAAAACAGGAATCGTATCCAGCGGCGCATCGCATTCGATTTCGGTTCCGCCGGGATAGCATTCTCCCGTCTCTATGGAAATCCATTCCGAGTCCTGCGGGAAATAAACTTTTCGCGTGCGCTGCTTTGGGTACAGCATAGGCGCAACCAGCACGGAGGGTCCGAACAGATACTCATCCGTGAGGTTCCAGCAGCGGGGATCCTCCGGAAAATCATAAAAAGCGGGTCGGATCACCGGGGTTCCCTTTTCGTGCGCTTCCTTCATGATTTTTGTAATATACGGTTTCATCTTTTCACGCAGCAGAATGTATTTCTGAAAGATTTCGCAGGCCTCGTCCCCAAAACTCCAGATTTCGTTTGCCGCGCCGCTCGGACACAGTCCCCCTCCTTTTGTTCCCAGCGGAAGGCTGTGGGGTTCCCGGTCGCCGTGAAGGCGGAAAACCGGACAGAAAGCGCCGAACTGGAACCACCGGATTACAAGTTCCCGGAAATCCTCATCCTCCGGATTTCCGCCGTGGAACCCGCCGATGTCCGTCGTCCACCAGGGAATTCCGGCCAGCCCCATATTCAGCCCGGCGCTCAGCTGGCAGCGCAGCACCTTGAATGACGAATAGATATCGCCCGACCAGACCAGAGCGCCGTAGCGCTGACTGCCGGCCCAGGCGCACCGGACGAGATTCAGAATGTTCTTCTGGCCTTCCGCCCGCATGCCGTCAAAAAAGGTTTTAGCGTACATCTCCGGATAAATGTTTCCAACCTGCAGGTCCGTTCCGGCGTAATAGCGGTACAAATCGTAATCGTAAACGGAGTATTCCGGCTCCGCCTCATCCAGCCAGAAAATCCTGATCCCCTTTCGGTAATAGTTCTGCTTTGCCTTGTTCCAGACAAACGCGCGGGCCTCCGGATTGGTCGGGTCGAAAAACACCGTATCGCCCAGAAAGTCCATGGTTGTATTGATCCCGCGGTCGGTGCGGACGAGGTATCCTTTTCGGAGCATCTCTTCATAGTTTTCGCTGGTCTTGCTAACGGTGGGCCAGATGGAGACCATCAGCTCCGTTCCCATTGCTTTCAGCTCCCGGATCATCGCCTCCGGGTCCGGCCAGTACTCCGGGTCGAACTTCCATTCCCCCTGCTGCGGCCAATGGAAGAAGTCGACGACGATCACAGAGAGGGTAATTCCTCTCTTTTTGTATTCCCTTGCGACGTCCAGCAGCTCCTCCTGCGTCTGATAGCGCAGTTTACACTGCCAGAATCCCATGGCATAATCGGGCATCATGGGCACCGTGCCCGTGACAGACGCATAATTTTCTTCAATTTCCGCCGGCGTATCGCCCGCCGTAATCCAATAATCAAGCTGCTTTGTTGAACGCGCCGTCCATTCGGTGATGTTTTTCCCGAAAACGACGCTGCCGACCGCAGGATTATTCCAAAGAAACCCGTAGCCGATGCTGGAAAGAGCAAACGGCACGCTTGCCTGAGAATTCCGCTGAGCGAGTTCCAGCGAACAGTTTTTCAGGTTTAGATACTCCTGCTGGTACTGGCCCATTCCGAAAAGCTTTTCCTCCGGGTCGGATTCAAAACGCGCGGTGAGCTGAAAGCTGTCTCCCTGGAGCGGCTTCAGTTCGCGCGCGGAGAGTTCCAGCGCGCTGCAAAACCGGCTGACATCTCTCCGGTCGCGCACATATTCCTCCAAAAGGAGCTTCCCGTCCTGATTGTAAAACATTATTTTCCCTGCGTTTGAGATTTCAGCCGCTATTTTTCCGTTCCAGATCCCGGCAAAATCAGAGCAGACCGAAATTTCCCCCGCGTCGTTTTCCGAAGGGAGCAGGGCCCAGTCTTCGGCGCCCATTTCAGAAAGACAGGTCGAGCGAACCCGCAGACCGTTCTTTCCCCACGGTTCCACCCATAATATTTCTGCGCCGTATTTCCAGACCAGCCGTTTTTCCCGTACCTGAAAAGGCGATTCCCTATCCGCCATAATTGCCTCCTCCTTTTCCATCGTTTCGGTTTTTATCCTTTTACGGCGCCGCTTGTCAGACCGGACACAATATACTTCTGAAGGAACACGAATATGATCAGCACCGGCAGGGTGATCACCGTGCCGTACGCCATAATGCAGTTCCACTGAATTCCGTATTTTCCGATAAAATTATAGATGCCGGCCGTCATCGAGCGCATGTTTTCCGAAGTTACAAAGGTCAGGGAATAAGCGAGGTCCCCCCAGGCAAAAAGGAAGGAGAACACGGCGCACATGATCACCCCGGGGTAGGAAATGGGAAGCATAATCCGGGTAAAAGCCGTAAAGGTGTTGCAGCCGTCTATTTTCGCGGAGTCTTCCAGCTCTTTCGGAAGTCCCAGAAAGTAAGTGCGCAGAATCAGGATCACAAACGGAATCCCGATGGTCGCGTCGGAAAGGACCGGCGCAAAATAGGTATCGATCATTCCAAGATTGTTGTAAATCAGGTACAGCGGGGTCAGTGTCAGCGTAGCAGGGAGCATCTGGGTAATGAGAAACAGCAGGATAAATACCCGGCTTCCCTTCATGCGGAACCGTGCCAGACCGTACGAGGCCGGGATGGCCAGCACACAGGACAGAAGCATGGCGGAAACCGCGATGATGGTGCTGTTCAGGAACGAGCGGTAAATATTCGAACCTGTGTTGGAGCTTCCGCTCACCTGACTGGTGTAGGCGTCCCATGTGAACTCATGTGGAAAAAAGGTTGGAACCTTGGCAAAGATCTCCGCGTTTGTTTTAAACGAACTGATAATCAGCCAGTAGACGGGGAACAGCATGATTACCGCCACAGCGATTCCGATGACGCACAGGATTGTTTCGCGTGTTGTCGGCCGGTTCATCAACTCATCACCTCGTCTTTTCCCACCAGTTTAATATAAACAATCCCGACCGCGAAAAGCATCACGAACAGGATGTTGGCCACCGCGGCGCCTTTGCTGAACGAATACTGCGTAAAGGACAGCCGGTAAGCGTAGGTGGACAGAAGCTCCGTCGCATCCACCGGGCCGCCGCCGGTCCCTACATAGACAAGATCAAATACTTTGAACGTGTAAATCACGCCGAGAATAATGACCGACAGCATGGAAGCTCTCATGAGCGGCAAAGTGATTTTGAAAAAGCGCTGAACCGCATTTGCCCCGTCAACCGCAGCAGCTTCGTAATACGACTCCGGAATGTTGCTCAGGCCTGTTGTGAGAAGAATCATGTTGAACGGAATGCCGATCCAGACGTTGACTCCGATAATACTCGGCATCGCCAGGGTGGATGACGCAAGAAAATCCAGCGGCTTTGAAATCAGATGCAGGCTGATCAAAATTGTATTGATGACACCGCCGCCAGAACTCAGCATGAATTTGGAAAGCAGGGCCGTTACCGTTACCGGAATCATCCAGCTGATCAGCAAGATGCCCCGCAGCGGCTTCGCAAGCCGAAATTTCATATTGAACAGCAAAGCCAGAGCAAAGCCGATTACGAACTGAAACAAAATGCTCCCGGCGGTAAAAACAATGGTATTGATGATGCTCGCCCGGGTTGTCGGCACCTGAAACAGATCGATGTAGTTCTGAAAACCGATGAATTTTTCAGAATGCTGGCCCATTGTCATAACGTCCTGATTATAAACACTTAGTACGAAATTGTAGATAATCGGGAACCCAACCAGAGCCAGCATGAAAATCAGGGCCGGCAGAACAAAGAGGTACCCTGTTTTATCTCCCTTGAAGAATTCTTTCAATCCCTTTGCCACGATGAATTAACACCACCTAATACAATCGGAAAGTGCCTGTTGCGGGCACTTTCCGATCGGAATATAACGTTTACTTCAGAGCGCTGTCGATTGTATCCTGCGCTTCCTTAGCGGCGTCCGCCGGGGATTTCTGATTTACCATAACTTCCTGCTCGGCCGTAAACAAAGCTGCGGAAATCTTCGGCCAGTTCGCTTCCGGGCCTCTCGGTGCCGCGTTGGCGAGGATGTCAACAAAAGGCTTCATGTAAGGGTCGCTCAGTTTGGTATCCTTCGCGGCCTGAGCTTTTCTTGCGGGGATGTATCCCATGTCGTCTATGTATACCAGAGCGTTGTCGCAGGTGAATTTCAGGAACTGCCAGCCTGCCGCCTCGTTATGACCTTTGATGATGCCGAGGTTTTCACCGCCGGTGACGGAAGCATACTGGGCATCCTTCGGAATCTGTGCAATAGCGAAGTTCATTTTCGGAGCATCTGTTTTAACGGTCTCAACATTCCACGGGCCGTTCAGCATCATGGCCGCTTTTCCGGTCGCAAACTGTTTTTCCGCGTCGGCCTGCGTCCAGTTGATGGATTCCTTGCTGAGGTAGCCGCTGTTGATATAGTTCTGCATCAGGGTGAGAGCTTTGATCCCTCCGGCGCTGTTCACGGTTTTATAGGTTGCACCGGCAGAGTAAAGCCACGGGAAGAACTGGAAAGAGCCCTCGTCGTTTTTAATGGCTGAAACCGCCATTCCGTAAACGCCGTTTTTACTGAGGGTTTTGCAGTCCGCTGTCATTTCGTCCCAGGTTGTCGGTGCGTCCGCGATTCCGGCTTCTTTAAACATGTCCTTGTTGTAGAAGAGCCCGAGATCATTGCTGCCGAAGGGGACACCGTAATACTTATCACCGAATTTGCATGTGGTAAGCGGTGCGGGATAGAAA
>JAEWRF010000001.1 GCA_023460155.1 Bacillota bacterium | reverse complement strand
CCCATGTTCTTCTGCGCACCGGCGAAAATCAGGCCGAATTTCGAGACGTCGAGCGGTTCGCTCAGGATGCAGGAAGAAACGTCCGCCACCAGCGGAACCTTTCCGGTATCCGGCAGGGTTGTGAATCTTGTGCCGTAGATCGTGTTGTTCAGGCAGATGTGGAAGTAATCCGCATCCTTGGTGAAGGTCGCCGGGTCAAGGTCCGGAATATAGCTGAAGGTCTTGTCTTTGGAGGACGCGACCGCCTTTGCCTCGCCGTAACGGGCAGCTTCCTTGTACGCTTTGGTCGCCCACTGGCCGGTCAGCACGAAATCGGCCTTTTTGCTGCCGGTCATCAGGTTCAGCGGGATCATGGAAAACTGGCTCCATGCGCCGCCCTGAAGGAACAGCACCTTATAGTTTTCCGGAATGTTCAGTACTTCGCGGAGTAAACTTTCCGCTGAACCGATGATCCCTTCGAACTCTTTCGATCGATGGGACATCTCCATAACGGACTGGCCGCTGCCGCCGTAATCGAGCATCTCATCTGCTGCGCGGCGAAGAACAGTTTCCGGCAGCATGGAAGGACCCGCGGAAAAGTTGTAAACACGTTTCATAATGAACCTCCGTTTATAAATTTTCGCATCTGCGCGAAATATGGTATAAAAAATATTATAAGGCTTTATCATAATGAAGTCAATGAGAGACCTGTACAAAAAAGGTACACTTTCCGGGCAAAGCTGTACCGCATTTTGCAGGTAGTACGGAAAAGATTGTGCAAAGCGCTGAATTGAAAAAATCCGCTGCGCGCTGCCGGCGCTTCGTTTGAACCGCGGGCTTTTTATGCTATAATAGCTTTGGTGATGAAAATGAGTGCGGTAGTCCGGATTGTTTTTTTCATTCTTTCTGCGGCGGGGGCCGCATGGTTTATGGAACCGATCCGCCACAACGTTCTCGATATCGGGAGCGGCTCCGGCCTTTCGGTCTGCATCCTGACGTTTCTGACGGCGCTGTTTTACCCGGTGCTCCGCAGGGCGGCGGCGCGGTCCCCAAAGCTCCGAAATCTGGGACGGGTCATGGCGGTTCTGGTTTCCCTCGGCCTCGTCTGGAGCGCCGGGATGACTTCCCTGATGGCTTCGGCCGCAGCCGCCGACCCGCCTGAGACGGCTACGGTGGTCGTGCTTGGCAGCAAGGTTTCGGGCACTGTGCCGAGCGCCGATTTGTGGGCGCGGATTAATGCGGCCGCAGCGTACCTGAAAGCACACCCGAAGGCGGTATGCGTCGCCTGCGGGGCGAAGGGAAACGGCGAGGCGGTTTCGGAGGCTTCGGCAATCCGGGACGGCCTTGCTGCACAGGGAATCGGCTCCGATCGGGTCCTGATGGAGGACGGCTCCTATTCGACGCAGCAGAATTTCGCAAACGCGCTGAAGATCATCCGGACGCGCTCGCTTTCTACGGAGTTGGCCGTCGTGACGGACGATTACCACGAGTACCGGGCGTGTTCCATCGCGCGGGGAATGGGCGCGTCGCCCTACGCGGTGTCGGCGCAGACGCCGGACTATATTTTTTCTGCGTGCTGGGCGCGGGAGGTTCTTGCGCTCACGCGGTATTTGCTGCTCCGCTGAGGGGCGGCTTCGGAGGTGCGGAACATCGAACGGATTTTAATTTCGGAAGCGCGGATCGGCGGGCCGGACGGCCCCCTCGCGGATCTTCTGATCCGGGACGGAATCATTGAGGAAGTCGGAGTGCGGATTGACTGCGAAGAGGCCGTGCAGATTCCGGCGAGCGGGCTGATTGCGGCGCCGGGTCTGATCGACATGCACGTCCATCTGCGCGACCCCGGGTTTACGGACAAGGAGGACGTGCTTTCCGGCTGCCGTGCGGCGGCGGCGGGCGGCGTGACTGGCCTTGTGTGCATGCCGAACACGTCCCCCGCTCTGGATACGGCGGAAACGGTGCGCGCTGTTCTGGAAAAAGCGGAGCAGGCCGACGCGCGCGTCTATGTGGCCGCCGCCATTTCCATGGGTCTGCAGAGCCGGGAGGCGACCGATCTGAAGGCGCTCAGGGAAGTCGGAGCCGTCGCAGTCAGCGACGACGGGCGGCCTGTGACGGACACGGCCCTGCTTGCCCGGGCCATGGGGCAGGCGGAGTCCCTTTCCCTCAGGGTCCTCTGCCACTGTGAGGACCTTTTCCTTTCCGTGGGCGGAAAGCTGAACGAGGGTGCGGTTTCGGCGCGTCTCGGGGTGAAGGGCGTTCCCGCGGCGGCGGAGGACTGCGGCACCGCGCGGGAGATTGCCCTTGCGGCGGCGTACGGCGTCCCGGTGCACATCTGCCACGTGAGCACCGCGAATTCCGTTGCGATGCTCCGGGACGCAAAACGTCGGGGTGTACGGGTCACGGCGGAAACCGCCCCGCACTACTTTGCCCTGACGGAGAAGGAACTGCTCGCGAAAGACGCGGATTACCGCATGAGCCCGCCCCTGCGAACCGAAAAGGACCGGCTCGCTGTGATCGAGGGCCTTCAGGACGGAACCATCGACGCGATTGCCACCGACCACGCCCCCCACACGCCCGCAGAAAAAGCGGACTTCCTCACAGCGCCGAATGGGGTCATCGGGATGGAAACCAGCTTTTCGGCGGGCCTGACGTATCTGGTCAAGCCCGGCCTCCTCACTTTACACAAACTGCTGGAGCTGATGTCGGAGAACCCTGCCCGGCTGCTTGGACTGAATGCCGGAAGGCTGGAAGCGGGGGCGCCGGCCGACCTGTTCCTGTTCGACCCGGAGGAAAGCTGGACCGTGGAGCCGGATAAGCTGCACGGCAAAAGCCGGAACGCCGTTTTCAAGGGCCGGAAGCTGACGGGCAGGGTGAAGCTGACCGTCTGCAGGGGGAAAATCGTTTACCGGGACGGCGCGGAAACATGAAGGATCCGTTCTTAAAGCTGATTTGTCCGCTGAATTGCAGGGAGGACTGCCTGAAAAACAGCCCGTATGCGGATTTTTCCGCTCCGACCGTCCGGGAGACCGCGGAGCGCCTGTTTGCGGGATGCTCAAACGACACGGAAAAAGCCCGCTGTGCCTATGAATTTGTCCGGGACGAAATCGCCCATTCGTGGGACATTCAGAATCACCAGATATCCGTGACGGCTCCGCAGGTGCTCGCGGCGCGGCACGGCATCTGCCACGCGAAGGTAAATCTGTTCGCCGCGCTGCTGCGGTTCGGGGGAATTCCGGCGGGCTTCTGCTACCAGAAACTGACCATCGGGGAGACCCCGGAAAGCGGTTTTGTCCTGCACGGCATGGCGGCGGTTTGGCTGCCGGAGGCAGTGCGCTGGGTGAGACTGGATGTGCGGGGCAACAAGCCCGGCGTGGACGCACGGTTTTCCCTTGGACGGGAACAGCTCGCGTTCCCCGTCCGGGAGGAACTCGGGGAGATCGACTACCCCTTCGTGTTCCCGGAGCCGCTCCCATCCGTGATGCGCGCGATGGAGTCCTACAATGACTGCATGGAATTGTATCTGCACGGGCTCCCTGCCGAAATTCCGGCGGCGGAGCTTCCAAATTGAAATAAGGAGAAATGACAATGGCGCTGGACAGGCTGATCGAAAAAATCGCGGAGAAACAGAATCCGACCGTTGCCGGGCTGGACCCGAAGCTTTCCTATCTCCCGGAATTCATCAAAGCGGAAGCCTACGCAAAATACGGGAAGAATCCGGAGGGAGCCGCCGCGGCGATTCTCACCTACAACAAGGGACTTATCGACGCGCTCTGCGACATTGTTCCGGCGGTTAAGCCGCAGTGCGCCTATTACGAGGCGTTCGGCTGGCAGGGGATGAAGGCTCTTGCGGAGACGATCGCCTACGCGCGGGAAAAAGGGCTGTTCGTCATCACCGACGGCAAGCGCAACGATATCGGCAGCACCATGGAAGAATATGCCGACGCGCATCTGGGAGAAACGGATGTGGAGGGCGAACCGTTCGAAGCGTTCGGCGCCGGCGCGCTGACGGTGAACGGTTACCTTGGCAGCGACGGAATTCAGCCGCTGCTGAAAGTCTGCGAACAGAAAGACAAAGGGATCTTCGTGCTGGTGAAAACATCGAATCCCTCATCCGGCGAGCTGCAGGACCGTCGGATGGAGGACGGGAAAACGCTGTACCGCACGGTGGGAGATTTCTGCGAGGAGTGGGGAAAACAGCTCCCCGGAAAATACGGTTACTCGGGCGTGGGTGCGGTTGTGGGTGCGACCTGGCCCGCTCAGCTTGGAGAACTGCGGAAAGCCATTCCGCACACGTTTTTCCTGGTGCCGGGGTACGGCGCGCAGGGCGGAGGAGCAAAGGACGTCGCGCCCGCGTTCGATCAGAACGGGCTGGGCGCCGTGGTGAACGCCTCCCGTTCGATTCTGTGCGCGTGGCAGAAGAAAAAGGCGCCGGAGCGCGATTATGCGATTGCCGCGGCGGAGGAAGCTGCGGCGATGCGCGACGCGATCCGGGCCGAAATCGGGAAAATCCGGCTATGAAAAAATATGATGTGCAGGAATGCACCCTGCAAAGCAAATCAAAGCTGACGGCAGATATTTATGATTTCACGGTGGAAGCCGGGGAACTCGCTCAAATTGCCCGGCCCGGGCAGTTCGCACAGCTTTTGGTGCCGGGCAAAACCCTGCGCCGCCCGATTTCCATCTGTGAGCTTGGGGAAGGCACGCTCCGCTTCGTGTTTCAGGTGCGCGGCGAGGGAACGGAGATTCTCTCCGAGCTGGAACCGGGCGAAACGCTGAACCTCCTCGCACCGCTGGGCAACGGATTCCAGCTTGGGGACTTTTCCCGCCGTGCGCTGTTTGTCGGAGGGGGAATCGGCGTGCCGCCGCTGCTGGAGGCGGCAAAGCGCTTCGGCAAAAACGCGGTGCTCGCGGCCGGGTTCCGGAACGCGGAATCCGTCATTCTGCAAAAAGACTTTGAGGCGGCAGGCTGCAAGGTGCTGCTCGCAACCGACGACGGCTCCGCCGGGCACCATGGACTGGTTACGGAGCTGACGGAGGGACTTGCATTCGATGAAATCTTCGCCTGTGGGCCTGCGCCCATGCTCCGCGCGGTGACCCGGCTGGCGGAGGAACGCGGCGTGCCCTGTCAGGTTTCACTGGAGGAGCGCATGGCCTGCGGAATCGGCGCGTGCCTCGGCTGTGCCGTGAAGCTGCGCGGGGAAACGGGCGAGTATTACGGCCATGTCTGTAAGGACGGCCCGGTCTTCGACAGCCGAAAAGTCCTTTGGAAATGAATTCATAAAAGAGGCGGTCACGGTTGAGAAAATTTTTCAAAAGAATTCTTCTTACTCTGATTCTGCTTGTCGCCGTAGTCCTTGCGGGGGCTGCGTTCCTTTATCACAGCGAGCTGAAAACACTGCTTTCCCTGAAACAGGTGAACAGCCATCCCTTTTACACCATGACCTACGACGGCGATTATGGGTTTGACGATTTTCTGAAACAGGGCGCGCACAGCGATTCGGACATTGAACACTTCGTCACAAAGCGGCTTTTAAAAGGGATCCCGATTCAGTTCCACGTGACAAAGGGCGGCTGTTCCGCTTTTGCCGCCCGAAATGAGAAGGGCGAAGCCCTTTACGGCCGGAATTTCGACTTCGAATACACGCCGGCCCTGTTTCTGAGAACAAAGCCGAAGAACGGTTACGCTTCCGTTTCGATGGTAAACCTCTCGTTTGCGGGGTATACGCAGAAAAATCTGCCGGAGCCCCAGAGACTCAGCAGCTTTCTGACCCTGGCCGCGCCGTACCTGCCTTTCGACGGGGTGAATGAAAAGGGCCTTGCGGTCGCTCTGCTTGCGGTCTATAAAACGCAGGGCCCGGATGATCCGAGCCATGTGACCCTGAACACGACCACAGCGATCCGCCTGCTGCTGGATAAGGCGGCGACGGTCCCGCAGGCCGAAGCGCTGCTAAAGAAGTACAATATTTATTTTTCTGCGGGCGTCGACTGTCATTACCTGATCGAAGACGCTTCCGGCGCTTCCGTTGTGGCGGAATACTGGGATCACGGCGTGCAATTCGTGAAAAGCCCTGAGAAATATCAGGCAGTCACAAATTTCATCCAGTACAAGGGCCTGAACATCGGGGAAGACGGCTCGAAGGATTATACCGGCGAGGAATTCAAATGGTACGACACCATCATGAACCGGCTGAAAAAGAGCGGAGGCGTCATCGGCGCAAACGATTCCATGTCGCTCTTGAAAAGCGTCAGCCAGAAGAAGACTCAGTGGTCCGTCGTTTACAATCTGAAAATGGGAACCGGCAGTGTCTGCATCGCGGGCGATTACGCCCATCCCTATTCGTTTGACATAAAATAAGAGACAGGACGGTAGTGTCATGGCAGATTTACACGTGAAAATCGCGGGTGTGGAGTTTCGGAATCCCGTGATTACGGCTTCCGGGACCTTCGGCTTCGGGAAGGAATATTCCGAATTTTATCCGCTTTCCGAGCTGGGAGGCATTTCCTGCAAGGGCCTCACACTCGAGGAGCGCCCGGGCAACCCTCCGCCGCGCGTGGCGGAAACGCCGGGGGGAATGCTCAATTCGGTCGGTCTGCAGAATCCGGGCGCGGAGCGCTTCCTCGCGGAGGACCTCCCCTGGCTGAAGGCGCAGGGAACGGTGGTCATCGCGAACATCGCTGGCCGCTCGCCGGAGGATTATTGCGCGCTTGCGGAGCGCCTTTCCGACACCGCCGTCGATATGATCGAGCTGAACATCTCCTGCCCGAACGTCAAAGAGGGCGGCGTGCAGTTCGGCACCACCTGCGCCGGGGCGGAAAGCATCACGGCGGCGGTCCGCAAAACCTGTAAAAAGCCGCTGATGGTCAAGCTTTCGCCCAATGTGGCCGATATCGGCGAAATCGCGGCGGCTGTGGAGAGCGCGGGCGCGGACGCGCTTTCGCTCATCAATACGCTCACCGGCATGCGCATCGACATCCGCACCCGCAGGCCGGTTCTGCGCAACAATACCGGCGGCCTTTCCGGCCCGGCGGTGTTCCCGGTTGCGGTGCGCATGGTGCGGCAGGTTTACAACCGTGTGAAGGTGCCGATCGTCGGAATGGGCGGTGTATCCAAATGGCAGGACGCCGTTGAGATGATGCTGGCGGGTGCGGCGGCGGTTCAGGTGGGCACGGCCTCGTTTACCGACCCCTATGCGCCGGTGAAGATCCGCGATGGTCTTGCGGCGTATCTGGAAGAAAATCACATGACGCCCGGCGAACTGACGGGGGGAATGACGGAATGGACGAACTGACACACCGGGAGGACTGCCCCTGCCCCAAAAAGTGCCGCCGGCACGGCAGCTGCGAAGAGTGCCGGAAACACCATCAACGTCTTTCATGCCCGCCTTACTGCGAGCGAAAGGGAAAATCCCGGGAGGAAAAATCGTGACAAAAATCATTCTGGTGCGCCACTGCGAATCGCAGGGGAACACATCCGGAAAACTGCAGGGCCGCACGGACTGCGACGTAAGCGGGAACGGCGCGCTTCAGCTTGATCTGCTGAGCATCCGGCTGCGCAACGTTCCGATCGACGCGCTGTATTCCAGTCCGCTTCGCCGCGCTTATAAGACCGCCGAGGCGATTAATCGTTACCACAATCTTGAAATTCATGTAGAGAAGGAGCTTTCCGAAATTGACGTCGGCGTCTGGGAAGGCAAAACCTGGGCCGAAGTAGAGAAGGAGCGCCCGGATGAATTCCGCATCTGGGGCGAGCGGCCGGAAGAGTTCGATCCCGAGGGCGGCGAATCCATGCGGCGGGTCTACGACCGCATCTGGCGCGTAATATTAAAAATTGTGCGGGAAAATCCGGGGAAAACCGTGTGCGTCGCAAGCCACGGCTGCGTGATCCGGAATTTCCTCTGCCGCGCGCTCGGCAAGCCCATTGAGGAGCTCAACGACATCGACTGGTGCGACAACACCGGCATCAGCGAGGTGGAGTTCGACGACGCCATGCAGCCGAAGGTCCTGAAAATGAACGACGCTTCCCACATTCCGGCGGAGCTCTCCGTCTACCGCAGACAGAGCGATGGGGACGCTCCCCAGGGGATCGCACCATGATTCTACTTGCCGTCGATCTCGGAAAGGCGCGCACCGGCCTTGCGGTCTGCGACGAAAACGAGGTGCTCGCGTCCCCCGCGGGCGTTGTCGCGGAATGGAACCCCGAACGCCTCTTGGAGCGGGTTGCCGAAGAGGCAAAAAACCGGGGCGCAAAGGAAATCGTGGTCGGCCTGCCGCGCAACATGGACGGAACGGAGGGCGAAAGCGCGCAAAACGCGCGTGCCTTTGCGGAACGGCTGGGAGAACGGACCGGTCTGCCGGTGCATTTGCAGGATGAGCGCGGAACGACAATCACCGCGCACAATTATTTAAATGAAACCGACACTCGCGGCAAGAAGCGCAAGGCCGTGGTCGATGCGGTCGCCGCCACGGTGATCTTAGAGGCTTACCTCGATTACCGCCGGAACCACCGCGTGTGAGGCCCAAAAAAGAACCGGCCGAAGATCAGAACGCATCTGATTTTCGGCCGGTTCTTTTCTATGTACAGCGTTACTTTTCCGAAGCTTCCCGGTCTTCTCCGAGATAAAACAGGGCCACGGTGCCGGTGCCGGTGTGCGCGCCGATGACCGGCCCGATGGGAGCGGTTTCAATCTGCTTGACGCCGAACCGCTTTTTCACCTGCTGCGCAACATACTCCAACCCCTCCGGGGAATCGCTGTGGCTGATGAAAATCATCTGTTTCTCCGGCTCGATCGAGGTTTTTTCCATGTGGTTCACCAAGTCATCAAGCGACTGGCGCCGGCCGCGGATTTTGTCCATCAGGATGATGTGGCCTTCGTTATCGAAGTGCATGACGGGTTTGATGCCCATCATGGTACCCACCAGAGCCGCCGCGCCGGAAATGCGGCCGCCGCGTTTCAAATGGTTCAGGTCGTCCACCGTGAACCAGTGGTGCATCCGGCAGCGGTTCTCTTCCAGCCACTTTACTGTTTCGTCCAGAGAAGCGCCCTGCCGCTTTTTCTGTACCAGATGATAGACCAGAAGTCCTTCGCCGAGCGAGGCCGCAAGGGTATCCACCGCGCGGACGCTCCGGCCAGGGTATTTCTTTTCCAGTTCCTGTGCGGCGAGCACGGAATTGTTGTAGGTTCCGCTCAGCCCGGAGGAAAAGCCTGCGTAAAGAACATCCTGCCCGGCCTGCAGGAAGGGCTCGAAGGTGTCCGTAAACGCGGTGATGCTGATCTGATTGGTGGTGGATGCTTCGCCCGCGGCGATGCGGGTATAGAAATCATGGGAGGAAATATCGCGCTCGTCCGGATAATCAAGGAAGGAATCGGAGCCGATTGTAAAGTCCATGGGGATCACGGTAACGTCCAGAGCTTCGGCCTGCTGCTGGGTCAGATCGCTCGTGGAGTCGGTTATAATCCGGTAATCGTTCATAACGTAATTCCCTTCTTCCGTTTAATAAATACTGAATTTTGCTTAAATTATATCTCATTTTGGCAGATTTGTCCACCGCAGGAGTGAGGGGCAAAACAAAAAGCCCCCGGGGCATTGAGCCCCGGAGACCGTCATTCTTACAAAATGCCCGCCTGGCCGTAAAGTGCTGAAATAACCTGCTACCATTAGCAGGTGGGTGTCTGCCCAACGGCTTCGCACTCCCTTCGTCCAGCCCAAAGGCCGGGAGGTCTGAAGTCCACCGTCGGAGCAAGGCTCCCGATTAAAACTTGTAGGGTTATTTATGCACTGGTCCGCGCACCAGGCAGGAGCAGATTTTATTTTTTCTCTTCTTCGCCGTCACTGTCTTCGTCACAGTGGCAGTGGCCGCATTCACAGCCGCCTTCGCAGTCACAGCCGTCCTCGCCGTCTTCGTCGCCGTAAAGCTCCTCAAAACGACTTTCAAACTGTTCCGCAAGCCGGTCAAGAAGCGCTTCGTCTTCTACTTCCGCCAGCTGCTGTTCGCCATTTTCTTCGATCGATTCGAAAATATAGTAAGTTCCCTCCGCGTCGACCTTTTCCTGCGGGTCCTTAAACATCGGCAGCAGCGCATAAAAGCAGCCGTCGTCGTTGTCGATCACATCCAGAATCTCAAATTCATGCTCGTTGCCGTCATCATCCACCAGAGTCAGGATGTCAGGGCCAAATTCGTCTTGCATCGGGGGTTCTCCTTCATTATTTGCATTTCTTTCCGGTACGCTATCATTGTAACCTGCCGGATGCGGTAAGTCAACAGGAAAATAATATGTGATAAAAATATACCAAAAAGTTCATTTTTTTTAATCAAAACTATTGACTTATACCAGAATTGCCGCTATAATAAAACCAGAAAGAGAGAGGGACGATTGAAAAGGCGATGCGGCGCCTGCCAAACAAGCAAAAGGCTGCAAGGGGAGCAGGAGCACAAGAAGCATCGAACGGTTCAAAGATCTCTTTGAAAGGGGTGAGTCCAATGGGCCAGAGTCAGGATCCACAGTGTCAGACGGCGGCAGTCTGTTGGGCCGCAGCATTTCAAATCTGAAGAAAGAAGAATGATGCAACGAAGGAAACAGGTTTCCGGCGGGATTCCGGAAATGTAAAATCTGCAGAAGGATTCGGGTCGGCGCGGGCGGTCCTGCAAAGCAAAATCAGGCTTTGATGACAAGCAGTTCCTATGCGGAACAGATCGCGTGCTCGGCAAAGATCGTTTTCATGCGCGGACAGTTTCCCGGAAAGAGTGATTGGTGATTCCGATGTTTTGATTTGGGGAGTTAATACCGGGCGGCAAACCGAATTTCTGGTGAATCGGGAGGTCGTCGGAGAAAAGCTCAGAATTAATTCGTCATAATATTATCCCTTTATAAATGCGAAGGCCCCGGCTGAAAAGCCGGGGCTTTCGTGCTTTTATTGTAGCGGCCCCCGGTTGTGCCGAGTAGAAAAGCTCTTTTGAGTTTTCCTTTGCTTCGTGTGGGTGAGGGGGCAGGGGGTGAGAGAGATTTCCGGCTGAGGGAACTATCTCGCCTGCGCGCCGCCCCACTCCACTGCGGCGAAGCCTTTGCGCGCAAACGGCGTCAGCTTCTGTTCCGGCACGCTGACCGGCGCGGAAAGCGGTTTGTACGCCATAAAGATCCGCAGGACACTGTCCGGCTTCGGGGTGATTTCCAGCTTTGCCGCGTCTGTATAGGCGCCCGTCTGAAAGCTGATCAGGTTGTAGGGGTTCCCCTGCAGCTTCGGCAGCCAGTAGACAATAAACTCGTTGTACTCCTTCGGCGTCAGGCCGAGGGCCGCGAGCTTTTTCTGCAGAAACGCTGCAGTGTAGCTCCCCTTTACCACAAAGCCGCTGCTGAGGTCGTACTTCGTGTTGAGGTTTCCCTCCCAGAACAGATAGGAGTATTCCTTTCCGTCCGCGCGGTTCACTATTTTTCCGTCCGGCGAGGCGGTCACGTCCCAGCCGCTCCCGTAGGCAGGGTAAGTACAGTCAGCTTTTCCGTTCAGCGAAAGGCGCACCGTCACTTCCTCCGTCTTCTGCGGGTACAGGTACAGCACCGGCTTTCCGGCGGCTTCGGGCTCTCCAAATTCACGGACCATACTGCTCCCGCATTTTCCGAACAAGATGAAAATCAGGAGAGCCAGTGCAATTGCGATTAGAACAATGTTCACGATTCGGCTCCACTTTTTCCCCAAGACGCTCATCTCCTTTTTGCTATATTACAATGATAGCACACTTGCCCGGCATTGTGGGGGAAAATCTGTATTTTCCCTTTGCTTTGTGCTATCATAAAAGGATTAGAAATGGAGGCGGAAGTTATGGAAGCGGCGGAAAGACGGGAAAAAATCAGGGAGATCCTGATGGTGAGTTCGCGCCCGGTGAGTGCCGGTGCGCTTTCGCGGGAGCTGGGCGTCAGCCGTCAGGCCATTGTCGGCGACGTGGCGCTGCTGCGCGCCTCCAATGTGCCGATTGCCGCAACGCCCCGCGGCTATGTGCTGCAGGAGGCCGGGCCGCGCGCGGGCGGAATGGAGCACACCATCGCGTGCCGCCACACCGGGGAAAACATGAGGCAGGAGCTTTACATCGTCGTCGACAATGGCTGCGGCCTGCTCGACGTGACCGTGGAACATCCTGTCTACGGCCAGCTTTCGGGCCAGCTTCAGATCTTTTCCCGGTTCGATGCGGACGATTTTCTGGCACGTCTTGAAAAAAGCCGGTCGCTGCCCCTGTGCGGCCTGACCGGCGGGGTGCACCTGCACACAATCTTCTGCCCGACGGAAGAAGCGTACCGCCGCGTGCTGGAACAGCTTGAAACAAACGGGATTCTGTTTGGCCGAAACGAAAACGACGCTTGACAGGCTACATATTTGCAGTTACAATAGTCTTAACATGTGTCATGACACGTAGAAAGACAGAGCCGCTCTGCGGCGGCGGATTGGAAGTGCAGATATGAACCGGAAAAACGGATTGGTTTCCATGATTATCGCGGCGCTGCTGTGCGCGATCGGGATTGTAATTCCCATGTTCTGCCCGAAAATCGTGATCGGGCCGGCTTCGTTCACGCTTGCGAGCCATGTGCCGATCTTTATTGCCATGTTTATTTCTCCGCCTGTGGCGGTCATCGTCGCGCTTGGGACGACGCTCGGCTTTTTTCTGGCGGGCTTCCCGATCGTCATCGTGCTGAGGGCGCTGACTCATGTGGTTTTTGCAACCATCGGCGCGTTCCTGCTGAAAAAGAATCCCCGCCTGATTTCCGGAACGGTCACCACAACGCTGTTCGGGCTGGGCCTCGGGGTCATTCACGCGGCCTGCGAGGTGTTGGTGGTTACATACTTCTTCTTCGGCGGGCAGATGTCGAAGGGCTTTTACACGAACGGGTACATTCTATCCGTCCTGCTGCTGATCGGTGTCGGCGGTCTGGTTCACAGCATGGTGGATTACGGTATTTCCCTTGCGGTGTGGAAGCCGCTTACCCATGCGGTGCTGAAACCCAAAAGAATCTCCGAATAGGTTATTCGGAATGAGAAAAAGCCTCCCCGAAAAGTTCCTGCTTTTCGGGGAGGCTTTCTGCAATCTATTTCCGGAAAAAAATAATCCCCAGCGTGCCGGGGCCGCAGTGGTTGCAGATCGTGCAGCCGGTGTCCGTTTCAAGAATTTCCTCGAACGGGGCGAGCTTTGCCGTCAGCTTGTGAACATCTTCGACGACCCCGTCCGGCAGCGCCGAATGGGAAATGAAGCAGCGGCGGAAATCAATGTCGTCCCGGCCCTTAAGACGGTCAATAATATAGGTCTCCAGACATTTTTCCAGACTGCCGCGGTATTTTTTTCCGACGGACATTTCTCCGTTCCGAACCTCGATGCACGGCTTGAGCGAAAGCAGATTCGCGCCGAGAGCGGCGACGGAGGAGCAGCGCCCGCCCTTGTGTAAATATTTCAGCGTATTGACGACGAAGCTGGTTTCCAGCCTTTCCTTCTGAACGTCGAGAGATTGCTTAATATCCTGCGCGGCAACGCTTTTCGCGGCGAGTTCCGCGGCGAGGATCGCCAGATGCCCGATTCCGGTGGAAAGGTTCCGCGAATCGACCACGTAGACGTTCCCAACCTCCTTTGCTGCGTAGACCGCGTTCTGGTAGCAGCTCGACATTTCGCTGCTCATGGTGAGGTGCACGACGCTGCGCCCCGCGAGAACGTAGGAGCTGAACAGATCGAGGTAATCCTGCACGGTGACGGCCGAGGTCTTGGAAAGCTGTCCGGTGCGGTCCGCATAGGCGTAAAGGTCTTCGGGTCGGATCTCCAGTCCGTCCTTGTAGGCTTTTCCGTCCATATTGATGTAGAGCGGGGAAATCGAAATATCGTATTTCCGCAGGAGCGGTTTGGAAAGGTCGCAGGTGCTGTCGGCGGTGATTTTCACGTTAGGCAAGTTTTGTTCCCTCCGGTTCCCGTCCCGAATGGCCGGGCAAGTTCTTGTCCTATTTTAGCACGGCGGCGGCCGGTTTTCAATCGGGAACGTCCGAGCGGGAAAACATTGAAATTTATTTGATTATTCCGGCCAAAAGCCTTAAAATAATAGTATTAAGTGAGCTTCTGGAGGAACTATGGCATCTGACATTCAAAAAGAGATTGAGCAGAGAAGAACATTCGCGATCATCTCCCACCCGGACGCGGGCAAAACAACCCTGACGGAAAAACTGCTGCTGTACGGCGGGGCCATTTCGATGGCGGGCTCCGTCAAGGGCAAGAAGGCGCAGCGCCACGCGGTTTCGGACTGGATGGAGATCGAAAAGCAGAGAGGAATTTCCGTCACCTCCTCGGTGATGCAGTTCAACTACGACGGATTCTGCATCAATATTCTGGATACCCCGGGACATCAGGATTTTTCGGAGGACACCTACCGTACGCTGATGGCGGCGGATTCCGCGGTCATGGTGCTGGACGCCTCAAAAGGCGTTGAGCGGCAGACGATCAAGCTATTTAAGGTCTGCACGCTGCGCCACATCCCGATTTTCACATTCATCAACAAAATGGACCGCGACGCGCGCGACCCGTTCGAGCTGATGGAGCAGATTGAGAACGTGCTCGGCATCAAAACCTGCCCGGTCAACTGGCCAATCGGCTCCGGCAAGGAATTCAAGGGCGTTTACGACCGCGCGTCGCGCGACATCCTCGCGTTCCACGCGAACAGCGACACCGTGTTTGAGTCGAAGGAAGTTCGGGCGACGGAGCTTGGAATCGGCGACGAGGGTCTTGCCGCTCTGATCGGTGAAGATTTTGCCGCAAAGCTCCGCGACGACGTGGAGCTTCTGGACGGCGCGGGCGATAACCTCGACATGGAAGCCGTACGGGAGGGAAAACTTTCGCCGGTTTTCTTCGGCTCCGCGCTGACAAACTTCGGCGTGGAACCGTTCCTGAAGGAATTTCTCCGCATGACAACCCCGCCGCTGCCCCGTGAGGCGGACTGCGGTACAATTGATCCGTTCTCCCCGGACTTTTCCGCGTTTGTCTTCAAAATTCAGGCGAACATGAACAAGGCGCACCGCGACCGCATTGCGTTCATCCGCATCTGTTCCGGAAAATTCGAGAAGGGCATGGAGGTCTGGCATGTGCAGGGCGGCCGCAAGGTGAAACTCGCCCAGCCGCAGCATCTGATGGCGCAGGACCGCGAGATCATCGAGGAAGCCTACGCGGGCGACATCATCGGCCTGTTCGATCCCGGCATCTTTTCGATTGCGGATACCCTCTGTGCGGCGGAGAAGCCGTTCCAGTTCGGCGGTATCCCGACCTTTGCGCCGGAGCATTTCTCCCGTGTGGAGCAGGTGGACACCATGAAGCGCAAGCAGTTTGTCAAGGGCATGACGCAGATTGCGCAGGAGGGCGCCATTCAGATTTTCCACGAGCCGGATTCCGGCCTTGAGGAGGTTATTGTCGGCGTGGTGGGCACTTTGCAGTTCGACGTGCTTCAGTACCGCCTGAAAAATGAGTACAACGTCGATATCCGCATGACCTCCCTCCCTTATGAGGAACTGCGCTGGGTGGAGGACACGGGGCTCGACCTCAAAACGCTCGACCTCACCTCCGACACCAAACGCGTGCAGGATGTGCGCGGGAGTAATCTCCTGCTGTTCTGCAACAGTTGGAGCATCAACTGGGCGCTGCAGCACAACAAGGGTCTGGAACTCTCCGAATTCGGCGGCACGGAGTTCGAACACTAAGGCAGCGTGACGCTGCATCCAAGTGCCCGCCGTTTGGAACGGCGGAAAAGTTAAGATTGGTTCGGCGAGACGGTTTTAAACTGCTCTCGCCGATTTTTTTAGGCCGAGCCTGCTTTCAATGGACCCCGATATTAGAACACAGCGAAAAAGAGCGTACCCACTGCGAAGGGTACGCTCTTTTTTGCTCTTTTCAGTCGTGGGTGCCGTAGGCAATAAAAGCGCTTTGCGTCCGGGACGGTTTTGAACTGCTCCCGCCGATTTTATGCCCCAAGAGTAATCCTGAATCCTTTCGACTTAAAATAATATTATCCTCGTGGAGAAAAAGAGATTTTCAAGATAAAAAACAAAAATAATTATTATTACTATTTACATTGCGAGTTGACTGTGCTATAGTAAAACCAAGATAAACAAGGACACAATACGAAGGCGAACAGCCGAACAAAAAATGGAAAGGAAGCATGGATTATGAGCATCTATGATTATAAAGTAAAGGACAAAAAAGGGGGAGAGGTTTCGCTTTCCGATTATGAGGGCAGACTCCTGCTGATCGTCAATACCGCCAGCAAATGCGGTTTTACCCCGCAATATGAAGGACTGGAAAAACTCTATAAAAAGTATGCGGATCAGGGATTTGTAATTCTAGGTTTCCCCTGCAACCAGTTCCTTGCACAGGAGCCGGGCAGCAACGAAGAAATTGCCGAATTCTGCAAGCTGAACTACGGCGTGAGTTTCCCGATTTTCTCAAAAATCGACGTGAACGGCCCGAAGGAGGATCCCCTTTACACCTACCTGAAACAGCAGGCTCCGTTTAAAGGCTATGAGCTTGACAAGGAAGCGGGCCAGGTCATTCATAAGGTGGTTTCCGAGCACTACCCGGATAACCTTTCCGGCGACGGCATCAAGTGGAACTTTACAAAATTCCTGGTCAGCCGCGACGGCACGAGTATCCGGAGGTTTGAATCTTCCGTAACGCCGGAGGAGCTGGAGCCGGAGATTAAAAAAGCCCTGTAAAGAGGAATCCAATTACAGAGATTCAATGGGGGGATTTGCGTATGTGGGATGTGTTGATCGTCGGCGGTGGGCCGGCGGGGCTGACGGCGGCGATTTACGCCGCGCGTGCTGGTCTTTCCACACTGGTTCTGGGCGAGTTTTCCGGCGGGCAGGTTGCTTCGACCGCAGCGGTCGAAAATTATCCGGGCTTTGTGAGCATTTACGGCCCGGATCTGGCGGACCGGCTGCAGGAGCACGCGAAGTCCGCCGGGGCGGAATTCCGGAGGGAAAACGTAAGGGAACTCCGGCTTTACGAAACTGTGAAAACCGTAAAGACGGAAGCGGACGAATACCAGGCCCGGGCTGTGATCCTTGCGCCGGGTTCTCACCGCAGGAAGCTGAATATCCCGGGGGAACAGGAATTCACGGGCCGCGGGGTGTCGTGGTGCGCTTCCTGCGACGGGAATTTCTTCCGGAATCGGACTGTGGCGGTCGTCGGCGGCGGGAACACCGCTGCGGTTGATGCGATTGAGCTTGCCGCACTCTGCAAAAAGGTGGTTCTGCTGGTGCGCCACGCCCTCAAAGCGGAATACTCGCTTGTCCAGAACCTGAAATCCCTGCCGAATGTGGAAATTCGGAAGGGGGTTTCCCCTCTGAGAATTGAGGGAGAGCAAAAAGTTGAACGCGTCGTGCTGGCCGACGGCTCCGGAAGCGAAACGGTTCTCCCGGCGGACGGCGTGTTCATTGCGGTCGGCGTGGAACCGAATTCCGAGCTGCTGCCGGCCTCGCTGCCGCTCTCGGAAGGATATGTGGAGGCGCCGGAGAGCGGCGTGACCCCAATCCCCGGTGTCTTTGTTGCGGGCGACCTCCGCAAAAAAGAGCTGTACCAGATCGTGACGGCGGTTTCGGACGGCGCGAACGCCGCTTATTCCGCGCAGCGCTATCTGCAAAGAACCTGAAGTCCTCCTTATAAAAGCAGCGCCCGGCCTCCGATTCATCGGAGACCGGGCGCTTAATTTTCATCCGTCGGGAAAAATGCTCTGAATGAGCGGCAAGGCGGCCTTCGCGGAGCGGTAGCCCGCCTCCATGCACGCGGGCATCTGCCGGAGGTTCAGCACGCCGGAGGTTTCGGGCAGGTCGGGCGTGAGCAGCAGCTTTTCCCCGCGCGTGACGCACTGCCGCAGGCGCGTCTCCATAATGGAGAGCGAATGTGACACCACCTCCGGCAGGGTGATCCGTTCCGGCATTTTATAGCATTCGGAGACGTCCACGGCAAGCACGGGGGGCGAGCCCGCCGCAAGCAGCAGGTCGACCGGCAGAACGTCTGTCACGCCGCCGTCAACGAGGCACATCCCCTGCACCATCTTGGGCTGGAACACGGCGGGAATCGCCGAGGTGGCGCGCATTGCCTCGCAGAGCTTCACCCCGGCGTTCCACTTTACCCCGCCGAACGGCTTTACGTTTGCCAGGGAGTTGGTGAACACCACCGTGCGGCCGGTGATGAGGTCCACCGCCGGGATGCAGAGGCGCATGGGAATCTCCCGCATGGTTTTGTCCCCGACGAGGCCGCTCAGGTAATTCTCCATTTTGTTCCCCTTCAGCAGGCCGGAGCAGGCCCCGCGCTGCCGCGCGAGAAGCTCCGGCACCAGCGTCAGGATCCCGGGAAGGTCCGGGTCTGCAAGGGCGGCGCCGCTTTTCGTCAGTTTCAGCACCGTATCGCGGAGCTGCTCTGCGGTGATCCCGGCCGCGTAAAGGCCCGCGACGATACCGCCCGCGCTGGTTCCCGCGATGGAATCCGGCTTCATGCCGGCTTCCTCCAGCGCGAGAAGCACGCCCACATGCGCCGCCCCGCGGATCCCTCCGCCCGCGAGAGCCAATCCGAAAGCCATGCTGCCCGCCTCCTTTTTTACAAGATATGAAAAAAAGGGCCGCGGGTGAAAAAAATTTTTGGGGACGGCGGAGCTCCGCGTCTGCTTTGGCGTTTTCACGGAAATCCTGCCGAAACACATTGATTTTGGGGGGCGAATACGGTATGATACAAACAGAGGAAACAATTTCCGGGGGTGAACAGGGTGATCGGTCAGATTTCTATTGCCCGTCCGGCGGCGGACGGGAATGCGGCGGGGCTTTCCGCGGCGAAATCAACGGGCGGGACCGCTTTTTCCGGCATGCTTCAGCGTGCGGTAAGCTCCGGCGGCCAAAAGAGCCTGGATACTATTTTTGACGAGGCTTCCCAAAAATATCATGTGCCTAAAAAACTGCTTAAGGCGGTTGCCAAAGCGGAATCCGGGTTTCAGGCGGATGCCGTTTCCAGTTGCGGGGCCGAGGGCGTCATGCAGCTGATGCCTTCCACGGCGGCGGCGCTCGGCGTTGCGAATCCGTTCGATGCGGAGCAGAACGTCATGGGCGGCGCACAGTACCTGAGCGGACTCCTGAACAAATACGGCGACCAGAAGCTTGCGCTTGCGGCTTACAACGCGGGAAGCGGAAACGTCGCGAAGTACGGTGGGATTCCGCCGTTTGCGGAGACGCGCAATTACGTGCAGAAGGTTCTGGGATACGCGGGCGAGGATACCGCTCTGCCCGAGGGATCCGTTTCTTCCTTCGGAGTGTCGGGAACCGACGGCTCCGGGAGTGCGGATACCGCTGACGGTGATACTGCGGTAAGCAGTCCGTTTACCTTTGACGATTACCAGGCGTTCCTTCAGATCTTTCTGGATTCCATCGAGAAGGGCGCGGCGGCTTATATCGCCGCCCGGACGGACGGGCAGAGCACTTCCGTTTCGGCTGTTCAGTAAACGGTGTGCGTATTTTCTGCAGGTTGGGGCGGAAGGAGACTTCCGCCTTTTTTCATGGAATTTTCATTTTCGCTTTAATTCTTTCTCATATTTGGCAATTATACTGTTTAAGATAAAATTGGGGGAGCTTTTGGAAAGCGGGGAAGGAATATGATCGGGAACAAGGTGCTTATTATTGACGACGACCGCAACAGCGTTCGTTTTTTGGAATTGGAGCTGCGGCACGAGGGATATTCGGTGGCGATGGAATACGACGGGCTCCTGGGGTACCGCCGCGCCCTGAAGGAAAAATTCGACCTGATCCTGCTGGACGTGATGCTGCCTTCCCTGGACGGAATGGAGATTCTTCAGAAGCTTCGCAGGGAGTGCGATACTCCGATTATCATGCTGACGGCCAAGGACGCGGTCAGTGAAAAGGTGCAGGGTCTCGACGGCGGGGCGGACGACTACCTGACCAAGCCGTTTGCCATCGAAGAGCTTCTGGCCCGCATGCGTGCGGCTCTCAAACGGAAGCCCGTGGAGAGCTCGGCACAGGGGCTGACGGTCGGGAAACTGTACCTTGACCGCTCCAAGAGGGAGGTTTCGTACGGCGGCGAGCCGATTCAGCTGACCAAGCGGGAGTTTGACCTGCTGTGCTTTTTAATGGAGAACCACGACATCGTCTGTTCGCGGGATAAACTGATGGAAAAAGTGTGGGGCTACGATTTCTGCGGCGAGACGAATCTGGTGGACGTTTACGTGCGCTATCTCCGGAATAAGATCGACTATCCGTTCCACACCGACCTGATCCGGACGATCCGCGGCGTCGGTTACATTATTAAAACTTATGATGCGTAAAATTTTTCCGGGACGGAAGACCCGGAAGATCAAATATTCCATTGCCTTCAAGATGACCGCCACGTATTCGCTGCTGTTCGGCCTGATCCTGATCCTTTTTGCGGCGGGAATCACTTATTTTTTCACCATGCACGAGGTCCGCAGCCAAAATCTGGAGCGGATTACAAGCTTTGTTGCCGATCGGCTGCAGCGCCCTGATTCGGAAAGCTTCGATCTTGAGAGCTTTGCGCTCGCCAATCATGTCTGTATTGAAATACGGGAAGAAACGAGCAGATTTTTGCCGGGCGACGACACGGAAGCGCAGGGTAACGGCAGTTCGGAGGGAACCGAAAGTGCCGTAGCGCCGGACAGCAGAAGTGACAAAACGGCGGGGGGAAAAGTTACCGCATACGGTCAGAAGCCTGCAGACGAGGTCCACGCCCTGCAGACGGGCCGAAGGCTGAATATTCCAATGCGCCATATGATGCTGCGGGTGATGGAATCGGACGGCCTTGACGTCAGCCCTCTGATGATCGGCGTGTACGCAGGCGTTCTGATCCTTCTTACCATTGCAACCGTTCTGGTAGGAGCGCGGAGAACGCGCCAGATGCTTACCCCGGTTGCCCTGATGACCCAGACCGCGCGCTCCATTTCCGCAAGCGATCTCTCAACCCGCATCGAGACGGTAACCTCCCACGACGAGCTGCGTGAGCTGGCCGATACCTTCAACGAAATGCTCGGCCGCATTCAGGAATCCTACGAAAAGCAGAACCGGTTTGTTTCGGATGCTTCCCACGAGCTGCGCACGCCGCTTTCCGTCATTTCCGGCTACGCCAACCTGCTCCGGCGCTGGGGCACCGGCGACCGTGAGGTGCTGGAGGAATCCGTAGAGAAAATCATTGAGGAAACGGATAACATGCAGCAGCTGGTCGACCGCCTCCTGTTTCTCGCGCGGGCGGATCAGAAAACGCAGCATGTGCGGCTCGAAAACTTCGACCTTTCAACCCTGATGCGGGAGGTGGCCGAGGAAACCAGAATGATCGATTTGGGTCACTCCGTTTCCGACGAGATCGAAGCGGGAGTTTCCCTGATGGCGGACGAAGCGCTCGTCAAACAGGCGGTGCGCGCGATTGTGGAAAACAGTATCAAATATACCCCGGAGGGCGGCGAAATCATCCTTTTCTGCAGGAATGCCGGGGCTTCGGTTGAATTCGGCGTGCGCGACACCGGCGTCGGCATTTCAGCAAAGGATATTCCGCATATTTTTGACCGGTTTTACAAGGCGGACGCCGCGCGGACGCGGGCCAAAGGCTCCTCCGGGCTGGGGCTTTCCATCGTAAAATGGATCGTTGACCGCCACGGCGGTCAGATCCGCGTGGAGAGCGAACCGGACCGCGGCGCGAATTTTACCATCCGCCTGCCGAAAAAGCAGTAAATTGCCATCCGAGAGGCCGATCCGTCAGGATCGGCCCTTTTTTCATGTGTTTCTCATGTGCATTTCAATTTCTCCTCATATTCTTTCGGTATTGTTACAATAAGAAATGGAAAATAAAGCTAAATCAATTCAATCGGGGGTTGGCGCATGAGCGGAAAATTGGATGGACTCCATGATTTCACGAAGCTTCACAGGAAGGTCACAATTCTTGTCACAGCGGCGGCTGTGATCGCCGTGGGAGCGGTGATCGTTATTTTTGTCGTTCAGAAAAACAGAACGTCGAATAAGACGACAAATTACCGGGAGTATACTGTTTCCAAGGGAAATGTGACGGTGGGAACCACCGAATCCGGCACGGTTTCGCTGGACAGCACAAATGTCACTTTTCCGGTTGCCTGCAAGATTGACACGGTGCTGGTGAAGGCCGGCACGGCAGTCAAAAAGGGAACGGCGCTGATCAAGCTGAACCTCGACAGCGTTTCCGACAACAGTTCTGATACGCGTCAGAAGCTGGAAGCAGCGAAGGTAAGCCTGCAGTCGGCTCTGAACGATCAGAAGGCGAAGCTGGCGACCGCGAAGATCACTTATGAATCCAGCAAATTCCTCGCAACCTCCGCCCCGATCACGCGGCAGCTTACGGAGTCGGAGCTCCAGCAGAATATCCAGTCCGCACAGACCTCGCTGCAGAACGACCAGAAATCGCTGAGCGATTATCTTGCGCTGCAGAAAAGTTATTCGGCGGATTACACAAAGCTGCAGCAGCTCAAGCAGTGGAGGGACAACGCGCAGACCTCGGAAACGAGCTACACGAACCAGCTTTCGACCTTCAAAACCAACAACAGTACCGTCCTGAACCAGTACAATTCCCTGAAAACGGCGATGGACAATGCGCGCACGGCTTTATATCAGAACGAGCACACGACCGATGAAGACACCAACGACGACGCGGACGACAGCGAATACAACAATGCCAAAGAGGCTTACAACGATTATTACGACGACGTTGCCAAAACGATTGTGGATCAGGAAAACGATCTGGAGGCGAAAGTCGCGGAGTACACGGCGGAATACAACAACTATAGCTCGGCATACAACGATGCCAATACGACCTTCAGCGACAAGTACAAGTCGAACGCTTCGAGTCTTTCCCAGAACGATATCGACAGTAAGGTTGCCACGCTGCAGGCGCAGGTGAAAACCGACCAGTACAATCTGGATAAGGCGCAGAAGACCGCCCAGATTTCTTCCGTAACGGCACAGGCGTCCGAGAATACGGACCTGAACACGGCGTCAAACGCGGACAATGCTTATTCCCTCGCGGTGAACCAGCTGGAGGAAGCTGTCACGGTTGCGCAGTCTTCCGTGGATCAGCTTCAGAATCAGGTGAGTGAAATCGACAGCGCGCTGAACGGCAACGGGGTTATTACCGCCCCCTGCGACGGATTGGTAGCAGCGATTGAGTATACAAACGGAACCAGCGTGCAGGCCGACACCGCAATGATGGTCATCACAAAAACGGATACGGTGGCGATGTCGGTTTCCGTTTCCGAAGATGACATCGGCAGTGTTGCCATAGGGCAGGACGCTTCCCTCTCCTTCTCCGCCTATGACGGAAGCTCCGTCGACGCCGTGGTGGAGAGCATTACGGCAGAGCCCGCACGAAGCGGTTCCTCTTCGGTCACTTATACGGTCGTAGTACGGTCGAAAGGCTCGGTGAGCGACCTCGGTGCTATTTATGAAGGAATGAGCGGCGAGGCCACCGTAATCCGGAAACAGGCGAAGAATGTCCTGTATGTCAGCAACAAGGCGATTACCTTTAAGAATGGGGTCTCGTCCGTGCTGGTGAAAAACGCGGACGGCACCCATACGCAGAAAACGGTGAAAACCGGTTTCTCGGACGGAACACAGGTGGAAATTACCAGCGGGCTTGAGAGCGGGCAGACGGTTCTGGCCGAAAGCGCGGTGATGGCATCGTGACGGAAAAAGCGGCGGCGTTGGAGCAGCTGCCGGCCGGTCCGGCAAAAGCAAAAGCGGAAAAACCGAAGCCGCTGGCGATGAGCCGAATGCGTATGAGCGAGATTTTTCATCTGGTCTGGATCAACCTCATGGAAAACAAATTCAAGGTGTTCCTGACCTCGCTCGGCATCATCGTCGGTTCGGCGACTATTGTTCTTGTGATTGCGGTCGGGCACGGCGGCGAGGTCGACGTGCAGAACGAGTTCAAAACCCTGAGTGCGGGCTCCATCAACGTTTCTGTCAGCACCCAGGCGGAGATGCAGGATCAGATGATGGGCGGCATGATGGGCGGCGGCGGAATGCCCGGCGGCGGAATGCCCGGCGGGGGGA